>DAOTXM010000110.1:0-3026 GCA_034435215.1 Anaerolineales bacterium
CAAAGACAACGCCACGCGCCATTACAAGCAGGTACCTTACCAATTCCTTGGCATCTTCATCCCCGCGGATTTCATTCTTCTCCTGCCCTTTGCGTATTAAATCCTCCAGGATTTTCAGCATCGGTCGCCCTTCCTCAATGAAGAATTTGATCTTCGCATTGAAGAGTTGCTGTGTAGTTTCCACTCCGCTGGCGACGTTGAATTTGGCATAATAGTCAAAATATTCGACAATCTGTTCAGGGATACTCACCTCGCTAAGTGAATTAACCACCTTGGTAGCAAAATAGTCGTCTGCCCGGTAGAAAATCTCAGCTAGAATATCGTTCTTTGAATCAAAGTAATGATAAAAAGCTCCTACAGAAACACCTGCCTTCTTGCTGATGTCTTCTATGGTGAAATTTCCAAATCCCTTTTCCTCCATAAGCTCGATGGCGGAGGTATAAATACGATTCCTGGTCTCCTCGGCCTGTTCTTTTCGCGTTGTATTTGTTCGATTTTCCATATTTTCTCCAACCTGATAACACATTATTTACTGGCATCAGATTTTAAGCAAGGATATCAGCGCGGCTGCATGCTGTCGATGATAAATTCAGCAGCCAATCGAACACCAATCCCGGGTGGCAAACCGCATTTTTCGAAGCCTTTCTCACTCGCAAATGTGAACATGGCTTCCTCGCTGTCCCCGGGATTCAAGCGATGTCCCAAGATCACCTTTTCGATGATGTCAGCACAATACAGGTGACCTACCTTGCCTTCAAAGAAAGCCATGAATTTCTGAGAGGTCGCAATCGTGTCGTTCACAGCCTCATAATCCAGACGGTCATCGCTGCCAAAGAAAAGGCCAAAGGTAATCAGACTTCCGGTGATACCACCGCAAATCTCACCAGTACCACCAATACCCGGAAAAGGCGTCAAGGCTTTGATGATCTCCATCCCCCCCAGACCAAACTCTTCCATCAGCGCAAGTGCGGTTCCCTGTGCGCAATTCTTGAGCATGTAGTTATATTCCTCCGCACGCAACTGCACCCGGTCGAGGATCGCTTCTTTATTGGCCAACAACTCTTGGGGATCAAGTTTCTTTTTGGGGATTCCATTTTCAGATAGATTCTTGATTCTGGTTTTAATTGCCGTCTCATCCCATTTTCTATTTGCCAATTCTTGCACTTTAGCATTTAACATCTTGTAGTCTGTCATTTGTAGCCACCTCCAACTTGGATTTTCAAACAAGTATTGTTCAAGGTTTTTATCCTCATGTTGCTTTGCCAGGCTTTATATAGGTTGCATGTCGAGGGGATAAAAGGCCATCGACAGCTTCTTGATAATAGCACCGGCAGGCGTATTGGCAATGACACCGTCTTCACCAATGGCAAAGAATTTGCCTGTTAATCTCATCTGATCCCAGTTGTAGAAGAACACAGTGGAAACAGGCAGGCCAAATTCGCGAAAGGCAAAGACGTATTGATTATCGTCAAATTTATAGACGGTGGACATGTCAACATCGCCTTGACCTCGTAACGGTCCGATAATGCCATGCCAGGCATAGCGCTCTGAATTCAGGTAAATATGTTCGACAACCTGTTCGGGACCATAATCATAGAGTCCCCGCAAGCCGATGAGATCACGAGTTTGCCCGGGTTTGCGTCCTAAAGGCAAAATGGTTGGATCACCCAATATTCCGGGCCAGAATTCATGGACCGCCCGGGGTTCTTTGCCAACATCACCTTTGCGCATAATCGTGCGGACGGCGAGCACTTGCCGCGTTTGAACGTTAACGATAAAAGTTTGAGATTGTCGGGGCTGAAGGGTAAACGTCATGTCTATGAAATAGGTTTGTGGTGCAACTTCCACCACCTCGCACCAGTCCGTACCACTTTCGTCACCGCTTTGCCATATGACTTTGTTTCGATCTGTGAATTCGAGCTTAAAGGATATCCCTGAGTCAAGTGTGATCCTCATCGTTTGATTTGCCAATGCGATTGATTGGGGCAGTCGATTAACTGCTAATTTCGACGCATAATCCTCATATGTATAATTCGTTGTACCTTCTGCCTGTGGCATTGTGTACCTCCTTTGCTGAATTCTTTTTCATACGCCCCACTTCACACCGACATTGGTCAGCGCAGCCCCGGCAACATCGACAATCGCTGCTCCTCCATCGAGCAGAAGAACAGACCCCGTCATGAACGTGGAATCATCGCTGGCGAGGTAACTGCAAATGCCGGTGATCTCACTGGGACTTGCCGTGCGCCTGAGGGGAACCATTGAAGATATGCGCTCGAAAACACCTTCTATATCTGTCCCTAGTACTTCTCCAAGGGGAGCAAGCGATTTTTCCAACATTTTCGTTCGTGTGCCGCCAGGACAGACTGCATTACAACGGATCTTGGCTGGACCGAAATCCAGCGCGACCTGCTTGGTGAGCATGATGAGGCCCGCCTTCGACGAACAATAGGCTGGCATACCGGGTAGGCAGCGCAGGCCGCCCAGCGAAGCAATATTTATGATAGAACCGCCACCTCCTTTGATCATATGAGGTATGGAAACTTTCATAAGAAACATAGGACCGGTGAGGTTTATATCGAGGACCCTGTGCCAGAGTTCAGGCTCCATGTCAACGACGGTTGTACCCCCCGGATCTATGGCTGCGTTGTTCACCAGCACATCGAGTTTGCCAGTGAATTTGAGCGTCGTCTCAACCATTCGCTTTGCATCTTCAAGACTAGTCACATCCCCGGCGCATGTCAATACTGTCCCTTCTGGGAATGATTGGGCTACTTCATTGAGCTTCTCCTGGTGGCGGCCGGTTATGCATATTCTCGCTCCGTCAGCAACGAACCGCTCAGCAATTGCGGCGCCTATACCAGAACCCGCTCCCGTAATGAGGGCTACTTTACCATCTAGTTTCATCTCAGGCTCCCGGGCTACAACCCCAGGTAGGCTTTCCTTACATGATCGCTCTGGAGTAGTTCATCACAATTTCCCTGCATGCCTATACGTCCATTCTCCATCACATAAGCCCGATCAGC
>DAOTXM010000111.1:0-2157 GCA_034435215.1 Anaerolineales bacterium
CCATTCTCCCCTGAGGCTTTACGGACATGATGAATGACGAAAGAACAGATTTACATAGCTTATGATTATCGTTATTTTAGCATTTAAAAAAGACAAAGTCAATTAATTTCCTTCAGAATCTTGCAGGAATTCCCCCAAATAATGTCAAATGTTAGAAGGGCTGGTAGCAAACTAAATCCTTGAGCAACGCTGAAGAGCAGTATAAAAAAATCCCGGCTCAAACCGGGATTTTGACCAGCAACATGTAGACACCCGCTGAGAGTAGCGCGGTCACCGGGATGGTGACGATCCAGGCGGTGACGATATCGCCCGCCACACTCCAGCGCACCTTGCCCAGCCGTTCTGCCGAGCCAACGCCAATAATAGAAGAACTGACCACCTGCGTGGTGCTGACAGGTCCACCGAACAGCGAGGCCGTCAGGATGACGAGCCCGGATGTCAATTGTGAAGTAAAACTGTGCACCGGTCGAATTTTATAGAATTTGCCCCCCAGCGTCCTGATCAAGCGCCAACCGCCCAGGGCAGTGCCCAACGCAATGGCGCCCGCGCTGAGAGTGATCACCCAAATGGGTACTTTGAATTCTGGTAAGACACCGCCGATCACCAGACTGAGGGTGATAATGCCCATCGTTTTCTGTGCATCGTTCGTGCCGTGGCTGAAAGACATTCCCAGCGCAGTAATCAATTGCACGCGCTTGAAAAATTCATTGATCCCGGGCGTTGCCCCGCGCGCCAGATATAAGATCACGCGCATCAGGATGAAACCCAAGACAAAACCGATGAGGGGGGATGTAAACAACGCAATCAAAACCTTTTCCAGTCCACTGATCTTGATGGCGCCAAAACCTGCTCCTGCGGCAACAGCGCCAATCAGTCCACCGATCAGGGCGTGGGAAGAACTGCTGGGGATACCCAGGAACCAGGTCAATAAATTCCAGACAATTGCGCTGACCAGGCAGGCTGTGATGACATGTAGAGTCAACACACTGGTTTCCGCAACCTCGTCACCGATGGTTTTTGCCACCGCTACTCCAAAGATGAATGGCCCCAGAAAATGCGAAACAGCGGTCAACATCAACGCCGTTTGGGGACGGAACGCGCGGGAAGAGATCATGGTCGCGACGATGTTGCTGGAGTCGTGAATTCCGTTCAGGAAATCGAAGACCAACGCCAGGGCGACGATAGCAATCAATTCTGGTGGCATCAGGTTTCTATGTCTTCTTGACGACGATATCCGAGATGACATTGGCGGCCTCATCCCCCCGATCGGCTGCATTGCTCAAGTGGCGGTAGAGTTCACGTTTTTTCAACATCTCGACCACGTGTTCGATATCGTTCGCGCTATTGAAAAGGTCGGCAATGGCTTCCCGATAAACCGCTTCGACACGGTTCTCCAGGGCTTTGGCGCGCATTGCATGGTCGACCGCCACCTTTGGGTGCTTGGGCAGGCGTTGCACCGCCAGGTAGATCTCATAAGCCGCATCTTTCAGCAACGAGGCCATCCGTTGCATGAAAGGCGTTGGAACGACAGCCAGAATCACCATCTCATTGACGGTCGTATAGGCGTAGTCCAAAACGTCATCGATCGAGCGTGAGAGAGCAAAGATATCCTCCCGGTCGAAAGGGGTGACAAAAGTACGGTTGAGCTCATCGATCAGGATGCGCCGGACTTCGTCGGCTTCGCTCTCCTTGAGAGAAAGCTCCTCTGCCAGCTCCGGTCTGGGATTGGCAAGATGTTTCTCCAGGATCTGCAAACCGTGATAGGTAATCTCGGCCTGCTGTTCGATCAACTTTTGGAAAACCTCTTCTCTTTTCTTGAATAAACCAAACATAGTAACCTCTTCATCAAACCCGAAAATCCTCGTTCACCCGCTAATGAAAGACGCCCTCCCAGATGAGGGCGCTCAAGGGTGCCAGCTGGAGTTTGAAACCACAGTATCCCTCGATGGGACAAGCGCTCATATAAAAGTCTCCCCATGGAAGGGGAGACTCAGGGTGCCTGATGGGGGTCGAACCCACAACATCCACATCCACAGTGTGGCGCTCTGCCATTGAGCTACAGGCACCATGTCAAGCGGGCGGATTATACCATCAGGTTTTAATGCCCGCAAGGATACCGCGAATGACCTCCGCCACCGCCTCTTGCGGGACCATGTT
>DAOTXM010000112.1:0-8839 GCA_034435215.1 Anaerolineales bacterium
AGAATGTGCCCGTGGTTTTTGAAAGTGCTGTACAATCTGTCATGGGGGTCTCTCTCGGTTGTAGTGGTCTGGATAACCAATTCTACTTCCGTCAGAGACCCTCTTACTCAAAATGAATTACCGAATCCTCTCACGATTTAAAAAAGGCGACCAGGTTTTCGCGTTTACCGGGAGAAAATTTGGTGCTTATGCCGAGTACGCTTGCATGCGTGAAGACGGATTGTTTATGCCTGGCGATGGTTTGGTGGCAATAAAGCCCACCAATGCAAGCTATGAGGAGGCTGCGTCTGTCCCTTCCAGAGGAACTCTTGCTTTGTATTATCTCAAAAAAGGAAATATCCAAAGCGGACAAAAAGTGCTGATCTTTGGATCTGCCGGAGGAGTGGGTACTTTTGCGATTCAACTTGCCAAGCACTTTGGCGCAGAAGTTACCGGGGTATGTAGTACCACTAATTTAGAATTAGTGAAATCTTTGGGAACCGATAAGGTAATTGATTATACAAAAGAGGATTTTGCGGATAGAGGCGAATCTTATGATTTTATTTTTGATGCCGTTGGAAAAAGATACAGTTCGAAACTACAGTGCAAAAAAGCGCTGGCACCGAACGGAAAATATGTATCAGTCGATGATGGAACACCAAAGATAGGTATTGAATATTTAGATTTAGTCAAAGAACTTATTGAGGCGGGAAAGATAAAACCGCTCATTGATAGATACTATCTGCTGGAACAGATCGTCGAAGCTCACCGGTATATCGAAAAAGGGCACAAAAAGGGGAATGTCGTCATCACCTTGGAGAAACACTTATGAAAGCAATTGTTCGCACAAAATACGGTTCGCCGGATGTTCTTCAACTCCAGAAGGTAGCAAAACCCGCTCCAAAGGATGATGAAGTCCTGATTAAAATTCATGCAGCGTCAGTCAATTCCCGTGACTGGCGTATGATTAGGGCTAGACCGTTCTTTATCCGCCTGGTGCCGGGAGGCTTTCTACAACCCAAAAACAAGATACTTGGGGCTGATGTCGCCGGGCGGGTCGAGGCGGTCGGCAGATACGTCAGGCAGTTTAAGCCAAGCGATGAGGTCTTTGGATTCTTATCCAGCGCAACCGGTCGTGGCACGTTCGCCGAGTATGTCTGCGCCAATGAAAATGCAATCACGCTGAAACCAGCCAATCTATCATTTGAGCAGGCTGCGGCTGTACCTGTAGCAGCGATGACTGCCTTGCAGGGATTACGTGACAAAGGAAAGGTTCAGCCCGGACAAAAGGTGTTAATTCAAGGGGCATCGGGTGGTGTGGGAACGTTCGCAGTCCAGATTGCCAAAGCGCTGGGTGCGGAAGTCACAGCGGTGTGCAGTACAAGGCATCTGGATGTGATTCGCTCGATTGGGGCAGACCATGTCATTGATTACACGCGGGAAAATTTCACATGCAATGGGCAACGTTATGACTTGATTCTGGCCGTTAACGGCTATCATCCGATTTCAGCTTATCTGCGTGCATTAACGCCCGAAGGAACCTATGTCGTCGCCGGAGGCTCCATGCTTCAGCTCATCCAGGCTGCGCGCCAGGGACGGCAGGCTTCAAAGTTTGGCGGCCAGAAAACGTATGTCGTGTCGTTAGTGCAGATTCCAAAGGATTTGGCTTTCATAAAGGAACTTCTTGAATCCGGAAAGGTCGTACCTGTTATCGATGGATGTTACCCATTGAGTAAAACTGCTGAAGCTCTCTGGTATTTTGAAAAAGAACACGCTCAAGGAAAAGTTGTCATCACTGTGGAGCATAATGACAGATGACAACCTATCTGCCGAAGTGAAGTTCGAGCGATAGACCCGAAATGCGTTATGTTATCCGATTAACAAATATCGCCCTGCCAAATTTGACAGGGCGAAAGTGTTTTACACAAAGTTACGCCAACGAAAGCCGTGATCTGAACTTAAATCCATATAACAACGCCCCGCGCTCATCGCCATTTGAGTACAAGCAGCGGGTTGTGGGTTGCGGCGGGTGTGTCCGTGGGGAGGTGCGTACCGAGAGAGTGCGTCGCACCCGACTGACAGGAGAATCTTCGTCAACGGATAAATCTGGACGATGGGACTCGTCTTGTTTGGCAAGTTGCGACGCACTCGCGTAGTTCGGGCAGGGGGCGGTTATCCATTTCGACACTCCCTGCGGTCGCAGTGCGGCGTCTGCGGCGGGATGTAGGCCTCGGCGGACATGTTTGTGGAGTGAGTCAACGCGTGGAGGGTGCGCGAAGTGTTTCATGCAGGCTGAGAAGGATGGCCCTCTCGAACAATACCCTCATCCCATTTTCAATAACTTGCCTCTTTCCCTCATCCAGCGGAATCTGTGCCCAGGCGCGAGTGGTAATGCCGTATTCCACCTCCAAGCCATTTTGGTACCAAACCCGCAGTGACGTAAGCCTTCCATAATCTTCGCGTTGTTGTTTTGCAACGATGCCGAATGTCCCTGTCCATTCCGTATACGCGAGATATTTCTGCGGCTCATCCGTGATGATGACCAGATCCACATCAGAGTCTTCCCTTGCGGCATTTCTCGCATGGGAACCCACGAGCGCCACTGCTAAAATTTCCGATTGCGCGGCTGCCCATTGGACAAAATGATCGATAAATCCAATTGCCTGCTGAATAGCATTCATCGTAATGATGCTCCGCGTTTTTGCATCCATTCTAAAGACAGGCTGAGTAGTTGCAACAAGTGTTTGAACGATCACAATTGTAAGGCAAGATAAAGCGAATTACACGATAGCATTAAAGTTTTTCGCGGTATTTGCCCATTTTGCGAAATTCGCGCTAATGATTATCATTTCTTAATAGACCACCACTAAATTTTTATCTGTAAGCACCAGGAGTGAATATTGAAAATACAGGTGATATTTTCCCTCAACTTGTGGCATAATTAACTATGTGTTATTTTTGTCCTATTGAAATGAAAGATGAAATCGACCGGGAGGTGGAAAATGTTCAAAAAGCAGTCAAATCCATTCGTATATGCCCCAATAGTCTTGGTAATTGCTGTCCTGGCTTGTTCGTTGGCGACTCCAGCAACGTCAGTGCCAACACCGACAATTCCGCCAGCGACTGATACGCCATTACCATCGCCAACGCCCACAAACACGCCAAAACCGACGTCAACACCCAAGCCAACCGCTACGCCCGATGTGGCCGCAACCCAGCGTGTGGACGAATTTCAAAGCCTGCTCCAAACCTTTGAAGAGAAAGGGTATGTCGAAACGACCGAAGGGAATATCAGCGAATTACCTCCATTCAAAGAGGAATGGGCGCAGCTGGGTTGGTATATGTGGTGGCCTTACGATGATGCAACTTCGGATTTTGTGTTCAAGGCGCATTTTAAGTGGTCGACCGCCCTGGCTACCTCAGATGAATCCGGTTGTGGATTTATTTTCGGGATTCAGGATAATGATGATCATTATGCGGTCTTTCTGGATAAGTCACGGATCCTTTTCTTGATGGCAAGGGGTTCGAACGTTTACCTGGTCGGCAAAACAAGAGGTTCGGGTCGTGCAAATTTTGGTAATCCGGCTGAAGCGGACTTTGCTGTAGCCGTCAAAGGACAAAGCGCCTTTGTCTCGGTCAATGGGGAAGTGACGGAATACACTCTATCCGCGGACCAGTCCAGCCGGGGCGGATACGGGGCGACGCTTCTTTCCGGCACGAACCGGGATTATGGCACCCGCTGTGAGATGACCGATGTGATGTTCTGGACACAGAAGTGAGCAGATTATTTGAAATCGGGATAAAAGAACAACACCCTCCGACCTCATGTCGGAGGGTGTTTGTTAGGAATGTGTGGGGAACGTTTACTTTAAAGTTATTCGGAATAGTTTTCTGGCAGCCAGCAGCACAGCACCAGCTCCCGCGCTGCCTTGACCTCGTCCATGCGGCCAAACTTCGTCTTTTGTGGCGCGTTATGGAGCAGTTCGGGATCCGTCTTGGCTTCCTCGGCGATCTTGATCAGCGCGTCGGCGAAGCGGTCGAGGGTGTTTTTGTTCTCGGTCTCGGTCGGCTCGATCATCAGCGCTTCATGGACGATGAGCGGGAAGTAGTTCGTGGGCGGGTGGAAGTCATAGTCCATCAAGCGCTTGGCGATATCGAGCGCGCGCACGTCCGAGCCCTCGAAACGGCCTTCCGCCACGAATTCATGCATGCAGATGCGATCGTACGGGACTTTGTAGGTGTTGCGCAGGCGCGCCAGCAGGTAATTGGCGTTCAACACCGCGTATTCGGAAATCTGGCGCAATCCTTCCGGTCCATGCATGGCGATATAGGTAAAGGCGCGTACCAGTCCGCCGCCGAAGTGACCGTAGAAGGCCTTCATGCGGCCAATCGACTTCTCGGGTGTGACAAAGCCGAATAATGGCGCGATTTCGTCATCGCCTTCTTCCAGAACCCCGACCAGTGGCCCGGGCAAGAAGTCTGCCAGGTGGGCAGCCACGCCGACCGGGCCCGAGCCGGGTCCGCCGCCACCGTGCGGCACGGCAAAGGTCTTGTGCAGGTTGAAGTGCATCACATCGATGCCCAGATCGCCGGGGCGGACGATGCCGAGCAGCGCGTTCAGGTTGGCGCCGTCGCCGTAGACCAGGCCGCCGCAATCATGCACGAGCTTGATGACTTCCTCTACGTGCTCGTCGAACAAGCCGAGTGTGTTGGGATTGGTGAGCATGATGCCAACGACGGTATCGTCGCACTGTTCTTTCAACGCTTTCAGGTCCACATTACCGCGTGCATCGGAGGGGATCTGGACGACTTGCAGGCCGATCATGCCCGACGAAGCCGGGTTCGTGCCGTGCGCCGAATCGGGGATGAGCATCTTGACCCGCTTGTGGTCGCCGCGCGATTTATGATAGGCGCGCATGATCAACACCCCGGTGAACTCACCGTGCGCGCCTGCTGCGGGTTGCAACGTCACCGCTGCAAAACCGCTGATCTCTTTCAGCCATTCCTGCAGGGTGTGCATCAATGCCAGGTTGCCCTGAACAGTTTCAATGGGCTGCAAGGGATGGGTGAACAGAAAACCGGGCAGGCGGCAGGTGTCTTCGTTGATTTTGGGGTTGTACTTCATCGTGCACGAGCCAAGCGGGTAGAAGCCATCGTCCACGCTGTAGTTGAACTTGCTCAACCGCATGTAGTGACGGACTACGTCCACCTCGGCCAGCTCGGGCAGGGGCAGGTCCGCTCGCAGCAGGGATTTCGGCAGCTCGGAGCGTGGCACGTCCGGGTCCGGGAAAGAGACGCCAGTGCGTCCAGGCGA
Organism: Anaerolineales bacterium; assembly: GCA_034435215.1. Taxonomy (GTDB): domain Bacteria; phylum Chloroflexota; class Anaerolineae; order Anaerolineales; family Villigracilaceae; genus JAABUE01. The sequence continues at coordinate 5,294 of DAOTXM010000112.1, forward strand.
GGACAGGTCGAAGATGGTCGGTTCCACCACTTTGGGTTCAAGGTTCAAAGTCACCTCAGTCATGGGATACCTCCGCTAAAACTTCAACCAGAAGGTCGATTTCTTCCTTACTGTTCATTTCGGTGACGGCAATCAACATGTGATCCTTGAGCGCTGGATAGTCCTGCCCAAGGTCGTAGCCGCCCAGAATGCCGTGCTCGAGCAGGTGTGCATTGACTTTCTCGACCGGCTGTCCAACGCACAGGGCAAATTCGTGGAAGTAAGGCTCGCTGAAACACAATCCCATGCCGGGAATTTTGCTGAGTTGCTCGGCAGCATAGTGCGCTTTATGGTAGCATAGCTCAGCCACCTGGCGCAGACCGCTTTTGCCGACCAGGCTCAGGTACACGGCCGAAGCCAGGGCCAGTAAACCCTGATTGGTGCAGATGTTGGATGTGGCGCGCTCACGCTTGATGTGCTGCTCGCGGGCGGTCAGGGTCAGCACGTAGGCGCGCTGGCCACGGTTGTCCACCGTTTCGCCGACCAGACGCCCGGCCATCTTGTGGACGTATTTCTTGCGGGTGGTAAAAAAGCCCAGCGATGGGCCGCCGAACCACATCGGGATGCCGAGCGGCTGGCCGTCGCCGACCACGATATCCGCGCCCATGTCGCCGGGAGTCTTGAAGAGCGCCAGCGCCGTGGGATTGGCTACCACGCAGACCAGCGCGCCCTTTTCATGAGCTGTTTCGATCAACCTGGTGTAATCGTAAATGCGCCCAAAGAAATCGGGGTATTGGACGATGGCGAGCATGGTGTTCTCGTCGATCAGGTCCATCAACGTTTCGGGACCGGTGTCCAGATCTGCTTCCGCGTTATCCCCGGCCAGTTCCAATTCCATGCCTTGGGTGTAGGTACGGATGACCTGGCGATATTGCGGATGGACAGTGGGTGAGATGACAACTCTTGTCCGTTTCCCGCGAAACTGCGCCCAGGCCAGGTTGACCGCCTCGGCGGCGGCGGTCGCGCCATCGTAGTGCGAGGCGTTGGACACTTCCATGCCGGTCAAAGCGGACATCAGGCTCTGGTACTCGAAAATCGCCTGCAGCGTGCCCTGCGAGATTTCCGGCTGGTAGGGGGTGTAAGCCGTGTAGAACTCGCCGCGCCGCAGGATATGGTCCACGACAGAAGGGATATAGTGGTTGTACATGCCTGCGCCCAGGAAGGAAATCAAGTCGCGCGTGGTCTCGTTGGCCTGCGCCAGTTCGCCGAGTTCGGCCGCGGCTTCCATTTCCGTGATCGCGGGAGGGAGATTCAGACTGGGAAAGCGATGTTTGGCAGGGACCGCCTCGAACAGATCGTCGAGTTTCTGGACGCCAATGGTCGCCAGCATCGCATCCCGCTCTTTGGGGGAGTGGGGGATATAGGTCATGTTACCTCCAGTATTCAGTGACCAGCGATCAGTCACCAGTATGGCTGGTTACTGTCCACTGTTCACTGGTTACTGATCTAGTGTTCGCGCCCTTCGCAATACTTCTCGTACTCAGCCGCGTCCATGACCTCGCCGGGCTGGCCGCCCTCGATCTGGACCATCCAGCCTGCGCCGTAAGGGTCGCTGTTGAGCACCTCAGGCTTGTCAGGCAGGTCTGCGTTGACGGCCACGACCGTCCCGCTGGCGGAAGCATACGTCTCTGCTGAGGCCTTCACGGACTCGACCGAAGCGATTGGCTTCCCGGCTTCCACAGCGTCGCCGGCCTCGACCAGGATTTCAACGAATACGATATCCGAGAGCTGGCCCTGGGCGTAGTCGGTCAGGCCCATCTTGCCGGTGGCAGGGTCGAACCACTCGTCGGATTTGGTGTATTTCAAGTTAGCAGGGGTATTCATAGTAGTCTCCTCTATAAATAGTGAATTGGCGAATCAAAAAGGACGCACGTTGATAGAACGCGCGTCCTCTGTCATGAACCTGAGAGATTCGCCCTTCGACTTCGGATCTTGTTTTACTCCTCGCCAGGTTCGGAGTTACTCGACCCTCCGCTCAGGGCTTGCACCGTCGGTGTCCGGTAACGGACTTTCCAGAGAGTTCAGGGACAGGGTCCTTTTACCTGAGAGTTTCGCCTGGCTTCGCCTGACTTCCAGACTTGCACCTTCGGTGTCCCTAGGTGTTCGGCCAGCAGTTCCCTGGCCCGGAATGCCAGGACGGGCAACTGCTGGCCGAACAGGGATCTCTTCCCTGTTCCCGTTAATTTGTACGATTTCATTCTACGGGGGAGGGGGGCGAAAGTCAAGAGGAAGAATTTCCTGATTTGCAGGCCCGTTTCGGCTGCTCGATCTATGATTCTGCGCTCGTATCTTCAGACGCTACTTTGCGGATGCGAGGTTTCTTTGGCTCCGGGGCTGGAGGAACTTCGGGAGCGGGCTCGATTGGTGCCGCAGGAACCTCTTGCGAGGGGGAGGCAGGCTCGGAAGCAGCGGGCGGCGCGGGAGGAACGGGGACTGCAGGCGCAACCGGGTACGGGATCCCGTTAAGGCGGGCAAAATAATCCTTGACCTGTGGGTCGTTGTAGAAGACCAGCGAGAGGATACCGACGATCATCGAGAAGACATTGCCCGTCAACACGCACAGGATTTCCAGGATGGCAATCGTGGTCGAAGGCTGGACAGGTTGCGGCGGGTTGTTCAACAGCTTGAGCGCGTAAATGATCTCGAAGACGCCCAGAATAGTGGGCAGGATCGTAAATACCGCCAGGCAGGTTAGAATGATCGTAGGAACTACCACGGCAGTGGCAATTAATCCCCAGAAGATGTTGACGATACCGTTGATCAGCGTCAGAACCGCGATGGTTTTCACCAGGCTGGGGCTGTCTCCATAGGGAGAATATGTATTTTGGGTCATGTTGTGCTCCTTTAAATGTTTGCTACTCAGACTTACGCGGTTCGATGAAATAGGTTGCAAACAACCTTTCAGGTCGTAAATCAAAAAGGCCTGCTCATATGAGCAGGCCCTCGACGATTGGATAGAAATTATACCCAGCCCTGTCCTTTGATGAAGTTTGTAACTACAGGAATTTCGAACATCTCGCCTTGATAAGCTTTATAGGCCCACCAGAACATTACCAAATAGAGAATGCTGCCACAGCCAAGAGTGAAAACAGCAACAATTGGTACCACAATTAGGAATATGATCGAGACAGCAATGGATTGTACCGAATGGTATTTGATGAATGATCGGGCCTTCTTATCTTCCATCAAAAGCATGATGATGCCAACAACAGGCGCAAAAACATAACTAAGGGCCGCCCACAGCTTATCATCGCTGGTGACTTCCGGATTTACAGGGGCTTCTGACATAATAAGTTCCTCCTCAGATTGATACAAAGTTTTGGTTTCAAGTATTGTACACCAAAACGGACAAAAATCAACCAAATTAACCAATCCGGGTGTGGTTCAAAATTTTGCGGAGAAGGGGTAAGATAGGGGAGGAGACAGGAGGTACAGAGATGGAAGCAAGAGACCCGAAATGGCAGCGGCTGGCAGATGAGGTGATCAGTGGGATGCACGAATGGCGCA
>DAOTXM010000113.1:0-63771 GCA_034435215.1 Anaerolineales bacterium
TGCGCCATTCGTGCATCCCACTGATCACCTCATCTGCCAGCCGCTGCCATTTCGGGTCTCTTGCTTCCATCTCTGTACCTCCTGTCTCCTCCCCTATCTTACCCCTTCTCCGCAAAATTTTGAACCACACCCGAACAAATAATCGAACTTGACATTGTCAAACTAATCAGCGATAAAAGTCGAGAGAGTATGTTGTGTTATTTACGGTTGTCCTGGATATAGATTATTTGGATACACCCAAACGACATCCAGTATTTCTCTCATGCATTCCATAACTTATTTCGTGCGTTACTAACATTACAACGCAAAGTTCCAAGAAAATCTCGAAAAAATGGTTTTGCGCGGGGGCGTGCGCCCCCTCGCAAAACCATTTTTTCGGTTATCCCTGGTAGTGAATGCATATCAACATTGCAACCTTGCGCTGTAATACTAAGAATTTCTAATAATTTATAAAGAAATAAAAATTTATTTTGCTATATAGTATTGTCATATTCGCTTAAACACCAAAAATTCTCTGCTTGGAATGGCTGATGGGGAAAACCCATAACAGCCACACTTATTTTTAATAAATTGTGAAGGTGATCATTTATGAACATTCGGACAGAAATCGACAAATTTCCCTTGGTTGCGGTATCTAGGAAGATCAAAGATGCCAATGCGATGATCCCCCGCAATGTACAATGGGTACTTTATATCACCAGCTTGATCGTCTCTGATGCAATTATGACCTATCTTGCATTCTGGCTGGCATATTATTTCCGTTTTGACCTGTTTGTTCAATATTTTGATCCAAATGCATTCATTTCTTTTGAGCGGTATCAACTGCTGATCTATTCGATGCCTTTCCTTTGGCTTGCAATATTTGCAGCCAATGGGTTATACACCAAAGAGAACTTGCTTGGTGGGACCCGTGAATACGCAAAGGTATTCCGGTCCGCAAGTGTAGGATTTTTGTTGATTGTCATTGTCGGTTTCCTTGATCCTACTTTGATCATTGCACGCGGCTGGCTGTTGATGAGCTGGGGGAGTACATTTCTTTTCGTCGCGGCAGCTCGCTTTTTGTTACGAAGAGTTGTCTATGTTCTTCGTAAGCAGGGGTTCTTCCTGACGCCTGCCGTAATTGTAGGAGCGAATCAGGAAGGGCGCTGGCTTGCAGAACAGCTCCTTCAATGGGAAACCTCTGGTCTGCATTTGATTGGATTTGTGGATAATAAAATCCCAGTTACTTTTCCTTTGTTCCATGGCTTGGTCTCATTAGGTTCTGTGGACAAACTAGGGGAAATTATTGAGCAATACAATATTGGCGAAGTGATCCTGGCTTCGAGTGCATTCTCGACTCGTGACTATTTGCTGGATATCTTCAGAAGGTATGGAGTGACCGACAAGGTGAATATTCGTATGTCTTCTGGATTGTATGAAATTCTTACAACCAGCTTGACGGTTAATGAGTTTGCCTATGTCCCTTTGGTTAATGTCAAGAAAGTTCGCCTGACCGGCATCGATTATGGCGCGAAATTTATTCTTGATTATGTTCTTGCCATAGCCAGTTTAATAGCGCTTAGCCCTTTCCTGCTGATAATCGCCTTTTTGGTGAAAATCAGTTCCCCAGGCCCTGTGTTTCATAAAAGATTGGTGATGGGGTTGAACGGCAAGCAATTTCATGCAATGAAGTTTCGCACGATGGTGACGAACGGTGATGAGATTTTGGCCAAATATCCTGCGTTGAAGGAAGAACTAGCAAGGAATCACAAACTTAAGAGCGATCCGCGGATCACGCGAATTGGTGCATTCCTGCGAAAATTCAGTCTGGATGAGCTGCCTCAGTTATTTAATGTGCTTAAACGTGATATGTCTTTGGTTGGCCCTCGAATGATCTCTCCCGAAGAAGTGTCTATGTATAAGCAATTTGATATGAACCTTTTGACCGTATTACCCGGAATTACGGGATTATGGCAGGTGAGTGGACGCTCAGATCTTTCCTACGATGAACGTGTGCGTCTGGATATGTTCTATGTTCGTAATTGGAGCATATGGCTAGATCTCCAGGTTTTGTACCAGACAATCCCGGCCGTGCTCAAAGGCCGTGGAGCATATTAGGTAACAAAACTACTCCTTTCAGGAAATTGGAGGAAGCTTTTTGATCATCGTCCAGACGCCATTGCGGGTCAGTTTATTCGGTGGGGGCACAGATTTTCCCTCGTTCTTTATGGAAGAGGGAGGCTGTGTTTTAAGCTCTGCTATTGACAAATATATTTTTGTGACAATTAAGGAACGTTTTGATAACAAATTGCGCATCGGTTATACACAAACAGAGATGGTCGATGAAGTCGACCAGATCCACCACGAATTAATTCGAGAATCTCTCCGCCTCACAGGAATTGAACGCGGTATAGAGATTACTACTATGGGAGATATCCCTTCAGAAGGTTCCGGATTAGGATCATCCAGTACGGTCACGGTTGGATCATTACATGCCTTGTATGCTTATCAAGGTGAGATTGTAACTGCTGAAAGGCTGGCGCATGAGGCCTGTACAATAGAGATCGATATACTTAAAAAACCGATTGGAATCCAGGATCAATACATTGCAGCATATGGCGGTTTGCGTTTCTTCGAGTTTTTGCCTGATGGAGAGGTCAAAGCGAATAAAATCAAGATTTCAATAGAGGCGCAACGAGTTTTGAATGATAATTTCCTTTTATTCTTCACAGGTTTAAGTCGTAGTTCTTCCACGATCCTTAAGGAACAGAAGAGTAATATCAAGGATCATTTATGTGAATTGCGAGAGATTAAACAGATGGCTTGTCAAGCCCGAAGTGAAATTGAAAAAGGGAACTTTGATGCTATCGGTAATTTGCTGAACCAATCCTGGGAGTTGAAAAAACGTCTGGCCGGGAAGATCAGCAACGGACACATTAACGAAATCTATGAAGCCGCACGGCGTGCAGGCGCTTTTGGTGGGAAGATAACAGGCGCAGGGGGCGGCGGGTTTCTTATGTTGTACGTTCCATATGAGCTTCAAAGCAAAGTTCGAACAGCATTGAATGGTTTGCAGGAATTGCCGTTTCGACTGGAAGCAGATGGAACCAAGGTCATCTTTAACTATCGGCGTTTTTAGGTCGTTGAAAAAAAGGATTGGTAGCCATGGAAGAAATTCAAAATTACATCGTAGCACTGAAGCAAACGATCGATCAATTGCCCACACAATTGATTGCTGATGTTATTGCTGTCCTGCAACGCGCGCGCATGCAAGGGAACCAGGTGTTTGTTTTGGGAAATGGCGGCTCTGCTTCGACAGCCACTCACTTTGTCTGTGACCTGGCAAAGAATACCCGCAGTGATAGCTTGCCGCATTTCCGCGCAATCGGGCTTACAGACAACATGGCAATATTCTCAGCCTATGCAAATGATGAAGGTTATGAGAATGTCTTTTCAAATCAATTGGCTAACTTGATCAGACCCAATGATGTTGTAATTGGAATTTCTGCCAGCGGCAATTCTAAAAATGTCTTGAATGCCATGGAAGTGGCACGGAAACACGGTGCAATCACGATTGGCTTTACCGGTTTCGATGGTGGTCGCTTGGGGCAAAAGGTACATATTAATGTTCACGTCAGAAGTAATATTATCGAGCACGTCGAAGATATTCACCTGATGCTGGAACACATGATTGTAAAAGCAATCAAGGACCAGATTAACCCAGAGACGAACATCACGACAGCAATTGCCAAACTACCAGTTTTTGTCGTTAGCGATTAATATCGTTTTCCGCAGTCTGATTGTCATCACTGGCCAAGATAGCATCAATTGCCTGAGAAAGATCGTCAAAAATTAGATGATTTGTAATGTTCGTTGGGCGATGATTAGCCAGCTGTTCGGTACCGCGCCCGGTCCTTAACAAAATAGATTGTTTTACCCCCGCTGTTTGTCCTGCTTGCACGTCACTCCAGGCATCCCCAATCATCCATGAATGTTGCAGGTTTAGAGATAATTCCTTTGCAGCCTGCAATAACAATCCGGGCTTTGGCTTGCGGCAGGCACAATCATCATCAGGGCTGTGTGGACACATAAAAATGCCATCTACTTGCCCGCCGCTCTCACGGATTAAGTTTATAAGCCGGTGGTTAATTTCATTGGCAGTATCCAGTGAAATGAGCCCACGGCCTACTGCGGATTGGTTGGTGACAATGACAACCTTATAGTTTTTTAGTGCCGAACGGGTCAACGTAACGATTGCTTCAGGAAAGACCTTTACGTCTGACCACTCCCGAACATAATCTTGGCGATTTTCGATTAACACACCGTCACGGTCTAGAAAAATTGCAGGAAACATAGAACAATTATACTATTCGATTTCGCATTCAAAAATATATTGGATTTGGAAATACTTTTATAATTCAAAATAGAATGCTCTTGGATAAGTACGATACGGGACTTAACGCTTCATTTTCATAATCAATTGGTTCCGTTAATTTATTAGGGATTTGACTTCAATCCTAAATTTGATAATCGCACTGACGTGCACATTGCATGTCGGAATGGCGGAGCATACCAACGATAGGAAGTTATGCTAAAAAATATACGTTTATATCTTGACAGACAGGCGTCCTCGGTTTTTCGATACTTTTATGAACAGTTCTTTTTATTTTTTCTAGGTTGGATACCAACAATTATTGGAATTGGATTTCGAGGCTTATTCTACCGGTTGATACTACAAATGGAAGGTCTTGCTGCAATAGAAAGCAATGTACGTTTACGTTATACCAACCACATCAAACTCGGTCACGGTGTATACATAGACCAGGAAGCTTATTTACATGCCTGTCCACAGGGTATAAACATAGGTCGCGGAACCATTGTCATGCATGGAGCTATATTGCATGTTTACAATTTTCGGAACCTGCCCAATTCAGGGATCAAGATAGGTTGTGATAGTTTGATCGGAGAATATACCGTCATTCGGGGGCAGGGCGGTGTACAAATCGGAGATCGTGTGTATACTTCGCCGTTCACGCAGATCATTGCAGTCAATCATGTCTTTGAGGATCCCCATCGTCCCTTTGTGGAACAAGGTATTACGGCTGAAGGCATCATTATCGAAGATGATGTCTGGCTTGGAGCTGGTGCCATCGTGACAGACGGCGTAAGAATAGGTAAAGGTGCCGTCGTCGCCGCAGGTGCGGTTGTAACCAGGGACGTTCCACCGCATACCGTTGTGGGAGGGGTTCCTGCAAAACCAATCAAGGTGATTGATGGTAGCATCAGAAAATCCAATCGAAAGATTTATCACTCGCTCAAGGAAGGAAATTTATGACCGTCTTATCTGTTGTTATTCCTGCATATAACGAAGAACACGGCATTGCTGAAATCGCCATGCGCGTGCTTTCAGTGAGCCCCGCTTTGAAAAAAGTTGGCGTAGACCAGCTCGAACTTTTGGTTGTGGATGATGGCTCAAAAGATCGGACGGCTGAGGTAGCCTCGCAGATAGAAGGTGTGAAACTGATCCAGCACCCGCAAAACAAGGGGTATGGCGCGGCACTCAAAACAGGTTTTTCCAAAGCCACTGGCGAACTGATTGGTTTTCTAGATGCGGATGGAACCTACCCACCCGAGTATTTTCCCCAATTGTGTCTAGCTGCTTTGGATGGGACAGATCTCGTAATTGGTTCCCGCATGGCCGGCGAGGATAGTAAAATGCCACTTACACGGCGGATTGGCAATTTCTTCTTTGCTACATTACTGACACTGTTAGGCCGTCAAAAGGTGACCGACAGTGCCAGTGGGATGCGCGTTTTTAAACGAGAAATCCTTGAGCAGATTTATCCTCTTCCCGACGGTCTGAACCTAACTCCTGTGATGAGCACACGTGCCTTACATGAAGGGCTAAAAATTGGTGAGATCCCAATCCCGTATAGTGAGCGGGTTGGTCGTTCAAAATTGAGTGTAATCCGTGATGGGCGCATTTTCCTGCAAAGCATGGTTTGGACTGCTTTGTCGTATAACCCGGTCAGAATACTTGGCTTATTGGGGTTGGCAGGACTGGGAATGGCAGCTATGATCTTCTTGGGGCTTGTGGTTGTGAGACTCAACGGTATTACATCACTTGGCCCCTGGGGAGTTGTCGCCCTATTCGTTGCTTTGATTTCTACAATTGCCGGGATTGATCTTTTTGCTTTGGGGATAACTTTCAATTATTTGGTCGGATTATTTTATAAAAAACCAATTCGTCAGGGTTTGTTTGGCAAGCCCATTTTCAAAACCCCCTTGGATCAGCAATTTGGTTGGATGGGCATTCTAGCTTTATTGGCTGGTCTTGCAATCGGTATAGTCTCCTTTATTTTGGGAGTAAGTGGTTGGGAGATCGAACGCCTGTGGTTTTACCTTCTGGGTAGTGCATTAATTTTTCTGGTAGGTGTTCAACTTGTGATTTACTGGTTGTTATTGCGGGTATTGGATGAATTAAATCAGAGGGAAATCCTGACGAAACAGGATATGGGTTTGAGTTAATCCTAGCGGTGATCTTAAAAATACTAGTTTAGAGGAGAGATACTATGGCTACAAATGAAGCCCAATCAGTGAATTTAGGAAGCCGGCAGGTGCCGAGGCTCCGCATGGTGGATTTCCCCAATGCAGATACTATCGTTCGTAATGGACTCCTTGCAGCTCCGCGTTCTGACGAGGCAGTTGATATCATGCTCGTCAACCCTCCCACACCTGACGGCGGACTATGGATTCGTACACAGCATCGTGTGGGAAGACGTACGCGTGAAAACATGGTCTGGCCCCAGGTTTCTTTGGCACAAATGGCAGCTTTGTTGCATCCCGTTTACAAGGTAAAAGTTGTGGATTGCAATGCCGAGAGAATGGGCTGGTCTGAGTTTACGAAGTTGTTGGATAAATATCAACCGAAGTATTATCTGACACAATTGACTGCCCCTACGCTTGAGAATGATATGTATGGTTGCTTTTTGGCTCACGCGCGCGGTGCAAAGACTATTGCCTTTGGAACGCACATTACGCCCATCCCGAGGGAAACTATGCGTCCATATCCCAGCCTCGATTTTGCCCTGGTTGGCGAACCTGACCTCACGATCCGTGATCTTCTCGATCATCTTGAGGGAAAGGTTGAAGAACGTTCTCCTGAGATCAAGATGATGTTCGAAAAGCAGGATCCATCCTATAAGCCCTCTTTCAATGAGGATGGCAGCGTCAATATGCATGGCATTAAAGGAATTGCATGGCGGAACAAGGATGAAATCGTATTGAACTTTCCGCGCCCGTTTATTGCTGATTTGGATGATATGCCCATCCCTATGCACGAGTTATTACCTTTAGAAACGTATCGCATGCCGATGATTAAGGGCTCTTTCACGTTTATCGTTACCAGCAGAGGTTGTCCTGCAGGTTGTACATACTGTATCAAGCATGTAAGCTATCAGTATTCGACACGCATTCGGTCTCCCAGGTTGATTATGGACGAGTTGTGGTATCTGAAGAAACTTGGGATCAACAACATACATATGTATGCGGATTTGTTTACTGTAAATCGTGATCAGGTGGTTGAACTATGCAAATTGATGATCGAAGAAAATATCAAGATCAAATGGACCTGCAACAGCCGCGTGGATTTTGTCGATGAAGAGATGTTGACCTTAATGGGGAAAGCTGGTTGTCGACTCATTTCTTGGGGGATTGAAAGTGGGAACGAGCAAATTCTCAAACATGCTCGCAAAGGCGCTTATCCTGACAAGGCAGAACGAGCTTTGCGCTGGGCAAAGAGAGCCGGCATCATGAATTGGGGTTACTTTATCATCGGTTTGCCTGGTGAAACAGAGGAAACCATTCGGGAGACAATTAACTTTGCTAAAAAGCTGCCCCTTGATATTGCCCTGTTCCATGTAGCCGCGCCATATCCTGGAACGCCATTCTTCTTCGAAGTTGTGGAAAATAACTGGTTCCGCCCTGGTACACGTTGGGAACATGTCGATATGGATAAAGGCACAGTTTTGGATTACCCCAATCTGCCTGCCGAACGATTATTGTACTGGCAGAAGCGAGCCTTCCGCGAGTGGGCCTTCCGTCCTGGGCCTTTTTTCACCTATCTAAAAATGTTGATGTACGATTGGTCCACCATGAAGACTGCGCTGAACGTAGGCTTCCAGCATTTGTTCTGGGCCTCCTCTGATGAGGGGGCGCCCATTGGCGGAGCTGGTTAATCACATCTACTGCTTCAGAGAGATCCGTATTGTTGCGTCGAATTGTTTCCAGTCGTTGGTTTGCCCTTGCTGATTTGTTTATGGTGATCTTGAGTGGATTGCTTTGGGTATTCAGACCACAAATTGGCATCCTGCCACCAATCATAATCGCTTTTGCCCCACAGGCGCTTCGAGTGATAGCCAAGGTAGCGCTTTTCAGGGGCACCTCTTTTGATTGGCTTTTGACGCTCTTCCTTATATCAGCTTGGATGGGTTATTGGGCGGCATATGATAGTGGGATAGCATGGAGTAAAGTTTGGTTGATCGTCTTGGCTGTCCTACTCTTTTACGCTCTATCCACCCAACCAGAAGAAAATCTTGAATGGGTATGCACCTTTTTATTTTGCATCGGTGTAGGCGTATCCATCTATTTTTTTTTGACACATGACTTTGTGGCTTTCCCGAGAAAAGTAGAATTTGCGAATCGTACAGGTCGCTGGGTAATGGAAATAATTCCCAGGTTGGGCTGGACACCGATTCATCCAAATTATGTGGCTGGCATCGCAACAATTACGACTCCATTTATCTTATACCCTGCCAAGAAGTTGGTAAAAAGGATAAATCTATTTTCCACTTTCCTTGGTGTCATTATGGCTGTGGGATTGGGCTTTGTATTGTTTGCCATTTTCATGGCTACCTCGCGGGGAATCCTCATGGCGATTGCAAGCGCGTTTGGAATTTGGATCCTATGGCGGGTTGTTGATTCAAATGGGAGCAGGCTGAGGCTTCGTCGCGAAGCAGTCTTTCCTCCCCTGGTTCTAATCTATTTGTGCGCAGTGGTTCTATTTCTATATTTTGGTCTAGCAAATTCAGGCGGCGTTTTTTCTGACCATTACTATTACGGCACGGGCAGCCGAGGCGAATTGTTTGCTCGAAGCATCTATCTACTCTTGGATTTCCCATTCACTGGCGGTGGACTTGGTGCATTCCCCGGTTTGTATTCCTATTACATGCTGGGGATTCCAAATTTCAATGTTCCCAACAGTCATAATTTGTTTTTGGATATTGCGATCGAACAAGGGCTGTTGGGCGGATTATCGATTCTCATTATTTTTCTGATGAGCATCTGGTATATGGCGAGAACGGTTGCAGAAACGGATTTGCAGCAAGTACGCATAGTCGGCTGGCTTACGTTCTTTGCGTTGGTCATTGCTTTTGTTCATGGAATGGTGGATGATTATCTCTATAATGGAAGTGGCACTCTGCTCTTGCTTTCTCTGGTTGGGCTTTCAACGCTGTTTCAGCCGGAGATGGTGCATTGGACTCATCCTTTAAATCAGCGTATCCCCAGTCTTGTCGCTTTGGTATTGATAAGTTGCTTTGTAATAAATCTGAATAGCATTCGATCAACATGGCATGCAAACCTTGGCGCAGTTCAAATGGCAAAAGTGGAGCTGATGGGTTTTCCAACGGATCAATGGACAGACCCGTCTATTCTTCCCAAATTAGAACAGGCGGACGCTTCGCTTCATTCCGCCCTTCAAGCTGATCCAACGAATCGGACAGCGAATCATCGTCTGGGTTTAATTGCCATATTACGAGAAGATTTTCTTTCAGCCGCCTCTTACCTCGAACAGGCCATTCAGGAAACGCCAGACCATCGCGGTGTCATTAAGTCTTTAGGATATTGCTACGTTTGGTTGGGTGAAATGGAAAAAGCAGCACCGTTCCTAGCCCGGATTCCTGAGGCACAGGAAGAAATGAATGTGTATGCCTGGTGGTGGGGAGTACAAGGACGGCCCGATTTGGCTGAAAAAGCTACTATAATCTCTTCCAGACTGGAATCAACATCTCCTTAAGATTAAAAAAGGCAATCATTATTATGAAGATAAAATATTTTCAGGTTATCATTATCGGGCTAATCGTAATTCTTTTCATTAACTTTATCGTCATAGCTGTTCCTACAAGCCATGCCCAGTCTTCCCAAATCTGGTCCGATCCAATCAATCTATCCAATGCGGGTTCTTCCACAAATCCTTCCTTCGTAATCGATTTGGAAGGCGTGTTTCATGTTGTTTGGTTTGATCAGTTCGAAGGGTATAAATATACAAGAAGTACAGATGGGGTTGATTGGGTTGCTCCAAAAGCTGTGCGTTTTCCATTTTCTCCCGCTTCTCTAAAGGATATTTCTCAACCTGAAGTACCTGTGCTTCTTGTCGATGATAAAGGTGGGATTCACGCTTTGTGGCAAGAGAAGACTGACACGGAGGGAACTACCGCATTATATTACAGCAAGATGTCCACAGGTTCTGATCTGACTTCCAGTTGGACGACTCGTATGAAACTGGCAGATTCGGTAATGGATTTCGATGCTGTCATTAGTACCCAGGGTATATTGCATGTCGGTTATGTTAGCGGATTTAGCAAGAATAGCAGTAATCCGGTTGGGGTCTTTTATCGTCAACTGAAAGGAACTAGCTGGTCAAGTTCCACCAATCTATATTTCTCACAATATTTCAGATCCTTAAGACCCGAAGAAGCGAATGTCCGTCTTGCTGTTTCTGATGAAAATGAAACGGAAACGGTTTATTTAGTTTGGGATGATAGACCCCAAAAGCGAATTCTATTATCGAAATCGCTCGACGGGGGAAAGCTTTGGGAAAGTGCTGTTCAAATCCGCGACTCGGAAGATGGCTCTAACCAGGGAATGCCTTACAATGTAAATGTTGGTGTGATTGATAGCAATTTGCTTTTGCTGTGGCAACAGGGTCAACCGGGGAGCCAATGTAGTCAGTATAGCCAATGGTCTACAGATGGTGGTGAACAATTCGGTCCCCCCGAAAAGATATTGGATGATATCGTAGGATGTCCTCAAGCTAGCCATTTCATTACGGTGAATAAAGATTTTTCGGTGGTGTCGTTAAAAATTCTAGATGATATTGCACTGGTAGCCTGGAATGGTTCTCGCTGGAGTAGACCACAATACCAAGAAATAACCACCTTCATAAATCCTCTAACATTTGACAGTGTGATTTTTGGTTGTCAACAGATAGCCAGCTATAACGGACAACTTTTTGTTGTTGGCTGTGACAAAGGAAATGGTGGCGATATCTGGTTCAGTTCTCGTTTATTAGGTGACATTGAGAATTGGTTTCCTCCGGTAACAGCGTGGACTGTGCCTGCTGAAATAACGCAAGTTAATCAACAAATAGCAGAGTTTTCTTTGGTATCCGATAACGAAAATATTATCCATGCATTTTGGGTTCAAGCGAAGTTATTAGGTGGAAATAAAGAACTACCAACAATCCAGCACGCTGAATGGAATGGTGAGGGTTGGTCAAATCCTGCGACCATCATTTCTGGAATGGACGGACGCCCCCTTCAACTAAAGGTTTATGCGGATAGCTACAAAAGATTGCTGCTTGCCTGGGTTGACAGCAAAACAGGTGAGATGTTTTTTAGCTGGTCTGAATCAGATCGTGCAAGCATAACTTCGGAATGGGTTACCCCGCAAATGATACCTTCTACCTCCCAGACGAACAATTCCCCTGATATTCTTGTTGATGGGTCAGGTAGGATTATTGTTGTATATGCGATTCCAATTAACGAACAACGAGGGATATATTTTGTAGAGTCCGACGATGGCGGAAAAGCCTGGACTAAACCGGTTCAGGTTTTTGATGCCGCATCTGCGGGCTGGGATATCGTTGATCAACCCCAAATCGGTTTGACGGGAGACGGCCGGTTGCATGTGTTGTTTAAACGGTATTCATTCCAAGGAGAACCACGCCGATCGCTAGGGCTCTATTATTCTCAATCGGCAAATGGAGGAATTACATGGAGTAATTCAGAAAAGGTGAGTGAAAATCCTGTACTTTGGAGTGGGATTGTGGGTTATGATAGTTCGATCCTGTACAGGCTATGGCAGGAGTATACACAATCAACGCTTGTCAGTTTTCACCAGATTTCCCATGATGGCGGATTGACTTGGAACCGTCCAATTATTGTATCAAGTATCAATACTGACACTAGCCTGACTGCACAAACCAAGGATAGAACCGGGAATCTGCATTTCCTGCAACTGACTGGCGAGGGCAATTTACTGATTCTAAATCATATGTGGGATGGTTCCAGATGGATTTCCCAAGAACCCAAAGAATTGTACATTAAGGATCAGGGAGTTCCCTCTTCCATCACTGCTGAAGTATCATCGCAGGGTAATTTGCTCGTATCTGTTTTGGTAGATTATCCTTATCTGACTGACGAATCGAAGAGCAGTATAATATGCATTAGCAAATCCCTGGGATTGCCAGAGGAGATTCCCACTTCCTCCCCCTCTTTTATTGCCACTGTTGAACCAGCAGCGGTTAAAACACAAGAAACGACAGACATCTTACAGTCGCCTACACAAGTTCCATCTGTGAGCGACTTGAGCGATTCGTCGCCATTTTTATCTAAGAGTCAGGTAGGATTGTTACTCCTTGGCGGGATATTGGTCTTGTTAAGCATAATATTTTGGCCGATATTCAGAAACCGCGATAATCCGAAAAAGCGTTCCTAATAAAGTCAATGTTCCTGACATTCGCTGGCGATGAGTTATATAAGGCCTCCCGTGTCTAAGTGGAAAGCCTTAAAGCTGCTTATGTTGCTATCCTTTTGTGTACTTTTATAATTTGTCAATAGGTGTACAGTCGATAGGATACAAAAGCTATGTCTTTAAGTAAAGGTCTTCGTAGGTCATCTTATGTGTATGGCCTTGTGTTCTTATTCCTAGCCATTAATCAGCAGTTGAATCCATTCACCATTAAATTACAAGACGATCAGTGGTCTACTCCGCAGACGATACCCTTGTACCATCCGGAAACTTGGCCGCCAGTCTTGGTTGCGGACCAAAATCGAACAATTCATGCATTTTCATCTCAATGGATCAACGAGGACAATGGTGAGGCTCTTCGCGTTATTTTCTATAATCAGTGGTCACTTGAACAGGGATGGACGATTCCCGTTGATATCATTATCTCTCCCAAAAAGGAAGCCAGAATTACAGATGCGCACCTAGATAAGAATGGAATGTTGCATGTTGTTTTTTGGGGCGGAGACAATACTGGAGCGGATATCTATTATTCAAAAGCGCCTGCCTTAATCGCAGACAATGCCCGTGCATGGTCATTGCCAATCGTCCTTGGAGAAAATGCCGGTGATCCTGAAGGTGCGGTTTTTGTTGAAGATGATCAAGGAGCGTTGTACGTTATTTACAATGGCAGGGAACTAGGGAATGGCTTATACGTAGTGAATTCCAGAGATGGCGGTGAAACCTGGTCGGATTCTACCCCAATATTTTTTACTCAAAGCGATGAACCAAATATTGCATACCTTCAGGTCATCAAGGGCGAGTCGGGGTGGTCACATGCTGTTTGGGCTGTCTTTAATGTCTCGGGTCAGGGGCGGGGAATTTATTATGCAAAATCGATGGATGGGAGTAAGTGGAGTGAACCTCTTTTGCTGGCGGATGCAGTGGATGATTTAGGAACCCAGACACCAACGATCATCGAATATAAAGAGACACTCATTGCGTTATACAATATGCCACCCAAGATCACGATGCGCCGTTCGCTCGATGATGGAAAAACATGGGATAATCCATTTGTTATTTTTCCCCGTCATGTAGGAGTAAATGGTTCTTTATCGCTGGTAATCGATAATAATAATACATTACACTTGTTCTTTGGTCAGCGTATTACGAGTAGCCCTGATATACATGGTTTGTGGCACAGTACGTTTGTGAACAATCGCTGGACAGAGCCCGAAGCCTTGATAAAAGGGCCTAAGGTCTCAGATGCTGTGGGAAATAAGTCTTTTGACCCCAATGCAGCCCGTGCTGTCGTGAGTCAAGGGAATGTTATTTTAGTTACATGGAGAACCGATCCAGGTACGAAAGGCAATGGAGTGTGGTTTTCTTACAAAAAGGGTTTTGGGCCAGAATTACCAGTCAAGCCCTTGTCAACTATCATATCCGGCATTGAAACTAATACAAACCCTGATATGATCCCAAATATAAGTTCTTACCCGATATCCCCGACACCCACTCATCAGATTTTAAATAATACTGAATTCGAAAATTCGTCAATTACACTAACACCTGGTGAAGTAATCGCAATATCACTCATTGTGGTTGTTCTATTTATCGTATCTCTTCTAATATTTATTTTGTCTAAACGTTCTTCTTAGTTGTATTTACGAATTCGATAAATCTAATTGTCTTTAGGAGATATAGATGGACACTGTCGTAAGTGTAAAGAATGTATCAAAAAGATATAACCTTGGGGTAACTCGTTCCAGCGTTCTTAGTATCGTCACCAAGTCGGTTAGAGAAGGGATTTTCAATAAAGGCAAAGCTCAAAAATCTGACCAAATTCTTTGGGCTTTACATGATATAAGTTTTGATTTGGTTAAAGGAGAGGCAATAGGACTAATTGGGCAAAATGGAGCAGGGAAATCCACTTTGCTTAAGCTTTTAGCTAATATCACTCACCCAACAAAAGGAAATATTCAAATTAATGGCCGACTTTCCGCCCTGATCGAATTAGGCTCAGGTTTTCATGGGGATTTAACGGGTCATGACAATATTTACTTAAACGCAGCGGTTTTGGGTCTGAAGCGGAGTGAAATCAAACGCCGGTTTGATGAAATTGTTGCCTTTTCCGAGCTTGAGAAGTTTATTAATACGCCAGTAAAAAGATATTCTTCCGGGATGCTTGTCCGATTAGGGTTTGCAGTTGCTTCATGTATTGAGCCGGATATATTATTGATAGATGAGGTCCTTGCTGTTGGGGATGCATCCTTCAGACAAAAGTGCATAAACCGCATTAAATTACTGCAAGAGAATGGTACAAGTATTTTATTCGTATCGCATGATCTAAACATGGTGCAAGGCATTTGTTCTTCAGCAATTTATCTTAAACTTGGAAAGATTGAATGCCACGATAACACAAAAAAAGTGATCGGTGTCTACGAAAATGATCTTCACAAAGAAAAGGCAAGCAGAGCTGCACTTAACAAACATACAGAAAAAACAATAAATTCTGATGTGAAAATATTAAAAGTGGAGGTACTAGACACCAAGTATGAGACCTTTAGCGAAATAACCACTTGGCAGCCATTGGTGATTCGGATACATTATCTTGCTCAAAAAAACATTGATCCAGCAAACGTGGTTGTTCGTGTTATTCGATCTGATGGTGTGACTTGTTTTAGAGTGCGTACAAGTGTTGATCAATATTCATTAACATTGCCAGAGGGAGAAGGATATATTTCTTTATGGTTAGATCCTAATCAACTATCTGGGGGTGCGTATTATGTGATTACTAGTATCAGGACTGAAAATGACTTTGTGGGATTGGATACCGAAGAGTCAGAATGGTTTTATGTTGCCGGGGCTCCTCTTAGCACCACAGTGGAGCATGGTGTTTATGAACCAAATCGAAAGTGGGAACATACTGTAAAGAACCAAGTATGAAAAATTCATTTATGCTAGTGCTTGTATTATAGAGAAAAGAAAGCCCCTTTCTAAAAGGAATATGCCATGATTGGATACATGATCAAGTTACTAAGAGCGAAAGATCTACTAATTACCTGGACGAATAGGATCATTCAAACGAGATATCAGCAATCTGTTTTGGGCGGTTTATGGATGTTAATACAACCAGTCGCGTCGGTGGCAGTATTTACAATCATATTCACTTTTTTTGTCCCTATAGATACAGGGAAGACACCTTACCTAGTATTTTCCTATGCTGCCATGGTCCCTTGGAATCTATTCTCTAGTGCTCTATATGATATGACGAGTTCATTGGTTGACAACATGCATTTAATTACAAAGATTTATTTTCCAAGGGAAGTCTTACCTCTTTCGTCCCTGCTGGCGCGCTTAATAGATTTTTTTGTTTCGTATGCCATTCTGTTTATTCTTATACTTTACTTTAGAATTCAAATATTTCCTGTAGGTTGGTTGTTTCTTCCATTGATTTTGATAATCCAAATAATATTAATATTTGGTCTTGGTCTGGGCTTGGCTGCTATGAATGTTTTTTACCGTGATGTAAGGCCCATTTTAGGCCTTGTAATCCAAATATGGTTTTATGCCTCTCCGATTATCTATCCCTATTCGTTAGTTCCAGAAGTAGTTAGACCATATTATTTCTTGAATCCAATGGCAGGAATTCTGGAGTCTTACAGAGCTATACTGCTAAATGGGACATTACCAGGTTCATATCTATTTGTTTCTGCCGTTATAGCCCTGGCAATATTCGGTATAGGTTATTGGTTTTTCAAGCGGGTTGAGTTCCAGTTTGCGGATATCATTTAGCCTTATTTAGAAGGGATACGTTTCTTGATACTATATTATTATAAGGATGCCACAGGAAATTTTGGCGACGATCTAAATCCATGGCTTTGGCCCCGGTTATTTCCAAAGCCGATTGAAAAGTGTTTTGATACCGACACTTTATTTGTGGGAATTGGTTCACTCCTAAATCATAAAATTCCGCCAGAACCTCCGAAGAAGATAGTTTTTGGCAGTGGTTTCAGTTATGGTTCTTTGCCAAAAATAACCGATCTCTGGCAATTCCTTTGTGTTCGAGGACCATTAACAGCCAAAGCATTAGGATTGCCAGAAGCTACAGCGATAACTGATAGCGCACTACTCCTGCTTAAATTGACCGATTCCTCACATAAAGAATTGTATAAGTCTTCCTTTATGCCGCACCATCTGACTGCTAAGTATGACGATTGGCAAAAAGTCTGTGAAGCTTTGGATATTTGTTACATTGATCCAGCTGCATCTATTGAAGGGACAATTAGCAAAATTCGCAGTAGCTCATTGTTAATTACCGAATCACTCCACGGAGCAATCGTGGCAGATGCCTTTCGTGTTCCATGGATACCTGTCCGCACGCGGCCACGAATCGTGGAATTCAAATGGCAGGATTGGTGTCTATCCTTAGGTTTAGAGCACAAATTCGAATGGCTTCCACCAGCCTGGAGTGAAAACATTGACTTGAAATGGAAGCGAACAGTCCGTCCGTATACAACTTCTATTGCGCAAGCCAGACTTGAATGGCTGGCGCGTCATGGTAAACGAAGACTAAGCACCGATACTAATTTTAAAACAGTATATTCGCGATTGTCAGGTACTTTTGACGATCTGGTTGCCAAGGTATAAATTCAATAGCAAATATTCCAAGTTCGTTTCAGTGAAACGTATGAAAATTTCGAACTTATATAAGTCGGTAAATGACAATGTTGCCAAAATCTCGGCGACAGTGATTTGGGAGGATTGCGATCACCCAGATCGCGAGATCTTTTTCGAGACTAATGCAGACTTTGCGAAGGACTTGACCTGTAATCCTCACGCATTTTTGCTTGCTTGTACCTTACCCGCTGTTCGTCACGGTGAACAACGGATTAATATTGATGAAGAAATTTGTCCCGAGTTGCGAAACGGGCTATTGACCGCTATAGATTGGATTACTCACTGGAATGGAAGGCTTCAAAGACCGTTTCAAATCGAAGCAAAAATCCAGACTTCTCCTACGCTGCAATTACGACATGCCGGTTCGTTTTTATCTGGAGGCGTCGATTCCCTGGCAACGTTACGGATGAACCGTCTTGACTATCCAAAAGAGCATCCGCTATCTATCAAAGATTGCCTGGTAGTACATGGTTTTGATATTGGGGGCTATGAAAATTTAGGTACCCAGACCGAATCTTTTAATAGGGCTATGGCTTCTCTGGAGAATGTGGCGCAGGACGCTGGAGTTTCACTGATTCCTGTACGCACGAACATCAAGCATCTTGATGAAGATTTGCAGTTTTGGTTGTATGAGTTCCATGGTGCTGCCCTTGCTGCCGTGGCACATGCCTTTTCCAGCCGGCTTGGTACAGTGTCTGTTGCATCGTCTGACCATATCCGCAGCCTTACCCCGCTCGGTTCCCATCCGTTATTGGATCCTAACTATAGTAGTGCCGACTTGCGGATTCGTCATGATGGGATCAGATTGACTAGACTGGACAAAGTGAAAATGATTGCTAACTGGGATGTCGCCCTTGATAATATTAGAGTCTGTACCAATAATTCACCCGGCAAGTTAAATTGTGGGGAATGTGAAAAGTGCATTAGAACAATGACAGAGCTTTTGGCTATTGGTAAATTGGAGAGTTCTAGGGCATTTACAACGAAGAATGTCTCTCAAGAGATGTTTGGATCAATATTTTTTAAAGACCAAGGATACGATGACATGTACAGAGAACTTATAGAGCCGCTTAAGGGGATGGGTCGGTTTGATTTGGTGAAAGTCATTGAGCAAAAATCAGCCCATTTTCACGCTTATCTTGCTTGGAAAGAGGAAAGAGATTGGAAAGGCAGCATTAAACGTCTTGATCGAAAATACTTAGGAAGTAGACTCATAAAGTTAAGAGAAATGATACGTAATCTGTCAAAATGAGTGGTTACAGTCATAATCAATCCAGATAGAATGAACACCCCTAAGATCAGTGTCATAATGCCTGCTTACAACCAGGAAAAATATATAGGAGATGCCATAAAAAGCGTCATCGGTCAAACCTATGACAATTGGGAATTGATTGTAGTGGATGATGGTTCGGTAGATAGAACAGCAGAGATCATTGTGAGTTTTTCTGACCAACGTATTCGGTGCATTCGCCAACCCAACAGAGGTGTCTGTGAAGCACGTAACCTCGGAATTTGTGAGGCAGATGGTGAATATATTGCTTTTCTGGATGCAGATGATCAATTTCACCCCGAAAAGTTAATGACCCAGGTTAAATATCTTAAGGAAAATTCGGAAGTTGGCTTGGTGTTTGTATCAAGAATAGAAATCGACCAGCATGGTAATCCGCTCAATTTTTATTCATATGATGGCGAAGTGACCCTTAGGTCGGTTATATTTAGCTTTCCTTTTGCACCATCTGACTTAATGCTGCGTCGGGACTGGCTTGATCGAGTCGGCGGATTTAATAAGACCTATGTGGTTAATGAAGATAGGGAATGGTATATCCGACTTCTTTTTGCTGGATGCTGTTGTAAAAATATAAAGCGCTTTCTATCTTACCGACGGCTGGATAGCCATAAAACATTCAAAGACCTACCAGCAAGGATGAATGATATGTGCAACGCTTTGGAAAGCGCCTTTAGCGACCCGCGGTGCCCACCGGAATTGCTTGCTCTGAAAAACCAGGCCTATCTTGAGGTCTATCTGGTTTGGAGCTATCAGGCAGTGATCCAGGGAGAAATTGATTTAGCTAGGTCATATTACCTACAAGCCATAGCAATTGATCCAGATTTGATGGATGGGGATGCAGTGAAATGGGCGTCATTTATGTTCCACCACGCTCTCAGGGATGGCGGCGACCATGAAGGCAGGCTGCGTAGAATTTTCGAACAGTTTACCGAGGGTTCCCCACAGTTTCAGATTCTGCTCGATAAGCTAATTATCCGTGGCTATTTGATGCGTGGTATTCGAGAATCCATTTGGGGAAGATATGAGGAAGCTGATCGATATTTTAAGCATGTAACTAGAAACGGAATTCGACTTGATGAAGAAATCAGCTCCATCGTTACCGATATGTTAATAAACTATGAAGCTACATTTGGCCTGATGGCGGTTGAAGAAATATCTGCTGTTTTATTCGAAAAACTGAAACAGATCTTTGGGAATGGTGGGATTAAAGTTTTTGCCAGTATATACTCGATCAATCAAGCGTTTGACGCATATCGAAACAAGAATTACCCACGCACTGTCAGAAAGGCCTTTCGGGCGGTGCTATTGAATCCCAGTTACATTTTTAATAAAGGAATTCTATCGATATTGCTGCGATCTATTTTTCGTAGACCAGCTGAGTGGTTTCTCTTGGCAGCGGTTTCTGCCAGATAGTATGGGATTTCCCCTTCTTGCATTGGCTTGAAAGAGTCTTGTGATTTCATTGTAACAACATTTCATAAAAGAAAAATATGCTCAAATTAGGAATTTTTGTTGGAGAGGATAATTGGACATTTTTCAATGAAATATATGCAGATTTGTCCACTCACTATGAGACCCGAGTATTCAAGCGAAAAATTTATAATACCCCCATTCTTTATGGAAGGTTGAACCGTTGGAAGTTTTCAAGCGATATACAGCGTTTGTTGGCAGACACGGATGTGTGCTTTTTTGAATGGGCGAGTGACCTTTTGGCAGTTGCAAGTTATATGCCGAAAAAGTCGAAAATAGTCGCTCGCTTACATTCCTTTGAGCTCTTTGATTGGGCTCCGAAGATTAATTGGGACACGGTAGATAAAATAATTTTTGTCAGCAATGCTATGAAACAAATGTTCAGCGATATTTACCCGAATCATGCGCCAAAGGCTGAAGTCATTTTTAATGGTAGACCGTTGGACCATTTTTATCCTCCTGAAAAAAGAGCAGCACCTATAAAGATTGGGATGTTGGGACATATTTCACCAATCAAGCGTGTTTATGAGACTGTATTGACATTTTTCTCGATAGTCAAACAGGGATACGATTCTCGATTCCATATTGCTGGTGAACCTTTTGGTGATTATAGATATTATGTTGCAGTTCACCGCTTAGTAGAAAAGCTAGGTATGCAAGACAGGGTCATTTTTGACGGATATCGAAAAGATGCAAATGTATGGTTAAGAAATATTGATATCTTTATATCTAATAGTTATTGGGAGGGACAACAGGTGGCTTTATTAGAGGCGATGGCATCTGGGTGTTATTGTCTTTCTCATGTTTGGGCGGGCGCGGATGAAATGTTACCAGGTCACTACTTATTCTTAACTGAGAAAGAATTGGCTGATAAAGTGATCGAATATATCAAAATGCCAGAACGGGAGAGACTTCAGCACCAAACCACATTGAGAAAATTAGCTCTAGAAAAATTTGATATTGAAAAAACAAAAATGAAAATTCGGCATATTGTCGAAGAGTTGGGTGATAAAACCAGTTACAATATTTCTGCGTGAGGAGATTAGATACATGAAAATCAGTATTTTTGGTCTTGGATATGTTGGCTGTGTATCGGCAGCATGTCTGGCAAAAGACGGAAATGAAGTCATCGGGGTAGATGTGAATCCGGTAAAGGTCGAAATGCTCGCTTCGGGCAAATCACCCATTATCGAGCCAGGTTTGGATGAATTGATTGCGAAATTTGTGGAAAATGGCAGATTGCAGGTTTCCACTGACGTTCTATTCGCGGTGCATAATACAAATGTCAGTTTAATATGCGTTGGAACGCCTAGCAGCGAAAATGGAAGTCTTAAGTTGGATTATGTCAAAAACGTGTGCCGCGAAATTGGCGAAGCGATGGCACAGAAGAACGATTATCACGTTGTTGTGGTCCGCAGTACTGTTTTGCCCGGTACAGTGGAGGAACTCTTAATTCCAATCTTGGAACAGAGTTCTGGGAAGAAGGTCGGGGTTGATTTTGGCGTTTGCATGAACCCTGAGTTCCTTAGGGAGGGAAGCGCTATTCGGGATTACTATAAGCCCAGTTACGTAGTGGTCGGCGAATTTGATGAGAGAAGTGGCGATTTGGTCAGCAGTTTGTATGAGGATATTGATGCTCCAGCATTTCGCGTCCCGATTCGCACTGCAGAAATGGTCAAATATGTAAGCAATGCCTATCATGCATTAAAGATTGTCTTTGCAAATGAGGTCGGGAGTTTGAGCAAGGCGCAGGGAATTGATGGTCAGCGTGTGATGGAAATTTTCTGTGCCGATACGCAATTGAACATCTCCACAACTTATCTGAAACCGGGCTATGCCTTTGGCGGTTCATGTTTACCTAAGGATGTTCGTGCCTTGTTGTATCGAGCCAAGGAATTGGATGTTGAATGTGAAGTGTTGGGGTCAGTTCTGCCGAGCAATCGAAAGCAGATCGAACGCAGTATCAGGATGGTTGAAAGAACTGGAAAAAAGAAAATCGGTTTTCTTGGATTAAGTTTCAAACCAGATACAGACGATCTCCGTGAAAGTCCGGCAGTCATATTAGCGGAGACATTATTGGGTAAGGGATATAAGGTCAAAATCTATGATGATAAGGTTGAACTTTCGCGACTGATTGGCGCGAACAAGGCATTTTTGGAAAGTGAATTGCCACATATTGTTTCTTTAATGTGTTCTTCCATGGAGGAATTAATATCCCAGTCTGATGTGATTGTAATCACAAATGGGAGTAAGGTATTTCGCCAGGCGCCTGAATTGATGAACAAGCAACAAGTGCTTATTGACCTGGTTGGTATTGCCAAAGAGGGCAAGGAATTTCCAGGTATCTATGAAGGAATAGGCTGGTAGGCTCTGACTGTGAATAATGGCGCTTAATCGAAACTTGCGTTTTGTCGTTTTTCGTTATAGTCATCACTCGCCGCATTCTGGTTATTCTCGTGTTGCCGAATACGGTGCAAAGTTATTTAACAGCGAAACGATTCGAGTCGAAAAGCCACTGCCCCGCAGTATCATTCGGGAACGGATGCTATGGAAGATATCTTCAGGGACGCCTGGATATGATCGCACCTCAATGGCGGTCGAACTTAAGGCCATGCGCAGGATGTTAAGCGAACGTGATTCCATCTTTCATTTTCTTTATGGTGAGACTACTTATCATTATGCTGGTTTATTGAATGGTGGAAGAAATAACCGTGTAGTTGCAACATTCCATCTGCCGCCTGTGGGAATTCGGGCAGCTGTACATATTGATTGGCACATCAAAAAATTGTCAGCAGCCATATGTGTGGGGCGAAACCAGCAGGAGTATTTTGAAAAGATTATTGGTACTGATCGTGTGTTTTTCACTCCTCTTGGTGTGGCATCCGATTATTTTGTTCCACCTGAGTCGTTTGAAAGCAGAGATCCCAACTTGTGTCTGATCGTAGGTGAGAATTATCGGGATTACCCAACTTTGCGGGGTGTGATCGAACTGGTTGCATATCTTCGTCCAAAGACGAAATTTGTGATTTTGACCCCACCCCGGAACAGCGAACTGCTAGGTGAGCACCCTAATCTAACTTACACATCGGGAATATCCGAAGAAGCGCTTTTGAAATTGTATCAGTCTGCTTCCATTTTATTGATGCCTTTACATGATTCGACCGCGAACAATGCAATTTTAGAAGGGATGTCGTGCGGTTTACCCATCGTCGTAACCGATGTAGGTGCGGTACGCGATTATGTGGATCCAGCTTGTGGGATGCTCATTCCACCGTATCAGGCTCGGACGATGGCTGAGGCGGTCATTGATGTCCTGGATGACGAATCCGCACGAGTTAAGATGTCAGCAAAGTGCAGAGAGCATGCGCTTCAATTTTCCTGGGAAGTATCAGTAGGCAAATTAAAGTCAGTCTATGAGGCGTTGGCTTGAAAATGGTTAGTGTTTTTATCCCGAATTACATCAACAGGCACTATATTGGATGCGCCATACAAAGTGTTTACCAAACGTTCACTGACTATGAGATTATTGTAGATGATGGCACGACAAATGACGTAGTGAACTCCTTTGGTGATAAGGTTCGTTATATCTAGCAGGAAAATAAAGGGCTTGTGTCGCGAGGAACGTGGGTATTCTTACATCGAATGCCAGGTTAATTCAAAATTCACCATTAATTTACAAAAGGAATTCAATAAATGGGATCGGGTTTTGTTAGTATCGTTGTGCCAGCCTATAACGCGGCGCGATACCTCAAACAGACTTTGGAAAGCATATTATCCCAAACATATCGTAATTTTGAGATCATCGTGGTGGACGATGGCTCCACTGACGACACGCCATGCATTGCTCAGCAGTTTGGGAATGCGATTCGGTATATTCGTCAGCCCAATCGAGGCTTATCTGCCGCCCGGAATACTGCCATTAAAAATGCCCGGGCTGAGGTCATAGCTTTACTAGATTCGGATGACCTTTGGGAGCCTCAATTTTTAGAGAGAATGATTCACCTCCTAAACATCCATCCTGAGGCTGCCGGTGTTTATTGTGGATTTCAATATATTAATTCCAAAGGCGAGGTCGTAGGTAAACCAAGTCTTAAGATTGTACCGCCTGAATCATTTCATTCGACCATGGTGAATGATGGAAATTGGCTTGCGCCTTGCGCGGTCATCTTCCGTAGGCAGTTGGCCGAGAAGGTAGGTCTATTTGATGAATCGCTTCATGCGGTGGAAGATTGGGACTTGTGGATCCGGATGTCAGAATGTGCACCTTTTGTGGGTTTGCAGGAAGCATTGGTTAAATATCGTCGTCATGAAAATAATATGTCCAAAGATCCTGACCGCATGATAACAGCAATCAATCAACTGACAGAAAAGAGATATGGCCCAGCAGAAGGTGATATATCTACCTGGTCTTCATCTAAAAAAGGTGCTTATAGTAGTCATTATCGGGGTGTGGCAATACGTTTTTTCGCAGCGGGCAGGGTACAAAAAAGCGCTTCATATCTGCAAAGGCTTGCCGAGATTTCGCCAGAATTTGTTTGTAGTTTGTATGTTTGGCGAGGCATTGCGCGTGCTTACATACCTGATGAGTATCAATTTGAACTCTCACCCCAGCACAATTGGCCGTTAATTCAAGCAAAGCTTATTGAGTTGCTCGATGAACTTGCTGAAGAGGCGAATAGATCAATTAGTTTGTATGAACTATACCCCAGGATGAAAGGCTTTGCATTCCTTGCACTGGCCGATGAGGCCGGACGGGCTGGAGAATTAGGTCGAGCTTACAGTTGGCTTCGGATGGTTGTTCGCTCATATCCTCGTATATTGCTTGCGCGTCCATTTTGGGGGACAATATTTCGGAGCATCACGGCCACAAGTATGGCCTCATTCCATACATCAAAATCTAAAGAGACAAGCTGATGAGCGGCATTTTCGGGATGGCCGATCCGAAGCGATCAATTAATTATCATCCAATCGTCGATAAAATGTCGGAGACGATGTCCCATCGGGAGTGGTTTGTGGCTGAAAGTTTTATCGATGATGAACATCATGTAGCGATTGGGAGAATCGGAATTGGAATTTTTAATAAGCAATCCCAACCTGTATGGAATTCATCTGGTACAGTCACGTTAGTGATGGCTGGCGAGTTGTACAAACGGGATGTGACAGAAGCGAATAGCACGTCACAATCAGATGAACAATTTGCGCTGGCTCTTTATGAAAATCACGGAGACGAGTTCGCCTCACAACTTAACGGGGCTTTTGTTATTGGAATCTATGATAAACGAAGAAACTGTGTTTTGATTGTCAATGATCGTTTTGGCTTGTATCCTCTGTTCTATACCTGCCATAGTGGACGGTTGATCTTTGCCCCTGAGATGAAGGGCATCCTTTGCGATGAAAGCTTCCCCCGGAAATTGGATTTAGCCGCCCTCGCCCAATATGTTCGCTTTCAGCATCTACTTGGGGAACGAACCTTTTTTGAAGATATTCAACTGTTGCCCGCAGGCTCTATACTCCGCTATGATGTTTCCTCTGCTTCCTGTGCAGTCCGGACATATTGGAAGTTCAAAGATATTCCGTATCGCCCTGAAGTCAGTTTTGACGAAGCGGTGGAGGAAGTAGGGTATCTTTTTCGCCAAACAGTTAGGCGCTTATCGAGCGACTCCTATCGCCCCGGGGTCTACTTAAGTGGTGGACTTGATGCCCGTTCGATTCTGGGAATGATTGAGCGGCGTCCCATCGTGTCGGTTACCTACGGTGCACGGAACTGTCGAGACGTGTATTATGCGAATCGCATTGCAAAGGTGGTTGGCAGTGACCATCATTGGTTCGATTTTCCCGATGGGAAATGGGTGGAGCAAGTCGCTGATTTCCATTTGGAGTTGACGGAAGGCTTTCATAGCTGGATTCACGCCCATGGCATGAGCACACTGCCACGGGCCCGGGAGTTGATGGAGGTAAACCTGACCGGTTGGGATGGCGGCACAGTCATGGGGCATCCCGAGAGTATTGAGCCGCTCCAGACATCACCAGTTGATGATGCAGCATTGATTACCCGTTTGTTTTATCTATTCAACAAGGATTTTACCTGGCCATCAATAACAGAGGGTGAGGAAAATCTTCTTTATCGTGACTCGTTTCGCAAGAAAATGCAGGGATTGGCTTTTGACTCGTTCGAAGCAGAACTATCCTGCTATCTGGGTTGTCGCCGTGATGTGAGGGGCGAATACTTTTACATAAATAACCACTGCCGGCGGTTAACACAAAATTTTGTTGTTTTCACCCGCTCCCACGTCGAGGTTCGTTTTCCCTTCTTTGATTACGACCTTATTGATTTTCTATATTCATTACCAGCTCATGTTCGGGGTCATCGAAGTTTGTATCGAGCAATGATACAGCGGGAGATGCCTAAACTGGCATATATTCCCTATGATCATGACGAGTTTTTACCGACGACTCGGCCTCTTCTTCGAGGGGTTCATGCTGAGACGGTAAAACTGAAACGCCGAATTAACCGGCATATAAAGCCAATCTTTCCTGAACTTCATCCATTATATGCTGATTATGAAGGGTACTTGCGCGGAGACCTTCGCGAATGGGCTGAGAATATTCTCTATGATCGACGCACAACTGAACGTGGGATATTCGAACCATCGTTTTTGTGTTCTCTGATGCAACGTCACCTTTCTAATCTGGAAGAATGGACAATCGGTAAAATTGCGCCAATTATTACATATGAGATGATGTTAAGGCGATATTATGACTAAAGAGTCTTTTTCAAACGGTTAAGTAGCTTGCAGCTATATTTCTAATGAAAGTCCTCCTTATCACAAGTTTTTTCCCCCCCACCCGTACGGACGGTACCGAGATGCGTACGCTGAGTTACGCACTAGAACTCCAAAAGCTTGGACACGAAGTTCAGGTCGTTTGTGTTGGAAAGTGGGATGAAGGTGAACAATATTGGAATGGATATGTTGACGATGTGTATCAGGAAATACATGTCCGTCGAATCAACCTGAACTGGGTCTTGGCGCCTGACCCGAATCAATTTTTGTACCGTAACCCGATCGTAGAAGGGCAAATCGGTCAATGGCTGGATGAATGGCAACCTGATATGGTGCATATCACATCTTGTCTCACCTTATCGGCAAGTGTCATTCGGGCGGTCAAGGATCACCAATTCCCCCTGGTTTTAACGCTGACCGATTATTGGTTTATTTGTCCTAAGTTGAGTCTTCGCCGGGGTGATGGTACCCTGTGTGATGGATGTATCACGAATCAAGCTTGCCTTCAATGTATGCTTTCGGAAAGCGAGGCATATCGAAGACTTTTGTTGGTGTTGCCGGAAACGACGGCTATTATGATGCTGGAATGGGTGAGCACACAGCCTCTCCTCACCAAGGTGCGTGGCCTACGAGGTATGGCGCTCGATATAGAACATCGTAGAGCCTACTTGACCGAAATGATAAACGCTGCAGATTGTGTTACTGCTCCTTCCTCATATTTGGGTGCCGTCTTTAAAATCAGTGGGATATCCAGACCGATTAAAACTATTCGCAGTGGCCATGATCTCACATGGCTTACTACTACAAAAAAGAAATCAGATGTACAGGTTCGCATTGGCTTCATTGGCCAAATGATCCCTGTCAAGGGACTTCACATCTTACTACCAGCCTTTTCGTCTGCGGCAATATCTGGTCGCGCTAGATTATCGATTTTCGGAAGTCTTAACAAGTCTTCAGACTATTGGCAACAGTTGGATGCTTTGATAAACAGCGATACTGCGATTCAGTTCCATGGGGCCTTTCCACACGATCGTCTCGGCGAAGTTCTTTCAGAGATAGACATACTTGTTGTGCCATCCATTTGGCATGAAAACAATCCAAGGGTAATCCAAGAGGCCTTCGCCAGTAAAACACCTGTTATTGCTTCCAGGGTCGGGGGAATTTATGAATTTGTCAAACATGATGTGAATGGTCTTCTCTTTGAACCGGGTAATGTAGAAGATCTGGCTCGTCAGTTGCAACGGGTCGTGAACGAACCAGATTTATTAGAGAGACTGCGTGGAGGGATTCCAGATGTCAAAAAGATAGAAGAAGAAGTGAATGAGCTTGTAAATATTTATACAGGTCTTATCCAAAGTGTCGGAACGCGGCAGAAATAAGATCATCCTATTGGTACATAATCAGTGATTAGTGTAATTATTCCCAATTTTAATAACGGCCATTATCTTGGTAACGCTATACAAAGTGTTTTATCCCAGACCTATAACAATTTCGAGATAATCGTTATTGACGATGGGTCCACGGACAACAGCCGTCAAGTCGTGGGGTCCTTTGGAAATAAAGTCCGGTATATCTGGCAAGAAAACAAAGGTCTTGCTGGAGCGCGCAACACGGGCATCCTTGCTGCGCAGGGCGAACTTGTTGGCCTTTTAGACGCTGATGACGAGTGGTTGCCTGGTTACCTAGAAAACATGCTTTTATTAGCTCATCGCTTCCCGAATGCAGCAGTTTATTATTGTAGTGCACAAGGAATAGATGCAGAAGGAAATGAATTACCGCAGATATTTGGCGGGCCGACTAGGCAGCCAGAAGGCCTTTATCAAACTTTATTGCGGGCGAACTTCTTGATTCCCAGTACAATACTAATGCGGCGGTCTATAATTTTGGATGTTGGACTTTTTGATCGTTCCCTAAGATCTTGTGAGGATTGGGATCTCTGGTTACGAATTCTACCAAGCCATGAAATTGTTGGAACCAACGAATGTCTGGTTCGATATCGTATTCATGGGAATAGTTTATCGACCAATCCCGCTAACATGCAGAACGCGGTGAGATTAGTTATCGAAAAGCACTTTGGCGTGGATGATGGAAAGTTGGATACATGGTCCCAGAATAAAAGAAGAGCTTATGGCGGTGTTTATCGTTATCATGTGTTAACCTCTATACAGCGTCAGAGTGATTGGCAAGCTGGGGCAGTTTACTTACAGCGAGCGTTGCTAACGGATTCAACATTGGCGGTAGATATCGATCTTTTTTATGAGCTCGCATTTGGCACTCAGCCATCTGGCTACAGAGGGACGACTCATTACCTGGATTTGGAGCAAACTGCCAAGCTTGTTCTGAATATGCTTGATAGCGTTTTCAATGCAATTGATCCGATACAGCATCCTTTGCAGAAGAAAGCATTTGGGACAGCCAATTATGCAATTGGCTTGGTAGCATATAATACAGGAAATAGGAACTTAAGTCGGTCTTTTCTATCCAAAGCATTGTTTTTTCGTCCCGATCTTTGGCTTGACCGGCGTGTAATTGGTAATCTTATTAAATCTTTTCTGAGCATGTCTTTGATCACTTCGATCAAGAAAGTTGTTTCGAATATCCCCATTTTAAGCAGGCTAACTTGAATATTCTATTTATTACCAATGGTTTTCCGCCAACGCGATGGGCTGGCACCGAGAATTACACCGCAGCAATAGCCAGGGAATTAATGGAAAACGGTCACAATGTTCAAGCCCTGTGCATCGGAGAATGGCAGGAAGGAAAAAATCATTGGAATGGTTATATCGATGATGTATACAACGACATCCCGGTTCGCCGTATCAACCTCAATTGGCAGAAATCTCCGGATCCCCAAAAGCATCTTTATAACAACCCGGTTGTGGCCAATTTTCTTGATCGGTATCTTAAAGAGATCAAACCGGATTTGGTTCATGTCACCTCATGTGAAACGCTTTCGGCAAGCGTCCTGGATGTTGTTAAGAAAAATCGGATCCCCCTGGTTTTATCCATCACGGACTTTTGGTTCCTTTGCCCGCGTATAAATTTATTGCGGAGCGATGGGGAAAATTGTAACGGTATCACCACGCCGTGGGATTGTTTGCAGTGTACAGCGCGTTGGTCAAAAGCATATCAGTTGTCCCATAAATTATTACCCGAAAAGGGTGCAGAGGTTCTTCTGATGAATCTCAGCAAGATCCCTGCTGTAACGCGCCAACGTGGTTTTCGGGGATGGATTGGGGATATGGCCGACCGCAAGCGGTTTATGCGTCATGTTTATTCATTACCAGATGTTCGTTTGGTTGCTTCAAACTTTGTGAAGGATGTATACATCAAGAACGGATTCGAGGATCCTATTCAGCTCCATCCATATGGTCATGAATTGTCGTGGTTGGAGACTTATCAAGGTAAGGCACCCTCCTCAAGTATTAATATAGGTTTCATAGGGCAAATCACCCATTCGAAAGGTGTTCACCTTCTGTTGGAAGCTGCCCGACGGCTCACAAATGCACTAGGTGAAAAAGTCAAGTTTTTGATTTATGGGAACCTCCATAAACACCCCGAATATGCGCTTCTTCTCGAAGGATTGGCCGAAGACTTGAATGCCGTTCAATTTTGCGGTACTTATCCGCGGGAAATGAGTGCAGATGTGTTTTCAAAAATGGATGTGCTGGTGGTACCGTCCCTTTGGTATGATTTCCCATTGATTATTTACGAAGCTTTTGCCACAAAGACGCCTGTCATTGCCACAAATATAGGTGGTATGGCCGAGGCAGTCTCACATGAAGTGAATGGCTTACTGTTTGAACGGGGAAATGTTGACGATCTTGTTCGTCAGATCCAGCGTGTTGTTGATGAAAAGGGGTTGATCCAAAAATTGAGGGCTGGCATACCGCGGGTCAGAACCATTCATGAAGATGTAAATGAAATTGAAAAAATTTATCTGGAATTATTCCAGCGTTCTACAAAATCAACAGTCAAGGAGAAGCGAGAGATATATGAGTAAAATACTTGTAACGGGTGGAGCGGGTTTCATTGGCTCTCATGTGACAGAATCCCTGGTAAACCGAGGCAATCAGGTTGTTGTATTGGACGATCTAAGCGGTGGTTTCCAAGAAAACATCGTATCAGGTGCAGAATTTGTCCTGGGAAGTATCAATGATAACAATCTTGTAGTGGAGCTTTTTGAGAATAATCAATTCGAATATGTTTTTCACCTAGCGGCATATGCAGCCGAAGGACTGAGCCACTTTATCAAACGTTTCAATTACAACAACAATCTGATTGGGAGTATAAACATCATTAATGCTTCTGTGAATCATGGTGTGAAATGCTTTGTCTTTACCTCCTCCATAGCCGTGTATGGGGCAAGCCCCCAACTCCCTATGACGGAGGAGACCACCCCTCACCCTGAAGATTCATATGGAATTGCCAAGCTTGCTGTGGAGCAAGAATTAAAGGCCTGCAAGGAAATGTTTGATCTAGATTACATCATCTTCAGACCACATAACGTTTTTGGTGAACGCCAAAATATTGGGGATAAATACCGGAATGTTGTTGGTATTTTCATGAATCAGATCTTGCAGGATAAACCTATGTCTGTCTTTGGGGATGGTGAGCAGACTCGTGCTTTCAGTTATATTGCCGACGTGGCTCCAATCATTGCTGAATCAATAGAAATATCCGGTGCATATAATCAAGTTTTCAATATCGGTGCGGATCAACATTATTCAGTGAACCAATTAGCGAATTCTGTAGCGACTGCTATGGGTGTAAAGCCAAATATTGTTCATTTGCCCGCTCGGAACGAAGTTGTGCATGCGTATTCATCCCACGAAAAAATCCGCAAAGTGTTTGGTAACAGAGAGTTGGTTGGTCTGGATGAAGGTTTGTCAAGAATGGCAGATTGGGTGAAAAAACATGGGGCGCGTTCCAGTAGTAAATTTGAGAATATCGAAGTAACCAAAAACTTTCCTAAAGCCTGGCTTACCTGATAGGCACTCATAGTAATCAATGTCCCAACCTCTTATCCATATTGTCATCTTGAATACCAATCGTCGAGAAGATACACTAGCCTGTCTCGAGTCGTTGTCCAAGAGTACATACAGGAACTTGAAGATCATCGTTCTCGATAACAGCTCAACTGACGGTTCGGTGCAAGCCATTCTTACCGCCTTCCCTTTGGTGCAAATTATCAGCTTGACTGAAAATCGTGGGTACGCAGGGAATAATAATGTCGGTGTAGAAGAGTCTATTAAACAAGGGGCAGATTGGGTCTTGGTTCTGAACGAGGATACGATCTTAGATGCGGATTGCTTGACGGAGTTGGTCAAGGTGGGGGAGAGCGATCCGAAGATTGGTATAGTGGGTCCGATGGTCTATCATTATAATGAGCCTGATGTCATACAGTCTGCTGGCGGAATGCTGGGAGAATATTGGCAGAGTCAGCACTTGGGGCAGAACGAATTGGATCAGGGGCAATTTCAGTCGCCACATTGTGTGGAGTGGATATCAGGTTGTGCGATATTAGTGCGGAGAGCAGTCATCGAACAGGTTGGCATGTTGGATGCAAATTTCTTTATTTACTGGGAGGAAACAGAGTGGTGTATACGGGCTTCACGAGGCGGTTGGCAGATTATCCATGTGCCGCAGGCTAAGATATGGCATAAGGGCGTGCAACGCGATTACCAACCAAAACCCTCGTTTACATATTACGGTACTCGTAACCATCTCTTGACTCTTTCGAAGCACAAGGCACCATTGAAGGTGCGTCTTTATAACTGGATTCAAATTTTTCGCACCCTGATGAGTTGGTCCATCAAGCCAAAGTGGAGACATAAGCGCGAACATCGTAATGCGATGTGGAAAGGTGTTGTTGATTTCCTGCAACGACGCTGGGGGCAGATGCCACAGTAATGGTGTACTGGATTGATGAAAATCCTCTTTCTTTCCCGGTGGTTTCCTTATCCTACTGATAATGGCTCTAAACTGCGGATCTATAACTTGTTGCGTGGACTGGCAGAGCATCATGATGTGACTCTGCTGAGTTTTGCTGACCAACCTGATTTAAATCCTAACGCGTCTGAAATTCGGAATATTTGTCATGAGGCGCAGATTGTACCCTGGCGTGAATTTAATCCTAACAGTGCGCATGCTTGGGCTGGATTTTTGAGTTTCAAGCCGCGTTCCATAGTTGATACTTTCTCAACGGTGATGGCTGAAAAAATTGCCCAATTGTTAAACGCCCAGAAATATGACCTTATCATTGCTTCGCAGTTGTCCATGGCGGCATATCATCCTTACTTTAAAAATATACCAAGCATATTTGAAGAGGTGGAAATTGGATTGAGTTTTGGCGAAGCCCATCACCCATCGGATTTAAGAAAACGTCTCCGGCATGCCTTTACATGGCTTAAACTTCGCTTTTACCTTTCGCAACTCCTTGGCTCTTTCCAGGCATGTACAGTGGTATCTGAGCAAGAATGTCTACTTTTAGCGCGCAAATTTCCGGAATATAAAGCAAAGATTGAAGTTATCCCCAATTGTTTACAAGTAAGCGAGTATGAAAACCTTCAGTCTACTCTCAAACCGAATCAATTGATTTTTTCCGGTTCATTTCGGTATCATGCAAATTACGAAGCGATGTTCTGGTTTATTTCTAAAGTGTATCCTCGAATTCTCGAACAAGTTCCTGATGTACACTTAATAATTACCGGCGATCATGCGAACCTGCCGTTACCTTCTGCACCAGGGGTTACGCTTTCTGGCTATGTCGATGACATAAAAACATTGATAGCATCTTCTTGGATCAGTGTTGCGCCATTGCAGAGTGGTGGGGGAACCCGATTGAAAATCCTTGAGGCCATGGCAGTTGGAACTCCCGTGGTCTCAACTTCGAAAGGTGCTGAGGGGTTGAGCTCAGTTTCCGGTGAGCATATCCTTGTCGCTGATACGCCAGATGCTTTTGCAAATCAGGTGATAAGGTTACTGAAAAACAAGGCCTTGCGCGATCAACTTTCGGTTAATGGAAAGCAATTTGTGAAAGGGAACTACAATTGGGAATCAGTATTACCTCGCTTTCTTCATTTGGTGGAAAATATCGCAAGATAAGTCTGGACATTGGCTAACATGGATATTGATATCAATCTGAAAATCTTATCCTTTAAGTGGAAAATAATAATAAGTAGAGGGTGGATACAATTCGGCATAGTTTTAATCACCATACTTGCCAGCGCTATTGTTTCTTTCTGGGGATCAATGCGTATTCTCACGTTGATTCCTGTCATGCTAGGTGGGATCGTAGTGGTGTTGCTGCTTCTTAAGAAAATCAATATCGGATTTATCCTAATTATGTTGTCCGCCATGTTCATTCCCTTTACAGGTCCTGGAGGAGTAAACGCAGCCGTTCTGATGGTTGCCATGCTTGTAGGTTTGTGGTTTATGGATATGTTGGTTGTTAAGCGGAATTTCCACTTTATAAAATCACGGACCTTGTTCCCTGCCTTAATTTTTTTGGTAAGCTCGGTTATTTCTTTTGCAATGGGGCAAATCCCCTGGTTTCTTTTTGCCAATCAGGCTCCCATGGATGCACAAATCGGAGGGTTTGCAATTTTTATATTGTCAGTAGGATTAATGATTGCAACAGCACATCTTATTCAAGATATTAAGTGGCTTGAAACTGTCGTTTGGATTTTCATTGGTCTTGGGGCGGTCTATGTTTTTGGACGAACGCTCCAATTACCTGTCGATCGTATATACCAATTCGGATTTACAGCGGGTAGTATGTTTTGGACCTGGCTAATTGCTTTGACATTTGGCCAGGTCGTCTTTAACCGCGGTTTGAAAACATCCATTCGAGGTCTTTTAATCGTCGTAGTGTTGGCCACATTTTATGTTGCCATTGTTCAGGCATATGACTGGAAGTCTGGATGGTTGCCTCCACTTGCCGTTGTTGCTGTGATTTTGGGACTGCGACACCCGCGTCTAGTTCTTTTAGCCATTCCCTTTGCCTTGATAGTGGCGGGTTACCTGACGGCAGAACTGATCGCTTCAGATGAATATAGTTGGGGAACGCGCGTTGACGCCTGGATCATTGTCCTTACAATCAGCCGTGAAAACCCTCTATTTGGTCTCGGATTTTCAAACTATTATTGGTATACACCGTTGTTTCCAATTCGTGGATGGCATGTGAGTTTTAACTCCCATAGCCAATATGTTGATCTTATTGCGCAAGTCGGACTTTTGGGGTTGATTTTTTTCCTCTGGGTTTTCTTTGAAGTTGGGCGGTTAGGTTGGAGGTTGAAAAATCGCCTGCCAGATGGATTTGCACGGTCATACACATTTAGTGTGATGGCAGGTGTTGTTGGAACGCTTGTTGCCGCCTTTTTGGTGGATTGGGTTCTGCCATTTGTCTACAACATTGGCCTTAATGGATTTCGGGCAAGTATATTGCCCTGGATATTTTTTGGGGGGTTGATAAGTATTGGACAAATATACCGGGGAATACTGAAAACATAATTACTAGCGAGGATTCAATGAGAGAAGAATTAATTGGTTTGATCCCTGCGGCGGGAAAGGGTGTTCGTTTGGGGTTGCCGTATCCCAAGGAACTTTATCCCGTTATTCGTAACAACCATTACAAACCCATTTCGCAATTCGTTGTAGATAGTCTGACGAATGCCGGGCTGGAACATATTGTCTTTGTGGTCAACGAGACAAAGCATCAATTAATGGGCTACTTTGGTAATGGTCAACGCTTCGGGTGCAACATAAGTTATGTAGTACAGGAAGTTATTGAAGGCAAGACCAAATCAACATCGCCTGGTCTAGCTCACGCTCTGGACTCGGCGTATCACCTCACTGCCAGTAAGACCGTATTTTTTGGAATGGCTGACACGTTAATGCAGCCTGCCGATGTTTTTGCGAAGGCCTATCAAGCTGCCAGTCCCGATGATGATGTGATCTTAGTACTGTTCGCAACAACCCGTCCGGAGAAATTTGGCATGGTGAAAATGGACAAAGATAACCGTGTCCTTGAGATTATTGATAAGCCTAGCAAAACCAACTTGACCGAGATGTGGGGGTGTATTATCTGGCGTCCAAAGTTTACAGAATATCTCCACAAGTGTGTTTTTGAAGAGGGCATCTCTGACTTTGCTAAGATTATGAATGATGCGATAGCACTCGGAATGAAGTTCAGTGGTGTACACATAGAAGATGGGACCTACATCGATTTGGGGACATACGAAGAGATCGCGGAATTAGATAAAAAGTATCGAGAGGAGTAAAAGTATGTCGGATGTGATGACCAAACCTGGTGTCCAGCCAAATGGCGGGAGCAAAATGGATCCTGCACTGTCAATTGTTTTGGTGTGTTGGAACAACAAAGCATACCTGGATCCGTGTTTGAAATCTTTGTATGATTCGGGTATGAAGAATACATTCGATGTCGTTGTTGTCGATAATGGGTCAACCGATGGCAGCCAACAGATGCTGAAAGAGAAATACCCTGAAATCAAGGTTATCCAAAATGCCGAAAATGTAGGCCTGGGCAAGGCAAGTAATCAGGGTATCGAGGCAACAAGTGGCAAATATGTGTTGTTGCTAAATAATGATACGATCGTAAATGGGCCTTCATTCGATGCAATGATCGATTTTCTCGATCAAAATCCGGAAGCAGGTGCGGTGGGGGGAAAGCTATTGAATTCGGATGGAACCATTCAGGCTTGCTACAATTATTTTTCCACCCTCAAAGAGGAGTTTTTTGTTGCTACCAGGCTGGGTGAATTAATTCGACCGGGTTATCCCGCAATCATGAATGCCGAGGAGATAAAGTCAGTCGAATGGTTGGGTTCAGCCTGCCTGATGTTACGACGCGTTGCGCTGGATCAAGTCGGCTTGCTGGATGAGAGCTATTTTATCTATGGTGACGAGGCTGACTTGCAATACCGTCTGAGGAAAGCGGGCTGGTATGTTTACTATTTGCCTCATGCTACTACGATCCATTTTGGCGGCCGGAGCATGGATCGTTGGAAACGCCGCAAGATGGTCTATCGAGGTAAAATGCTGTTTTATCAAAAGCACTATGGTCTGTTTCAGGCGTTTCTGCTTCGCTTAATGCTCGCAATTTTAAGCATCATCAAGTTAATAGTTTGGGGTTTCGCTTATGTTTTGCCTGCCCAAAAAGACCAGGCCGCCAAAGAATTACAGTCAAATCTAGAAGTAGTTAGACTTTGCGTCATTTTAACCTGACTTAGCGAAATATTATCAAGGAAAAAACAATGCCCGAAATAAATCGTGCCCTACTGATCGTGCTCGATAGTGTCGGTTGTGGGGATGCGCCTGATGCCGAACAATATCTTGATTCTGGCTCAAATACCATAGCCAATACGAGTAAAGCGGTCAATGGATTGAATATACCCAATCTCGGGAGCTTAGGGCTGGGAAATCTGACGGATATTATGGGTGTTCCTCCCGTGAGTGAAACTCTGGGGGCTTATGGGCGGTTGACCGAAGTAAGTGCAGGGAAAGACACTACTACTGGGCATTGGGAACTTGCAGGCATTATAGTGCAAAAGCCATTCCCTACTTATCCGGGTGGTTTTCCAAGCGAGATAGTGAATGAATTCGAATCACGAATCGGGCAAAAAACGATAGGAAATTATCCCGCATCGGGAACAGAGATCATAGAAAAACTTGGCGAAGAGCATCTACGAACAGGTAAACCCATCATTTATACATCGGCAGATAGCGTTTTCCAAATCGCTGCCCATGAAGAACTTATACCTATTGATGAACTTTACCGACTTTGCGAGATCGCCAGGGCACTATTGACCGGGGAGCACGCTGTGGGACGCGTGATCGCCAGACCGTTTATCGGTACGCCAGGAAATTTCACCCGAACTGAAAGACGCAGGGATTACAGCTTAGAACCGCCGAATGACACCATTCTCGATATCATAAAAAATGCTGGGATGGAAGTTGCTGGTGTAGGCAAGATTGAAGATATTTTTGCGCATCGTGGCTTGACCATGAGTAACCATACCGGCAACAATATGGCGGGTGTGGACGCAATTCTCGATTTTTTGAAACAGGATTTCAAAGGCTTAATCTTTGCCAACCTGGTCGATTTTGATGCCCTGTACGGACATCGCAACAATCCAAGAGGATATGCAGACGCCTTGGAAGCGTTCGACCGGCGAATGCCTGAAATTTTGGGAATTCTCCGCAAGAGTGATGTTCTCATGATCACCGCAGATCACGGCAATGACCCAACAACACCCAGCACGGACCATTCGCGCGAGAGAGTACCTGTACTCATCGTTGGAAAATCGGTACGAAAAAATATAAACTTGGGGACACGGGCCAGTTTTGCGGATATAGCGGCCACAATCGGGGAAATCCTACAGGTTGGGTGGCGGGGTTCAGGGAATTCATTTGCGAGTGAAATCTTGGTCGATTAGAGGGGAATGCAATCAAAGCAAGTTAGGCAACTTATAAGTTATTAAATTGGCGGTGCTGTTCAATGTCTGATGATCAACACAAAATTACCCAATTCCACCAGGGACATTACACTATTAAGATTATAGATAGAGACTTTGTCATTTCTACCAGAATGATCTTCATTACCATCGTAGTCATTGCGGTTGTATTACGATTGTTCTCGGCCGTTTATCAGGGAAACGATGTTTCAGACCTGCCCGGGATCTATGACCAGATTTCATACGATGGGCTGGCGCGGCGTGTTGTGGATGGATATGGCTTTTGCTTTGCAGAAGGTCACTGGCCGGCAACACCAGCAGGAGAGCCAACGGCCCATTGGAGTTACCTGTATACACTCTACCTTGCTGCAATTTACAAGTTGTTTGGGATGTACCCACTGATTGCGCGAATCATCCAGGCTATCATTGCAGGCATCTTTCAGACTGTCTTGATCTGGCGAATTGGAACCCGCCTCTTCAACCGGACCATTGGGCTGGTTGCTGCCGCATTGAACGCTATCTACATTTATTTTTTTTACTACGCCGGTGCACTTATCACTGAAACCTTTTATATAACCGGTATCTTATGGACGTTTGATGCAAGTTTTCGCCTTGTGCATGATGATGGGAAGGCGGCAAGATGGACTCAATGGCTGGAGCTGGGCCTGGCAATCGGCTTGACAGTGCTTCTGCGGCAGTTATTCTTGCTGTTCCTTCCATTTCTTTTCCTGTGGATATGGTGGAATGTTCGTGACGGACAGGTCAACGAAACTGGAGGAAAACCGCTCTGGAAACACCGTATTCATTGGTCCGCAATAAAAGGTTTGATCGTGGTGGTTTTGGTTCTTGCTCTGATGATCGCTCCCTGGACGATCAGAAATTATCGCGCGTTTGGAACGTTCGTATTATTAAATACGAATGCAGGCTTCGCGTTTTATTGGGGAAACCATCCAATTTATGGTACGAAGTTCATGCCATTGCTGAATGAATCATATCGGGACTTAATTCCACCTGACTTGCTGGTATTGAACGAAGGTAAGCTTGATCGGGCACTTCTTCAAGAAGGAATTAAGATCGTCCTGAACGATCCTGTTCGTTATGTTTTGTTGTCGATCAGTCGCATCGAAGAATATTTCAAATTTTGGCCATCTAAGGATTCTAGTCTGTTAAGTAACATCTCAAGGGTTGGTTCCTTTGGTATCTTTTTACCCTTCATGTTAATTGGCATTTGGATTTCTTTGTCGTTTTTTCGCAAACCGGCCCATTCTGGACAACGCTCATATCTGCTGATTTTGTATTTGTTCATTTTGATCTATACCGCTATCCATTTAATGACCTGGACGTTGATACGATATCGCCTCCCCATCGATGCAATCTTAATTGTTTTCTCTGCCTTATGTTTCGAAACGCTAATCAAAAGGCCAAATCGTATCTTGATGATCGATTGACTGCAAAACAAGAATGGATTGAAAACACATGAGAATCGGAATCGATGCGAAATTCCTAACCCACCCGCAGAAAGGTGGCTTTAAGACTTATACAGAAAACCTGATTCGAGCAATAGCAGAGGTCGATAAAGAAAACGAATATATTTTATACATCGATCGTCAACCACTTGAAACAGATCTGATACCTGTTCAACCCAATTTTAGTATTAGCGTGGTATCAGGGGACCATAAAATCTATGGTATGCCCTGGAGAGAGCAATACACTCTGCCTCAGCAGATTAAAAAGGATAACCTCGATCTTTTCCATGCCCCTTGTTTAACCGCTCCTATATGGCTTGATATACCGCTTGTGGTGACGTTACATGATATGATCTGGTTTTATCCCCACCGCTACACAGGGAATAAGGTATGGTTTAGTAGGAGAGGGTTGATGAGTTGGTACTATCGGATTGTGCCCGAGATGATTGCCCGCAGAGCAAATGCTGTGATTACCGTCTCGGAGGCCGCCAAGCAAAGCATAATCCAATATATGCGGATTGATGACGATCACATATTCGTAACATATGAAGCGGCAAACAGTTTATATCATCCACTTGATGAGCACAGAACGGGCGACATCATTGAAAAGTATCACTTGCAATCCAATTTCATTCTTGGGATTGGGTCAGCAGACCCTAGAAAGAATATCAAGATGCTCATTAGAGCGTACGCACAATTGTCCGAGCCTTTGAAACAAAATTATCAATTAGCGATTGTTTATAACCACAAATCACTTGCATCAGAGTCTTTTTTGGAAGCTGAACATCTGGGAGTCTTGGATCGTGTTCTCTTTTTGGAGGAAGTTAGCGATCAGGATTTGGCATGTCTTTACAACCGTGCATCATTATTCGTCTTTCCGTCTCTGGAGGAGGGCTTTGGTTTGCCTCCGTTGGAGGCTATGGCCTGCGGGACCCCTGTCTTGGCCGCAAATAATTCCTCCCTTCCTGAGATTGTTGGAGACGCAGCCCTGCAATTCGATGCTGAAAATGTGGGAGAATTGGCGGAGTTGATCTCGAGCGTGCTGGCCAATCCAGAGCTTCAACTGGAGATGAAAAAACGCGGGATTGACAGAGCAGCGACCTTTTCATGGAAAAGATGCGGGATAGAAACTATTGAAGTGTATAAAA
The DNA here is from genome assembly GCA_034435215.1 of Anaerolineales bacterium. GTDB lineage: Bacteria > Chloroflexota > Anaerolineae > Anaerolineales > Villigracilaceae > JAABUE01. The sequence continues at coordinate 41,077 of DAOTXM010000113.1, forward strand.
ATATCGTCAGCTGTTAATGATGCGTTTTCTATATCATGGAAACTGAATGGGAATCCTTCGGGAAGGATAAATAAATGTTTTGTTCTGCAATTATTCCAACAATTGGTCGAGCAACATTGACCCGGGCGGTTTATAGCGTTCTGAACCAGGAATTTTATGACGATGAATTTGAAGTAATTATCGTCAATGATACCGGGCAACCATTGCCTGAAATGGAGTGGCAAGGTTCAGCGCGCGTCCGGATTATTACTACCCAGAAACGCGAACGTTCTGTGGCGCGCAATACAGGTGCAGCTGTTGCGCAAGGAAAATATTTATATTTTTTGGATGATGACGATATCATGCTGCCAGGCGCGCTAAAAGAGTTTTGGGAATTATCCCGGAAGACAGATGCCAAGTGGTTGTATGGAAGCTACCAGACGGTGGATAACGATGGCAATCTTGTGGCAGAATTCCATCCAGACCTTGAAGGTAATATATCTGCGTGGTTGGTTGCCGGGGAAGGTATCCCATTGCAGGTTTCGCTCTTTCATAATGAAGTTTTCTACGAAGCAGGTGAATTTGATGTTTATTTTACCGGAGCCCAGGACCGAGACCTGGGACGGCGAATATCGATGCGCTGCCAGGTGGCCAACACGCAAAATCTGATTGCTCAAATTCGCGTCGGCCAAGAAAGAAGTAGCACCAACTGGTCGAAATTGCGGGAGCTCGACCGCTGGGGGCGGGAGAAGGCATTTGATCAATTGAATTCATTCCATGCGCTATGGGATTCTGCGAGAGGCTATAACCGCGTGCGCGGGAGGGTCGCCCGGGCGTATTTGGCATCCGCAGCATGGAACTTGTCCCACAGGTTTTTTACTAAGGTTGCCAGTCGGCTATTCTTCTGTGCGGTTTTCAGCGTGCCGTACGTTTTATCACCAAAGTTTTGGAAAGGGGCGTTCACGCGCATCCCCCCCTTGGGATATCTTGGCCCAAGGTAGTAGTGTAAATTTGCTGTTTTGATGTGCTTCCATACGTGCTCAATTATCGTTGCACATGAGAAGAAATCTTGATGAAAACCCGAAAAGAAAGGGACAGATTGCGCTCTCAACCTCGAACAGGAAACGTTTTCCGAGCCAGGCCCCTTGTTTTTATCTTACATGTGCTTGCTGCCTTGAGTATTGGCTTTGTACTTCTGGTATTGTTGGTGCCGCACTCAGTGGATTTGCTAAATTTGACGTTTCAACAAATTGTTGGTATCGACCAGGATGATGCAGCTACCTACCGTCTTCCTAAGGAACGTTCATCTCCCGCTACAGGCCCATTGCGAGTCAATCCTGCCAATACCAGGTACTTAACTGATGCTGATGAAAGTGGAGAAGCGATCATATTGGTTGGTTCGAATTATTGGAATCTCTTGCAAGATGGCGGCCGCACAAACCCACCTCCCGCATTTGATTTCGATGCGTTCGTCGGCTTCGCAGTGAATCATGGATATAACTATCTCAAGTGGCATACCTGGGAGCATGCATGGCATCAATCGGATGGACGAGATTGGTATATCCAGCCAACCATTTATGCCCGAACAGGCCCGGGATTGGCTTTGGATGGCGACCCAAAGTTCGATTTGAATACCTTCAACCCGGACTTTTTTAATCGCTTGCGCTCAAGGGTTATCTATGCCGGACAGAATGGCTTGTATGTGGCGGTCGATATCTTTCAGGGGTTTAGTATTGCCGATGGAAATACCATGAGTAATCAATGGTTGGGTCATCCGTTTAACGCCAACAACAATATCAATGGAATCGATGGCGATCCAATCGGACAGGGCCATGGACGCGATACCGAGACGCTAATATTGCCAGCGATAACGGCATATCAAGAAGCTTACGTCGAACATATGATTGACACACTGAATGACCTGGATAATGTGATTTGGGAAGTTGCGCTGGAGCCTGATGGTACATATTCACGTGATGGCTACGATGCATTTGATTGGTTGGACCACTTCATAAGCTATATCCATGCCTATGAAGCGACCAAGCCTAAGCAACACCCGGTTCTATATTCCAGCTTTTATCCAGGAGGAGACAATGATGCACTGTTCGCTTCAAAAGCCGAGATCGTTGCACCTAATGGGGATGGAGGCTTTGATCGTGATACCCCTCCTCTGGATGGGACAAAGGTAGTTCATGTCGATACCGATCATATTCTGTGGACGGAGACGAATGGCGCAGATTGGGCCTGGAGAGCTTTTACCCGAGGTGCTGGTGGCTTTGCCATCATGGATGGGGGTTATTCGGATTATGATGATCAGGGAGGCGGGGCCAATTACGCTGACGCAGAAAATTTCCGTTACACTCTTGGCTGGATCCTTGATTACGCCAATCGGTTGAACCTAGTGGAAATGACCCCACGCAGGGATTTATGTTCCACAGGTTACTGTTTGGCCAATCCGGTTGCTGTAAACGCAGAGTATCTGGTTTATTTACCTGCCGGCAGGATGACATCCGCCATCCTGGAAATTCTTGGCACGAGCAGACAAGAACATGAAAGGACGGGGTCAATTTATCTGCCTCTTGATAGCACAGTGACCGTCGATCTGTCATCGACTCCTGGTAACCTTATGGTTGAATGGTTTAATCCCGGCACAGGAGAGATTACCGCTGGTGAGCCGGTTACTGGTGGTACAAGTCATGATTTTATTGCACCTTTTACCGGTAGTGCAGTGCTTTATCTATATCAATCTCATTGAGACGAATTTGTTCAGATATTCGGCGAGCAAAAAGCATGGTCATAGAACTATTACGGTCACGGAGTCGCGGATCATTCTTATCGATGAGGAGGTGACGGATGCGCATCCTTTTAGATCCTGGTGTACCTGACCTACAAAATAAGGGGAATATCGGTATGCTCCAAGTTGCAGTGCAAAGATTTCGCCAATTGTGGCCTGATGCTTTGATTGGGGTCATTACAAGATCACCGCATCTTTTAAGATTTTACTGTCCTGAAGCGCGCCCGGTGAGTTTAGACGACACGGCTGATTGGTCCAAGAATCGATCTTATGGTTTTCTCCAATCTATGCCCAAACCTTTGTGGCGTCTCTTGTTTGAATTGAGAGAGGAAGCCAAGTACCAAAAGTACATGCAAGCATCTCACTCAACGATATCTTCTCGCCTGCCAGCCGATCCAGAACCGAAAAAAGAGAGGAAGGATGTGACGAAAGAAGAAGCGGTCGAATGGGGAAATAAATTTACTCCAGTTGAATCGGTTCGCAACGCTGATCTCGTTGTCGCAACTGGGGGCGGAATCATGTGCGACCATGCCAGAGATATTGCTCTCCGCGTTTTAGATACGCTGGAAACGGCAATCCAACTCGGTATACCCACTGCCATGGTAGGACAGCAGATAGGGCCGATGCGGGATGCAGAGTTGTTAGCCAGGGCTAGAGCCGTTTGGCCGGCGGTGGATCTGATCGCGATCCGGGAACGAAAGGCTGCCCTATCGCTGCTCCAATCCCTGAGTGTGCCAATGGATCGGGTAGTAATGACAGGTGATGATGCAATCGAGCTGGCCTATAATGCTCGCACGAAAAAATTAGGAGCTGGAATCGGGGTCAGCGTGCGGGTCCAGGACTACACTAACGTGGCGGAAGATCATCTCCGTATGGTTAAGACTGTTCTACACAAAGCGGCGACCAAATATAATGCTCCACTGGTATCACTCCCTATTTCCGAATCCTTTCACGAGGCAGATTCGCAGTTTATCCGGCAACTTATAACCGGGCATACCAAAGTAGTTGATTCTGGCTGGGGCCGGTTTGCTGATCCTCATGACACTATCAGAAAAACCGGACGTTGTCGCTTGGTGGTTACTGGAACTTTTCATGCTGCTGTATATGCTTTATCCCAGGGTATACCGGTTGTTGCCCTGGCAAATTCACTCATGTATGAGGGTAAACTACTGGGTTTGGCAGAGGAGTTTGGTTCTGGCTGTGAAGTTCTATTATTAGACGATAAGCAGTTGGAAGAAAAGCTGACTAACGCGATTGATACCGCCTGGCAATCGGCCGAACGAGTCAGACCGCAACTCCTGCAGGCTGCTGTTCGTCAAATCGAGGCAGGGCAGGCGGTTTATCGACGCATTTTTGAATTGGTCGAGTCGAAAAGGAATTCTGGGAAGTGAGATTGCCAACCCAAGCGAGGAAGAGAAATCATGCAGGAAATTTACCGTTATCCTTCACAAGCACAAAATGACCCTGGATTGTCGGGAATTGATCTAAGGTACCGACGTCAATTTGCTGCTACATTCCAACCATCGGACAAATTTTCTCATTGGCAGCATTATGAATTTGCAGAGGAAGGGTTGCACATCTATGCTCATCCAGATCTGGAGATGACTTCCACTTCCGATGAAAGCCGGAATGTCGAATTGGTCCTGTTGGGGTATGCCATCGATCCCTATTATCCTGATAGAAGCAATAAAGATATTATCAACGCCATTATTAATGCCGAGATCAGTTCGATCGAGGATCTTTCGGCTGCTGTTTGCAATCTCGCCGGTCGGTTCGTCTTAATAGCTGCATTTTCGAGCCAGATCTATGTTTTCCACGATGCCTGTGGACTTCGTTCTGTATTCTATGCGCAGGTGAGCGGAAATACGTATCTTGCCTCCCAGCCGCTTTTATTCTCCGAATTTTTCGCACTAAAGGCGTCGGACCGATATCATGCCTTTAACGAATCCTCCTATAAAAGAGACAGAATTAACTCTGGTCTACCTTTTGTATTGCCCTGTGGGATCGGTTTGTATGAGGATACGTATCAATTGGTCCCCAATCATTATCTGGATATGAGGAAAGTTGTTCAAAAAAGGTACTGGCCAAATCAGCCCATTGCCAAACAAAGGATTGAAGAGGCGTCGCAATGGTCTGCGGACATGCTGGCCAAGCTGATATCGGCAGCCAACGCTCGTTACAAGTTGGCGCTCTCGCTCAGCGCGGGCTGGGATAGCCGCTTGCTCCTGGCTGCCTCAAAAAGTGTTGCCGATGGAATGTTGGTTTATACCCATATTTTGAGACATATGACAGAACAACACCCTGACGTGATGATCCCGCAATCGATATTCGGTAGTTACAAAGAGCTCGATTATCAGATCCTGGATTGCAGGTCAGAACTCGATCCGGAATTTCATCGCCTGTACAACGCAAATGTGGATTTTGCGGATCAGCGCACAGTACAACTGGCTCTTGAAATTTTAAGGAAGATCCCTCAAGATCGGGTGGCCATGAAGGGGAGCTGCGCCGAAATCGTTAGATGTGCTTACTACCCGTATGGAATTTCTGACAAAATTGTTTCGTCAAGTCAATTTGTCTATGCGGGATGGGAGGAATTGCCATTCATCGCTGAACGTCTTGAAGAGTGGTTCAAGGGCGCCAGGAGAGCATGTGACAATGCGAACATGGAATTATGGGATCTGTTTTATTGGGAACATGATATGGGATCATGGATGTCCCAGGTATGGTTGGAGAAAGATATCGCCCAGGAGTCCTTCTCGCCCTTTAATTATCGTCCTCTGATGACCATGATGCTGGGTGTGCCCGTAAAATATCGCCGGGAACCCGACTATTTGCTATTCCAGCGTATGATCAAGCGTCTTTGGCCAGAGTTGCTGAATTGGCCTATTAATCCCAAGCCAATGAACCTAAAAGGGAAAATTGAAATGCGCCTGCGCCAACTATTGCTAAATCTTGGGTTGTACGCTCTGGTGAGAAGGCTGTATAAATCAATAAAAAATTAATCGATACATTCCAAGGTTGTCAAGTGCGGTGACACCTTTGGCTCTTGAACGTACCGATTCATAATTATCAGTTTTTAATGGAGTGTATTGAATGGTAAACGCCAAGCCGAGAGTAAGCATTGGTTTGCCTGTATATAATGGGGAGAAATATCTGGAAGAGGCACTGGATTCCATCCTTGCCCAGACTTATAAAGATTTCGAATTGATCATATCGGATAATGCCTCGGACGACCATACCCGGGAAATCTGCCTGGAATACGCTAAAAAAGATCAGCGAATAAGATATCACCGGAATGAGAAGAATTTAGGCGCTGCTCCCAACCATAATCTTGTTTTTAAGTTGGCAAGAGGGGAATATTTCAAATGGTTTGGCTATGACGATAAAATCTCCCCTGATTTTTTATCCAAATGTGTAGTGGTGCTCGATACGCACCCGGATGTAGTTTTATGCATGCCGCAGACGAGTTTGATCGATGAACACGGGCAATATTTAGGTGAATATGCTTACAAGGCGGATGCAAATCTGCCGGATCCGCAGAAGAGATTCCAGAATTTTATTCTCAAAAACGAGTCGGGGAATTATGTCTATGGACTGATGCGGGTGGACAGCGTTGCAAAAACCTCCCCTCATGGAAGTTATCCATCATCCGATTTGGTATTTCTTGCCGAGTTAGCGCTCTATGGCCGATATTATATAATTCCTGACCCGTTATATTATCGAAGGTTTCACGCTGGACAGTCTACAAAAGGAGCTTTGCAAATCGAGAGAAGTCGCGTCGCCTGGTTCGATACCTCCTTAGAAGGAAAAATCGTATTGCCCAAGTGGCAATGTCTGTTCGGTTATATGAAAGCTGTCAGGAACGCCCCCTTGGATATCTACCAGCATTTATATTGTTACATGCAAATCGTTCGTTGGGCGTTCATTCCGCCACACCTTCGAGCATTGGGAAAGGATGTGTTGCTCGCCCTTCGGAAATTTATCGTTTATTCATATCTAAAACTAAAAACAGCTTTTATCGGTGAAGTCGGGTAGGAGCAAAGGAGAACGTGTGAGTAAAAGAAGAAAAGTATTTTTTGGTAAGAGAAGGTTAAGTTTATTCTTCCTAATCAGTGTAATGGGGATGCTCGTTTTCGCACTTTTGGCTATACGGGAAGGTTCAGCAGCTACTTTATCTTTCAACCATATCGTTGTCGACAGTCAGGGGCCTGGCGATATCTGGCTGAAGACCGTCGGTGACCTCAATAGCGATGGATTGGTGGATTTGATTGCCGGGGGGAATTCTTCAGGTGGACTGGTATGGTATGAGAACCCATCCTGGACCAGGCATACAATCGATGGTGAAAGCGAGATCGGTACGGACGGGGAGGTGGTCGATGTCGATCAGGACGGAGACAACGATGTGGTCGTGCTGACCGTTGAGGATATCCGGTGGTATGAAAATCCGAGCTGGACGGCACACATTATCGAGGTCCGGGTTCTACATGATGTGGAAATAAGCGATTTCGATGGGGATGGGGACGCAGACCTAGTAGCCCGCAACCAGGGTGAATTCGGGGGCGGAGGGGATGAACTGCATTTTTACCAACAAGATAATCCCACTTCCTGGATGCACCGCTCGGTACCCTGCGCCAATGGAGAGGGATTGAAAGTGGCGGATGTGGACGGGGATGGCGACCAAGATGTGGTCATCGGCGGAGCATGGTTCGAAAATACCGGGGATATTACTGGCAGCCTCTGGACACAATACACATACACGCCGAGCTGGGCTCACCCGAATGCTTTCGTCGGGACAGGAGATGTAAACGGTGATGACCGCTTGGATATTGTCCTGGCGCCATCTGAACTGGGGGGAGGAACCTACCGCCTATCCTGGTTCGAGGCGCCGGTGAATCCCAAAAGCGCCGATTGGGTGGAGCACATCGTCGACGATAAGGTGGAAACGGTCCACCACTTCGTTGGTGTCGCAGATATGGACAATGACGGCGATCTGGACATCGCAGCGGCAGAGATGCAGCAGGGGAGGGATCCGGATGAAGTCAAAGTGTACTTGAATGAGGATAGGGTTGGGGAGGTTTGGACGAAACAAGTCATCGCAACGACAGGGTCCCACAGTATGCGCATCCTGGACTTCGACAACGATGGGGATGCCGACCTGTATGGCGCCAACTGGCAGGGCAATCAGGTCGAGTTATGGGAAAACCAGACCTGTCCAACAAGCCTGGATCGTTGGGAGCGGAAGGTGATCGATGCGAACAGACCCTGGCGCGCCATCTTTATTACCGCGGCTGACATAGACAATGATGGATTACAGGATGTGGTTACAGGCGGCTGGTGGTATCAGAATCCTGGCGATCAAGACAACCCCTGGAGGCGCAAAACGATTGGAGAGCCGCTCAACAACATGGCGGCTGTCTATGATTTCGACGGGGACGGTCTGGTCGATGTGCTGGGCACGATGGGGCAGGGTTCGGATGAAGATCCGCGCTTTGTCTGGGCGCACAATGACGGTTCCGGCTCGTTCAGCATTTTGACGAATGTCGATCGGGGGGCGGGTGACTTCCTGCAAGGGGTAGCAGTTGGGGGGCCAGAGTCTGGAGGCGCTTTGAAAGTGGGCCTTTCCTGGCACTCGTCCGGGGCTGGCGTCCAGATGCTATCAGTGCCTCCCAATCCGCTCATCGACTCGTGGACGATCGAGACAATCTCAACCGTCTCGCAGGATGAGGCTCTCAGCATGGGAGATATCGACCGGGATGGGGATTTGGATCTTCTGCTGGGTACGATCTGGCTGGAGCAGGACGGCTCATCCTGGAATGCGCGTCTTCTCCATGAGACCAGCGGCTCCCCCTATGGCGAAAGCGACCCGGACCGGAATCGCCTGGCAGACATCAACGGAGATGGTCGCCTGGATGCAGTCGTTGGCTATGAGGCGATCAGTGTGACTGGTAAACTGGCTTGGTATGAGCAGGGTCGGGATGTTACAGCGGTCTGGCAGGAGCATGCGATTGCGACGGTGGTGGGACCGATGAGCCTGGATGTTGCCGATATCGACCGGGATGGGGATGTCGATGCGATCGTGGGCGAACACAATTTGGATGATCCATCCAAAGCCAGATTGCTCGTCTTCGAGAATGCTGATGGAGTTGGAAATCAATGGCAAGAACATCTGGTATATCAGGGAGACGAACATCACGACGGCGCACAGGTTGTCGACCTCGATGGCGATGGCGACCTGGACATCATCTCGATTGGCTGGAGTCATAGCAAGGTGGTCTGGTATGAGAACAAGGGAGCGAATTGCGGGAATCCCCCTTCAACGCCTGCGATGTCGCCGACGAATACCTCTTTGCCTCCCACTTTGACTGCAACGGACATTCCTGTTACATCCACACCCGTCCCTCCGGGCGGACCAATCCCTTGTCTTTTGGGCTTCCTGATTCCGGCGGGTCTCATGCTCGCTTTAGTACAAACAAGACATCTTTTTTGGCGCTGAAAGGTAGCGTATATTAAGATCGAAGCGAGACAAAATCGCACCCTCAAATCCGGCTTCCTTTCACGGCCAAACCCGAAGAACCAAATTCAATATCAGGAGGCTTCTATGAAAGTAGCAATTCTAGCTGGTGGTTGGGGTTCACGTCTGGCAGAGGAAACCCAAATTATTCCCAAGCCAATGGTCGAAATTGGAGGTAAACCCATTCTTTGGCATATTATGCGCCATTATGCGCATTACGGCTTCAAGGATTTTGTTATCGCTTTGGGGTACAAGGGTGAAATCATTAAGAAATATATGGTGGATTATTGTGCATTGCACAGTGACATCAGGGTGAATTTGCAAACCGGTCATTTGGATATGTATGGTGGGACAAAACCGGACTGGAACGTCGAATTGATCGATACTGGCTTGAAAACTATGACTGGCGGGAGGATCAAGCGGTTGGAACCATACTTAGATGGCGGAACCTTCATGCTAACCTGGGGAGATGGCGTGTCAAACGTTGATCTTCAAGATTTGTTGGCGTTTCACCGTTCACATGGGAAACTTGCCACATTGACGGCTGTGCGTCCACCAGCCCGTTATGGCCATATGGAATTTGATGGTGATAGAATAGCTTCGTTTACCGAAAAGCCACAAGCTGGAGAAGGCTGGATTAACGGCGCTTTCTTCGTTTTAGAGCCGCAAGTCTTTAATTACATCGAAGGAGATTCGACGCAATGGGAAAAAGAGCCCCTTGAGAATCTAGCAAAAGATGGGCAGTTGATGGCATATCGACATACTTCTTTTTGGCAGTGTATGGATACGCTCCGTGAAAAATATATTCTAGAGTCACTATGGCAAAGTGGCAATCCACCATGGAAAGTCTGGGAGGACTAACATGAAAGTCTTAATAACCGGTCACAACGGGTATGTAGGTACGATCATGACTCCAATGCTTCTGTTTGCCGGTCATGAAGTGGTGGGACTGGATACCAACCTTTACCAGGGCTCGACATTTGGCGAGGAAAATACTACCAAGGATGTATTATCGATTAATAAAGATATTCGGGATGTCAATCTGTCCGATTTAGAGGGCTTTGATGCTATCATTCACTTGGCGGGGCTATCAAATGATCCCTTAGGGGATCTGAATCCCGAATTGACTTACCAGATCAATCATTTAGCCTCCGTTAAATTGGCTAAGCTGGCCAAACAAGCGGGAATTACTCGTTTTATTTTTGCATCCTCTTGCAGCAATTATGGCGCTGCTGGAGATGATTTTTTGTGCGAAGATGCACAATTTAATCCGGTGACGCCTTATGGATTGTCCAAAGTGCGGGTTGAGCAAGATGTGTCGAAGTTGGCTGACGATGACTTCAGCCCGACGTTCTTGCGCAGCGGCACAGCCTATGGCGTTTCGCCTCGTTTGCGGTTCGATTTGGTCTTGAACAACCTCGTAGCCTGGGCTTTCACCACCGGAAATGTGCATTTGAAAAGCGATGGAACGCCCTGGCGTCCATTGGTTCATATTGAAGATATGTCTCGCGCGTTTCTGGCTGTGCTCAATGCTCCCCGCGAGCTGGTCCATAATGAGGCTTTTAATGTCGGGCGAACGGAGGAAAATTATCGTGTCAAGGATATGGCCCAGATCGTCATCGAAACCGTACCCGGCAGCAAGCTTGAATTCGCTGCGGACGCTGGTCCCGATAAACGCAACTACCGGGTGAATTGTGACAAAATTGCCACTGTCCTGGCAGAATTCAAACCGCAATGGACGGTCCGTAAAGGGGCTCAAGAGTTATATGATGCATACCGAAAGGTTGGCTTAAAGACAGAGGAATTCGAGGGCAGTCGCTATCGTCGTATACACCATATTAAATACTTGATCAGTACTGGTCGCCTGGGCGAAGATTTACGCTGGCGGTCGGTCCATTAAGCAAGGATTGCATATGGTCTATAAAACAGAACAATCCTGCCGCTCGTGTGGCTCGAGCGAACTGGAATTGGTATTGTCATACGGGGAAACACCCCTGGCTGATCGCTTGCTAAACGCGGACCAACTGGACGGTCCCGAAATTAGCGTACCACTCACCTTGGTATTCTGTCATAATTGTGCTCTTGTACAAATCCTTGAAACTGTTGAGCCAGAGATTCTATTCTATACAGAATACCCATATTTTTCTTCCGTTTCTCAGTCTCTTCTCAACCATTTTGCGGAAAGCGCTGAATCCATTATGGAGACTCGCAAATTAACCAGGGATAACCTGGTTATTGAAGCTGCGAGCAATGATGGCTACATGCTGAAGAATTTCGTCAGTAAGGGCATTCCAGTCTTAGGGATCGATCCAGCTCTAGCACCCGCCAGGGCTGCCCAGGATGCCGGCATCAATACAATGTGCACTTTCTTCAACCTGGACCTGGCGCGAAGGTTGAAATCTGAAGGAAAAATGGCCGATGTTTTCCTCGCCAATAACGTTTTGGCTCACGTTGCAGATTTAAATGGTTTTGTCGAAGGAATGAAGTTAATTCTTAAGGATACAGGTGTCGCGGTGATCGAAATGCACTATGTTGGCGCTATGGTCGACCACTGTGAATTTGACACGGTGTATCATCAGCATTTGTGTTATTTCTCAGCCACGTCTTTGAATAATCTTTTCCGTGCGCACGGCCTGTTCTTGAATGATGTTCGCCGTATCCCCACGTATGGTGGTTCCCTGCGAATTTTTGTCGAGCATCATGAGGCGCCCAGTAAGGCAGTAACAGAGCTGCTTCTCGAAGAAGCGAACAAAGGGATGGACCGGATCGATTATTATCATCAATTTGCTTCTAAGGCCAAAGAAATTAGAAAAGAGCTTTATGATTTGCTCAGTTCCCTGAAAAAACAAGGGCAGCGGATCGTTGGTTATGGTGCAGCGGCCAAAGCCGCCACTTTTCTCAGCTATTTGAATATCGATGCGAATCTAGTGGATTATATTGTCGATCTGAACAAATATAAACATGGACGTTTTATGGGACGCAACCACCTTCCCATATACCCACCTTCAAAATTACTCCAGGATAAACCGGAATATACACTTTTGCTGGCCTGGAACTTTGCTGATGAAATAATGCGCCAGCAAGCTGAGTATAAAAAACAAGGCGGTCGATTCATTGTGCCTATCCCGGAAGCTAAAGTGGTTTGAATTAACAGGGATTTGATCATGATTTCTACTCTGCCACAGGTTGATATTCGTTGTGCAAATTGCCAGTCGATAGGCATGTCGGTTTTTTATGCTTTGGAACAGGTTCCTGTCCACAGTATGCTGCTACTATCTTCCCGGAAAGAGGCTGTGGAATTTCCAAAGGGTGATATTCGTCTGGGATATTGCCCTACCTGTGGTTTCATAGCGAACATTTCTTTCGACCCCGGGTTGCAAAACTATTTCACGCATAATTATGATGCTACCCAAACGTATTCCGATACCTTTAATACATTTCATCGCAATCTGGCATTGCGCCTGATCAATCTATATAACCTGCATGGAAAACGCATTATAGAAATCGGATGCGGGCAGGGAGAATTTCTGGATTTGCTGTGTGGTCTCGGTCAGAATACTGGGATAGGTTTTGATCCGGCCTATGTTGAAGGAAAATGGACCGGTTCTGCGAAAGACCGAACTACATTTATCAAAGATTACTATACTGAGGAAAATGCAAGACAATACAGGGCTGATTTTGTATGCTGCAAGATGACCTTAGAGCATATCCAAGAACCTTTTCGATTCGTAAATATGGTGTCACGTTCCGTGCGTGATCAGCCAAATACGATCGTCTTCTTCCAGATTCCGAATGCCCAGTATGTTTTACAGGAAATTGCTTTTTGGGACATCTATTATGAGCATTGTTCTTACTTCAGCCAGCATTCGTTGAACTATCTCTTCCAACTTTGTGGATTTCAAGTGATTAATAATTCCGTCGAATATGACAACCAGTATCTTATGATTGAGGCCAAGCCTGCTGAATTGACGGATAAACCTATTCGGTTTCAGTCAAATGAACTGTCGAAGCTTGAGAAGGATGTCGCTGGTTTCCAGTTGAAATGTCCAGAGGTGATCAATGCATGGAGAGAGCGGATTACTGAATTGTTCTTGTCAGGAAAAAAGATCGTCATTTGGGGTGGAGGCTCCAAAGCTGTTGCGTTCCTAACGACCCTTAAGATACAAAATGAAGTCGAGTACGTCATTGATATCAATCCGAACAAGCATGGAATGTATCTGGCTGGAACCGGGCAAAAGATCGTGTCTTATGAATTTCTAAGATCATATAAACCGGATATTGTCGTGGTGATGAATCCGATATATGTTGACGAAATAAGAAAAATTCTTACTGGAATCGGCGTTTCATGCAACTTGGTTTCTGTTGGCAGTACTTTTGATGAGGGCTGATCAAAGAAATTTTATGGGCAAACAGTCCAATTTAATGTTTAATACCAACTGCCCGGTTTGCGGATCAGGAGCTATTAAGTTCGTAGTTGAATTAGAGCCAATGCCGGTTCTATGTAATTTCTTCTATTCGAGTCGGGAAGAAGCGATACATGCGCCTCGAGGAAGAATACGGCTTGGATATTGCACATTCTGTGGGCACATTTTCAATGTTTTATTTGATTCCCAAATAATCGAATACGCTCAAGGGTATGAGAATTCGTTGTATTTTTCTCCCAAGTTTCAAAATTACGCTGAAGCGTTGGCAAATAAGCTGATAGAGCGTTATGACCTTTACCATAAAGAAATTATTGCAATAGGAAGTGGACGAGGTGATTTTCTCGAGTTGATCTGCAATCTTGGTAGCAATCGAGGGATTGGCTTCGACCCAAGTTATGTCACAGAATCAATGGGTGAGGTTTCGAATCCCCAAATCACTATCATAAAAGATTTTTACTCAGCAGCTTATAGCCAATATCAAGCAGACCTAATTATATGCCGCCATGTCTTGGAACATATTCAGGCCCCGGTTGAATTCCTAAACAACATTCGACGATCTGTTTCAAATGGGAGGACAACGGCGGTCTATTTTGAGGTGCCAAATGCTCTTTTTACCCTCCGCGAATTGGGAATTTGGGACATTATCTATGAACACTGCTCGTATTTCACCCCTAATTCGCTACGGTATTTGTTTTCGAAATGCGGTTTTCATGTCGTGGACCTGGCGGAAGACTATGAGGGGCAATTTCTCTGCCTTGAAGCTATACCAGGGAAAAACTTACCCGCCCGTTCCGAGGAATTGCTGGAATTTTCAGATTATTTAGATACTTTTAGCAATAAGTTTTGCAGCAAGTTGGATGCATGGCAAATCCGTCTTAGCCAGATGGCCCGGGCTGGCCAACGGATTGTTATTTGGGGAACGGGCTCAAAAGGGGTTACATTTCTAAATATGGTCGATTCATCAGGGCTGATACAATATGCTGTGGATCTAAATCCGCGCAAGCAAAACATGTACATTCCTGGAACGGGTCAGAAAGTTGTATCGCCTGACTTTCTGCGGGATTACTGGCCTGATAAAGTTCTTGTGATGAATCCGATATATATCGAGGAAATAGGAAAAATCCTTGCTGATATCGATGTTTCATGTGACCTGATTTCAGCCTGAGATTGAGAAAATACCGGGCCTGCGTTTATGCCAGTAACTATAATTATTGGACTGTGTAGTAAATTAAGCGAACCGTCCGGATTTATAGATCCCAAGTCAAACTTGCATTTGACATACAGTTACCTAATCTGGGATATGGAGGTTGTTGAATGGACAGCACAAAGCCAAGAGTAAGTATTGGAATGCCTGTATACAATGGGGAGAAATATATTGCGGAAGCATTGGACGCCATCCTTGCGCAGACCTATCAGGATTTTGAAGTTATCATTTCCGATAATGCTTCGACCGACAGAACACAGCAGATTTGCCAGGAATATGTTCAAAAAGATGTACGCATCAGCTATCATCGGAATGAGAAAAACTTAGGCGCCGCTCCCAACTATAATCACGTTTTTCACCTGGCAAAGGGGGAATACTTCAAATGGGCTGCATGTGACGATCAGATTGCACCTGATTTTTTATCCAAATGTGTGGAGGTCCTTGATCAGAATCCGGATGTAGTTTTATGCCAGTCAAAAACAAGCCTGATCGATGAAAAAGGAAAACATTTGAGAAATGTTGATTATAAAAAAGTAGATGCAAATTTTAACGATCCTAAAAAGAGATTTCGGAATTTTCTCATTTATAACCTGTCTGGCAATTTTATTTTTGGCTTGATGCGTGTAAGTGGTATGTTGAAAACAGCGCTTCATGGAAGTTACACATCTGCCGATTTGGTATTTCTCGCAGAATTAGCGCTTTATGGTAGGTTTTATGTGGTGCCTGAGTACTTATTTTTACGAAGAGATCATTCAGAACAATCGACGAAAGGTATCTGGCATAGTGAGCGAGCGCGCCACGCCTGGTTCGATACCTCTCTAGAAGACAAAATCGTATTGCCGAAATGGCTGTTTTTGTTTGGTTGCCTGAATGCAATACAAAGGGCACCATTGAATGTATATGACCGCACGATTTGTTATGCAAATGTGATTCGATGGATATTCTTTATCCGCTATGCACACAACTTTTTGGCATTGTGCAAGGATATATTGGTTGCCGCTCAGAAACATATCCTTCGTTTTATCATGAGACTAAAACAGCAACCAACAGAAAAATCAGGCAAGCTAGTTTAGAGATTCTGGGTACTTCAAGAGTTGCTACGAAGATGATTGATCGTTATGCGTTATTATCGTATGAATTTTAGAACCAGACTATATCAAAGTCTATTGCTTCTCATTTTGATGTCCATGTGTTCATGCTCCCTCCCGGAGGCCTCTGCGGTTTCTACGGCCTCCCCAGTTTCTGCGGTCCCCCCAGTTCCTACGGTCTTTTCACCAGTGCATCCGAATCTATATCTCAATCAATCCGAGATCGACGAATTAAAAGCGCATATCGCCGCTGATCAAGAACCGTGGAAATCTGCCTACAACACCTTTATCTCCAAAGCCAATCAGGATCTATCGCTACCTCTGGGAAGCGTCACAGATGACGGCGGCGGGCATGTCTGGAAGACAGATGCGCCTTATCTAACCGACGGAGTTTATAATCCTTTTGCGCATCGGGGGGACTACCTTTTAGGTGATAAGATCGCCGACGCAATTCTCGACCTGGGATTGGCCTATCAGCTTACCGGGAATTCCGAGTATGCCGACAAGGCCATCCAATTGATCGAGGTCTGGTTTATCGATGAATCTACATTGCTGAGTGCAGGCACCGGCTCCGGGAATGAAATTGAGATGTGGATTACCATGCCGGCTGCCTTTTATGGAATCGATCTCCTATGGAACTATCCCGGGTTCCCTGACAGTGACAAAAGCGCCCTGCAATCCTGGGCCCAAGTGAGCGCTAATCGCTTACGCACCCTGCAGAGGGAGAACAACTGGGAGAACTGGCGTCTGGTCTACTTGATGACCCTGGCTCATACCGCAAATGACAAAGGGGCCATGGATTATGCAATAGATCAATGGAAAAGCATTACGGAATTTCAAATCGATGAAAAGGGATTCATGGCCAAGGAATTGGGCAGAACACGATCTCTCGATTATTCTATTTTTGCGCTCAATGCCATGATGCAGGGAGCGGAAATCGCGAGACACTATGGGGTAGATCTGTACGGATATCGCAACAGTCATAACCAGGGCTTGGAGACAGTGTTTGATGCCTATGTGCCGTATTTATTGGATCCTGCCTCCTGGTCCTATGAACAAATCAGCCCTTACGATGCCACCGGGGTGTTTGTCTACGAAATTGCCTATAGCAGGTACGGTCGCAAAGAAACTTATAAATCAGTGATCAATGAATATCAACGACCTCTGCATGACATCAGGAGCATGGGACATGTCACCCTGGCCTTTGGCAGCAGCTTCGAGGATCTGTTGCCTTCACCCGCGCCCCCTCTACCATAAAAATACATCCACATAGAAAGATCATTAAAGGCATTGATTATCCAGGGCTATCGCATCTAAATTCGATTTTTGGCTGTTTTTCAGCCTTTTCATGGCGTTCTGGTGTTCCGCCCTACCTCGAAAACCTTCAAACTGGCAAGTCCATGCCTCTGCAAAGATTTTGAAGATGGAAAGATCGGGCAAGTTGCGCTGAATCCTGCGAAAACTAACGTTAGAACGTCATTTTCAAGCATCAAACGCCAGTTTTGAACATAAAATTAGATGCGATAGCCCTGGCGCTGTACCCTGGGCGAAGGAATTCTTGGTAGAATTGGAGTAAACCTAGACCTGATATCAGTTTAGTTGATTTGTGAATTACTCTGATGGTCCGGATCGCTTCAGAAGGACATTGAGGATTTGACCGGTATAAGAATGTCCAATTATATGCGTCGAGGAGAAATGAGATCAATTTCAGACAGGAACCGGATCAAATATCATTTTGACCTGATTGCAAAGCTCTATCCTAAACGAAATGAAGATTTATCGCAGGTATCTCCCATGTTTCACTCGCGACTCGGGATGACCTATGAAATGCTTGGCGCCGTCGACGGGCTTAAGTTTCTAGATGTCGGTTGTGGCCCGGGATTAGCAGCCGGCTATATATTGCAAAACGGGGGTAAATATTTTGGGATCGACCTGTCGAAAGAAATGCTCAAAGAATCCTGTAGAACCTCAGACGAGTGTGCATCCATGCAGTTAGCGGTAGGGATCATGGAACATCTACCGTTTCCAAATGCATCTTTTGATGGAGGAATTTGCTTGGGAGTACTCGAATATGTAGAGGATCTGGAATTAGCAATTGCCGAGCTTTCCAGGGTAATGCGGGATGATTCGATCGTCGTCCTGTCCATGCAAAACCAATACAGTATTTATCGGTGGTGGGAACATCATGTCTACTTTGGATTCTTATTTAACGCATTGAGAAAACTGCGATGGCGACCCATTGCCGAGGAACCACTTGAAAAATTGGCAACGATCAAGGACCTAAGGGATATTCTATCCCATCATCACTTCGTAGTGACAGATACCGTTTATTACAATTTCAACTTATGGTTAATGCCGCTTGACAGATGGTTCTCAAATTTATCTGTTATAACATCGAAAAAATTGGAATTTCTGTCGCGGAGTATAATGGGATTTTTCTTAGGAGCCGATTTTCTTGTTAAAGCCCATAAGGTAATTTCTGAAGCGGAAACGATCGCAACTCCATTCTTGTGAATAATGTGGGACTGAGGCACCTGAAGAGTAATGTATGATTTAAGGTCTCGTTTCAGGTGGTATTTCCAATCAACTACTCAAAAGAAAGGGATTTTTGAATGAAAGACTTTCATCAGATCAAATGTTGGGAGGCAAAATGCGCGTTCTCGTAACAGGTCATAACGGTTATATCGGCACAATCCTTGCTCCGATGCTGGTTTCAGAGGGGCACGATGTCGTTGGGTTGGACAGCGATTTGTACCGGCGTTGTACGTTTGGTGCAGGAGTTCCCCAGATTCCTGAGATAAGAAAAGATATTCGTGACGTGGTTGCATCCGATTTAGAAGGTTTTGATGCGGTTATACATTTAGCTGCGCTGTCGAACGATCCGCTTGGCAATTTAAACCCAGAACTAACCTATGAAATCAATTACAAGGCCTCGGTTCGGTTGGCTGAGCTATCCAAGCAAGTTGGAATATCCCGTTTTCTCTTCTCATCTTCCTGTAGCACGTATGGGGCTGCAGGTGACCAAATGCTCACTGAGGAAGCGGAATTTCATCCGGTTACACCTTATGGGGAATCGAAGGTGTTTGTGGAACGCGATGTTTCCAAACTGGCAGACGATAAATTCAGTCCATGCTATTTGCGCAATGCAACCGCATATGGTATTTCGCCTCGCCACCGATTTGATATTGTTCTTAACAACCTGGTTGCCTGGGCATTTACAACTGGGCTCGTCTATCTCAAAAGCGATGGAAGCCCTTGGCGCCCCATAATACACATCGAAGATATTTCTCGGGCCTTCATCGCCGTATTAAACGCCCCCAAGGATTTGGTCCATAATCAGGCCTTTAATGTAGGCATCAACGAAGAAAATTATCGTATTCGCGACCTGGCTGAGATCGTGAAGGAGACTGTCCCTGGTTGCCGGGTCGAGTATGCCAAGGATGCCGAGCCGGATAAACGAACCTATCGAGTGGATTTTGGCAAAATAGCACGCGTGCTTCCAAAGTTTAAGCCACAATGGACTGCCAGGCGCGGAGCCGAGGAACTATATAACGCGTATAAAAAACATGGGATTAAGCTGGAGGAATTTGAGGGTCCAAAGTATAAAAGGATCGACCACATCAACCTGCTATTAAGTGCTGGGGATCTGGATGCAACCTTACGCTGGACGATTTGAAATCCAATCGATGAAACCAATAGAAACTGGATATTATCATGGCAAAAATAATGAACACTCCTGATAATAAGGTTGAAAAATTTTTAAATGAAAAAAGATGCCGTTTCTGCGGTGCAGAATTACGCCATACCTTTGTTGATTTGGGGATGTCACCTCTGTGTGAAAGTTTCTTAAGCGCCGATCAACTGAATCAAATGGAACCGTTCTATCCGTTACATACCTATGTATGTGAGCGCTGTTTCTTGGTGCAACTCGAGGAATATGTCAGCCCGGAAGAAATCTTTACCGAGTATGCCTATTTCTCTTCTTATGCGAGTAGTTGGCTGCAGCATGCCAAGAACTACACGGAATTAATGATTAGGAAATTTGGCCTTAATCAACAGTCCCACGTGGTGGAGGTTGCCAGTAATGATGGTTATCTGCTTCAATACTTTGTAGAGAAAAAAATTCCGGTCCTCGGGATAGAACCGGCGCTAAATGTGGCAAAGGTTGCTTCAGAAAAAGGGATTCCTACTCTGACTGAATTTTTTGGTTCGGAGTGTGCTCAACAACTAGTAAAGGAAGGCAGAGAAGCTGATCTGATCATTGGCAACAATGTTCTTGCCCAGGTGCCGGATTTAAATGACTTCGTGGAGGGGCTGAAAATACTTCTTAATCCGTCCGGTGTTATAACCATTGAATTTCCTCATTTGTCTCGGTTGATCGAACAAAACCAGTTCGATACGATTTACCACGAACATTTTTCATATTTCAGCTTTTACTCAGCTGAAAGGATATTTGCAGCCCATGGCTTGAGGTTGTTCGATGTGGATGAACTATCCACGCATGGGGGCTCGATCAGGATCTATGCCTGCCATGACAGTGACGGTGCGAAGATTGTCAGTGAGACCGTCAAGGAAATGAAGGAGAGAGAACTGCGGGACGGAATCGCGAAGCTCGAATACTATGAAAATTTTGCTGAGCAGGTCAAGGAGACGAAGCGCAAATTATTGTCCTTCCTCATCGACATTAAGCGAGATGGTAAGGTAATTGCCGGGTACGGTGCCCCTGGGAAAGGCAACACACTGCTCAATTATTGTGGGATCCGCACGGATTTTATCGATTATATTGTGGACCGTAATCCCTACAAACATGGAAGATATACGCCGGGCACACATATTCCAATTTACGCTCCTGACAAGATCCTTGAAACCCGACCGGATTATGTGATGATTTTGCCGTGGAATTTGAAAGACGAGATCATGGAACAATTGTCTTATATACGAGAATGGGGCGGGCACTTCATCGTACCTATTCCAGAAGTTTCTGTGTTTTCATAAGAGATTTCATTGATTTTTAATGAAAGGAAAATAAGCATATGAAGGTGGTTTTATTTTGTGGTGGGATGGGCATGCGCCTCAGAGAGTATTCAGAAACGATACCCAAGCCCATGGTCGAAATTGGGTATCGGCCAATTATCTGGCATTTAATGCGTTACTATGCCCATTATGGGCATAAGGATTTCATTCTTTGCCTGGGATATCGAGGAGATTTGATCAAGAAATATTTTCTGAATTATGCCGAGTGGATGTCGAACGATTTTGTCCTCACAAATGGGGGAAAAGACATATCTCTGTTCACGAGTGATATTGGAGATTGGACGATTACTTTCGTCGATACAGGATTGCAGGCAAATATTGGCCAACGGTTGAAAATGGTCGAGAAATACCTGGAAGGTGAATCTGTCTTCATGGCTAACTATTCAGATGGATTGACAGATCTATCTTTGCCAGACTACATAGATTATTTTTATCGACACGATAAAGTTGCCAGTCTTTTATGTGTCAAACCATCCCAATCGTTTCATACTCTGTCTATGGAAGAGGATGGCTTGGTAAAAAGTATCTCTCCTGTCAGACAGACTGACACATGGGTAAATGGAGGTTACTTCATCTTTAAAAGAGAGATTTTCGAATATATCCAAGAAGGTGAAGAATTGGTCGTGGAGCCTTTTCAGCGATTGGTGAACGAGAATAAGTTAATTGCCTACCGATACGAAGGCTTTTGGGCTGGCATGGATACATTCAAGGAAAAACAGATGTTTGATGAAATGTATATAAGAGGCGAGAGACCCTGGGCTGTTTGGCAAACGATCAAGTGAGTGTTGGAATGTATCGAAAATGTCGATAGCACACTGTGGATTGGAGGCATAGTGCTGGGTTTTAATTTAAAGCATAAAAAAAACGAAAAGCTTCAGGTCTTATGCCTTGGGGCGCATAGCGATGATATCGAAATTGGTTGCGGCGCAACGATCCATAGACTCATTCAGGAATTCCCGAATTTAAAGGTGGATTGGGTGGTGTTCGGTTCGACAGGGATCAGGACTGAAGAGGCGCTGAGCAGTGCGAATGCGATTCTAAAGGATGTAAAAGACAAAAACATCGTTATAAAGGGATTCCGTGATGGTTTTTTTCCCTATATTGGTGGTGAAATCAAAGAGTATATTGAGACTTTAAAGACTGAAGTGGAACCTGACATTATTTTTACCCATTACAGAAAGGATTTTCACCAGGATCATCGCCTCCTATCCGAGCTGACCTGGAATACCTTTCGAAATCACTTGATCCTGGAATATGAAATTCCTAAATATGATGGAGACTTGGGTTCTCCCAATTTTTTTGTTCATTTGGACAAATCGATTTGTCAGTGGAAGGTAGAGCACTTGTTATCTCATTTCAAAACTCAAACCGGCAGGCATTGGTTTACGAAAGATACATTCTTGGCGATCTTGAGGTTGCGAGGAATGGAGTCAAATTCCCCTGAAAATTTTGCAGAAGCATTTTATTGCCGTAAAATGACTTATTAGCAGCTACTTCTGCAAGACCTGCGATAACTTATCTCAAGGAAATTCTCATGCCCAGTTTTTTTAACCCTTCGAGCGCTGTAACACAGGTTCAATTCTCACCCCCATGCGATATTAAAGGTCCTTTAGGATTTGTCGTGGAGGAGGCCGGATTTGGGTCTGCGAGCGTGCGTATGC
>DAOTXM010000114.1:0-7521 GCA_034435215.1 Anaerolineales bacterium
GCGACAAGAATGTGCCCGTGGTTTTTGAAAGTGCTGTACAATCTGTCATGGGGGTCTCTCTCGGTTGTAGTGGTCTGGATAACCAATTCTACTTCCGTCAGAGACCCTCTTACTCAAAATGAATTACCGAATCCTCATTATCTATAAATCACGACATGACCGGGAGAAGCCCGAAAGCAGGGGCGCGATACCAGCAGATGCAAACCCCGTATCCTTGCTCTCAGGTCTTCTTTCAAATTTCGTAAGAACCTGATGATGAAAGCTATATGAAACCATCCGCTATCTTTGATCCCGAACAACTTCGCCAGGCCATGCGCGCCTGGACTTCAGGCGTGACCATCGTAACCGCCTCCCACGCAGGCGAGCGGCACGGCATGACTGTCAGTTCGTTCACTTCCGTTGCATTGGAGCCGCCTCTGATCATCATATCCCTGCAAACAGGCAGCCGCACGCACAGGCTTGTCTCTCAGGCCAATGCCTTCGCTGTGACCGTCCTTGCGGATGGTCAACAGGACATCTCCGACCGCTTTGCGGGGCGTCTGCCATCTGTGGAAGACCGCCTGGCAGGCATCGAGACCGAGACCCTGGTCACAGGTGCACCGTTCATCAAGGGAGGCCTGGCATATCTCGATTGCCGTGTCACCCAGGCAATAGCGATCGGTACGAATACACTTTTCCTGGCTGAAGTGATGGCCGCGCGTGGCAACGGTGAAGGCAAACCGCTGATTTATCATGATAGAAAATATCGAAAACTGGTCGAGTAGATTTCCCCTGGAGGGTGGGAGGCAACATGACCGAAGACAAACTGACAGATGAAGAGAAGCAAATACTTCTGACACTGGCCCGGCAGGCCCTGGAAGATGGTGTGCGCGGTCTGAACTTGCCGCCGCTCGATCTTCGCTCCCTGCCGCCGCGCTTGCAAGCAGAAGGGGCTTCCTTCGTTACGCTCACCGTGCATGGCAACCTGCGCGGCTGCATCGGGGCGCTCGAACCCTATCAACCCCTGGCGGAGGATGTGCGTGAACACGCAGTCGCTGCTGCGCTGCAGGATTACCGGTTTCCAAATGTACGACCGGAAGAACTTTCGCAGATCAAAGTCGAAGTCTCTCGCCTGACGCCGCCGGTCCCGCTCGTGTACGACTCCCCCGAAGATTTACTGTCCAAACTACGCCCCGGTGTGGATGGTGTGGTCTTGCGCGATGGCGTACGCCGCGCCACCTTTCTGCCACAGGTCTGGGAGAAGTTGCCCGAGCCGGCAAAATTTCTCGATAACCTGTGTTACAAAATGGGCGCTGCTCCCGATTTGTGGCGCAAAAAACACCCGGATGTCTTGATCTACCAGGTGGAAGAGTTCCACGAGTAACGATATTGCAAGCTCATTGCCTTGTCCCAACTCCCAGCATGTAATACAATCTATACATGGCAGAAGATACCATGTTCCAGGAAGCGGTCGACGCCTTGCGCGAAGGCGACAAGGCCAAGGCGAAAGATCTGCTGACCAAACTGCTAAAAACCGACCAGAACAACGTTCTGTACTGGATTTGGTTGAGCGCGGCGGTCGAATCCAATAAGGAACGCATTTACTGTCTGCAAACAGCGCACCAACTGGACCCTGAAAATGCTACCGCCAAACGAGGGCTGGTTTTGCTGGGAGCCATCCCACCCGACGAGAACATCCCGCCATTCCCGTTGAACCGTCCGCGCCTGTGGGAGGAGAAACTTGGCCTGGCCTCCGACAAGCCCAAAGAAAAAGCGACGTTCAAGAGCTTCATCGCCAGCCCCGCAGGGCGCCTGATCGGGTTTGGAGTCATCGGCGTCGCCGTCATTGCCCTGGCGGTGTTCGGCTTGATCCTGCCCAGCGGCAGACGTCTGGCACCCCAGATCTTCTACACGGCTGGGCCATCCCCAACGTACACACTCACGCCTACTTTCGTCAATGCGACCGAACAAGTTCCTACGGGACGAGGTACCCTCGTCCCGCTGGCGGAATTGTTGAATGCGCCTCATACTCCTACGCCCTTATACGTCAACACGCCGCGAGAGCCCCAGTCCATAGATAACTACCGGGTGGTGAAGGCTGCTTACGAGCGACAGGAGTGGGACACAGTCATTTCCGGGATGAACGAGATTGCCCGCAACGAACCGAATGCGGCTGACCCTTACTATTACATCGGAGAAGCCTATCGCTTCAAAGGCGATTTTCGTAACGCCCTGGAAGCTTACACACAAGCTCTGCGCATCGATCCAACCTTTGGTCCCGCTTATCTGGGATTGGCGCGCGCCCGTCTGCTCCAGGATCCAAATGCAAATATCCTTGCGCTATATGACGAAGCCATACGACTAGACCCCAATTTCGGTGAAGTCTATCTCGACCGCGCCATCTTCCACCTGAATCATCTCGATCCTGAGCTGGCGTTGGCCGATCTGGCAACTGCCGAACGGCTTCTACCCGGCTCCCCATTGGTCTACTATTATCAGGCGCGTGCTCAGTTGGTGCTCGATAATCCGGAAAAAGCAGAAATCGCTGCGCGCAAAGCAAACGAGGCGGATCCGACCATGTTACCAGTTTACTTTACGCTTGGGGAAATCTATCTGGCACAGGGCAGGCATGCAGAAGCGATCGAAGTCCTGCAAACATATGTCAGTTACGAAACACGCAGCGCAACTGCGCGCGCTATGATCGGTGAAGCTTATTACCGCGCCGGCGACTGCGAAACGGCCATCGAAGCCTTGAGCGCTGCCATCTCGATGGACTCGCGTCAGCGGCAGTCATATCTTTACCGTGGCCTGTGCTATGTGGAAGCAGGTAAAGCCGATGCTGCCGTATCTGATCTGGAACGGGTTTCCAGCGACGAATTTGAGCCCAATATCGCTTTGATGCGCGCCTACATGCTCCAGGAGCATTTTGGGGACGCCTATCTTCAAGGGGAAAAAGTGTTGTCCATGGCAGAAACGGATGAAGAGAAAGCTCTGGCCTATTACTGGCGTGGTCTCAACTTCGAAAAGCGGAAAGAACCGGGTAACGCTGCTGATTCCTGGCAGGCATTACTGTCATTGCCCCGCAGTGCAGTGACCAGTGAGATGCGCGCCGAAGCACAGGAACATCTTTACCAAAACCGTACGCCAACGCCCAGTTTTACTCCTTCGCCGACCAGAACAGGCACCAGGACAGCGACTCCAACCCGGACATTACCGCCTACAAGAACACAGACGCCCACCAAAACGCCCACACCAACCAGAACGCCATCGCCAACCGCAGCGAATTAGGATCAACAACCGCCCCCGTCGTGTCGACAGGGGCGGCCTCTATTTATTCTACAGTAAATCGCGAAATGGCTGGTTTCGGATATTCTTTCAACTTTCGTGAAGTACTGATTATATGGCAGTCGTATTCCTGGCGCATCAAAAATCATCCTCCACCACGACACGCGTTGCAGGGACACAAAGCCCGCAAGTAATGCCAGTTGAAGATTCCATAGTCATGCCCATCTTCCCACACGATGGACAGTGCATATGAACCCACTGCCACGACATTTGCGATGCGAGTAGCAGGGCTTTCTGCCAGTTCCACTCCAAAGACATTCGGATCAGGTTCGCTGCCCATGTTTTCATGCCCGCCACGACAAGATGCGCATGGACAGGCCGCGCGCAACAATCCGAACGGGTAAACGCTGACATGTCCATCGCTCCATGTGACAGTGAATTCGCGAGTCTTTTTGTTGGCAGTGATGCTGGTTGGTTTTTCGTTCATGTTTTCTCCTATGGGGGCGGGGTTACCCTGCTCCTATCCAGATTATGGTGAGGGAATGGCTGCCAGGAAATCCGCAGCCGCCCAGCCGGCACGAGTCTCGTCATAGGGGGCAACCAGGTACCACCAGACGTACCCATCTGCTTCTTGCGGGCCTTTGCGGACTTCGAAGACCTCTTCATCATATCCAAGAAAGACAGGGGTACCGTTTAGACCGGGATCAGCACGAAGCCGCAATCCCTGGCCATCCGTACCGGCAATCTGCACGTACCCGCCCACGCCAATTACATCAGGAGCCAGGGTTGGCGTGCCTACAATCAACGGATCGGGGGTGAAGGTGGGTGTGACATTGGGAGTGGAGGTAGGGGCCGGGATCACAGTCAAATCGGCGGGGGCAAACCCGTAGTCCCGGATCGGATCCGGTTTGGTCCATCCAATGGAGGCCAGCGTGATGACGATGAGACACCCGGCGATGCCAAACGCCCCAAGCAGGACCTTGATATTGAATAGTGAAGAGAAATCGTTACGGTTCATGGTTCATCTTGGATTCTGCAAGAGATGCAGGGAGTCAGGCGGCATCAACAATCTCAATACCTGTTTGTGCACAGTGATGTTCGTTTCCTGCGCGGTGCCTTTGGGTTCGCCATCCATATGTACGAAGAAGGACGACTCTGCCTGCACCCGCAACGTCTGGAAAGGGATCCGCTGAGCCTCGTTGGAAGTTACATGTTGCCCGCGCCATAACGCGTATGCGATGCGGAACGCATCGGCCAAGCTGTCTCCCCGAAAAAGCCAAAGGTCTAGCAGGCCATCGTCAAGATAAGCATCCGGTGAAAGGATGGAGAGGCCTCCCATGTAACGGCGGATGTTGTTGGCAACCGCCACAAGATAGTGGCCTTCGATTTCTTTCCCATCGACCCACAAACGAAGGCGGATGCCGCTCCACTGGCTGGCGTTCCAGATGGTGGAGGCGGCGTATTCGGGTACAGCAAAGAATTTTTCGAGACGGACGCGCGGCTCGATGGTATGGATGGCCATGGCATCCAATCCCATGCCTGCCCACATCATGAAGGGAAATTCATTGCACTGGCCCATGTCCACGCGCTGGATGGGCGCGTTTGCCAGGATGCGGGCATTTTCCTGCAACCGCCCGGGGTACGCCCAGGTAAATGCCGGCAGACCAAGCTCTTGCGCCCAAACGTTGGATGTACCTGCCGGCAGGACGCCCAAAGCGGTCTCCGAGCCAAGCAAGCCGCTGGCAACCTGACCGATGGTGCCGTCCCCGCCGACGGCGAAAGCCGCCTCGTATGCCTCGACCGCGGCCTGCCTGCCAAGCTGGATGGCATGCTCGCCGCTCTGGGTGGCAATGATGTTCGCTCGCCAGCCAGCCTTGACAAGTTCCGTCTCGATGGCTTTCAGGAACGGTTTGACCGGGAAACGTCCTGCCGCAGGATTATAGACGACCAGCGCATTGCGCATGGGGGCGATTATACCTGACCTCTCTTCCCCACCCCGCCCTCCTTGGCTGGTTCTTCAAGTTTTGCCGTAAAAAGGGCCGGATTTGGGGGTGAGAACGTGCGCACGCATGTATGGGCGAAAAGCGGCGGGAGGGGCAGTGAGGTCTGCATGATATAATCATTTTTGCTATGCAAGGTGCACTTCTCAACAACCGTTACCAACTCCTCCAGAAAGTCGGTTCTGGCGGCATGGCGGAAGTGTTCCGCGCGCGTGATCTGATGCTCGAGCGCTATGTTGCCATCAAGGTGTTGCGCGCTGACTATACGGAGAATAAATCCTTCCAGGAGCGCTTCCGTCACGAGGCGCGTGCGGCAGCCAATTTGTCGCATCCCAATATCGTCACCGTGCACGATTTCGGGCTGGATCGTGGGCGGTTGTTCATCGTCATGGAGCATGTGCCCGGCTCGGATTTGAAAACCCTGGTACGCCAGCGCGGCAGGTTCAGTATCGAAGAAGCAATCCCATTGATCGTGCAAGCCTGCGCAGGGATTGGATATGCCCACCGCGCTGGCCTGGTGCACTGTGATGTCAAGCCGCACAACATGCTGGTCACACCCGATAAACGCCTCAAAGTGACCGACTTTGGAATCGCGCGTGCGCTGGCAACCATTCATCCGGAAGAACGCAGCGATGTCGTCTGGGGCTCGCCGCAGTATTTTTCGCCGGAGCAGGCGGCCGGGGAACCACCTTCTCCGGCTTCCGACGTCTATTCCCTGGGCATTGTGCTCTATGAAATCTTGACCGGCTCATTGCCTTTCCATGCCGTCACGCCTGAAGAATTCGGTCGTATGCACCTCGACCGCCGGCCGTATCCCATCCGCGAATATTTACCGGATATCCCCGAACCCCTCGAACAAATCATCGAAAAAGTGCTCTCCAAAGAGCCCTCCGCGCGCTATCGCACTGCGGACCAGCTTGGGCGCGTGCTTTTACGCTTTGGGACACAAACCCAACCGGAACCCGCCCCCGAGCTTTCGCTGACACCCGAAGCCTCCCCAACCTACCAGCCAGAGCCGGAACCGGTCTATTACCCGGATCCTGTGCCTGTCGCCCCGCCCGTGGAGATTGACTGGCTCTCGGTTGCTCTCGGCCTGCTGGCCCTGATCGCTGTCGGCGGCCTGATCCCATTCTGGATGTGGGTTTATTTCGTCTATAACCCACCTATCCGTTGATTTCAAAACTGTCTGTGGAATCCGTGTCCGAAAAATTCATCCTCGCCCCATCTATTCTCTCATCTGATTTCCTGAACCTGGGCAAGGTGTTGCAAACTTGCCAATCCGCGGGCGCGGACTGGATCCACGTCGACGTAATGGACGGCCAGTTCGTCCCCAACCTGACCATGGGACCGTTTATCGTCGAGCACTGCCGCCGCGGGACGGACCTGCCACTGGACGTGCACCTGATGGTCGAAAAACCGGAAAACCTGCTTGAACCATTTGCCAAAGCAGGTGCGTCGCATTTGACCGTCCACGTGGAGACCTGCCCGCATCTTCACCGCACCTTACAGGATATCAGAGCGTTAGGATGCAAGGCCGGTGTAACGCTCAACCCGGGGACTCCCGCTTCGTCGTTGTTCCCAGTTTTGCCTTTCGTGGACCTGGTGCTGGTGATGAGCGTCGACCCGGGGTTTTCCGGCGGCACCTACATTCCGGAAATGACCGGCAAAGTAGCTGAAATCCGCCGCAAGCTGGATGAAATCGGCTCGTCCGCCTGGCTGGAGGTGGATGGCGGCATCACCCCCGAAACTCTGCCCGAGATGAAAGCCGCGGGCGCAACTGCCTTTGTAGCTGCGACTGCAGTGTTCAAGCATCCGCAGGGCATTGTGGCGGGGATTGCGGCGTTGCGAAATAAAAAAATCACGGCATGAGCCGCGATTTTCATTAGTCAGGGAAGGAACGAGTTATGCCTTGGTCTTGGTCATGGTGCGGATGCACTTGGCGCACAGCACCTTCTTGACTTTACGATTGCCCTCATAGACCGTCACCTTTTGCAGGTTGGGTTTGAACGTGCGATTGGTGGCACGCATTGAGAACGACCGGTTGTGGCCGAACGTTGTCGTCTTTCCGCAGTGGGCACACTTAGCCATCTTGCAAATTCCTTTCTTGCTATAATTCCAGAGTTCAAGCTTGCTCGCGCAAGCACAGCATTCTACCACACATCGTATCCTTCTACAAGCAGAATTGTTAATAGTCAGTAGATTACGAAATGGCTGGTGAAAGCCCGAAAAAAGGGGGTGGGGGGGGGGGGGGGGGGGG
>DAOTXM010000115.1:0-3371 GCA_034435215.1 Anaerolineales bacterium
TTGTGCCTGGCGGACCCGGCGCGGGAGGCCTACCGCGCCTACGGCCTGGAGCGGGCGAACCTGTGGCAGACTTTCCTTTCGTGGCGCGTGTGGCAGTCCAACCGGCGGCTGAAGCAGGAACGCGGCTGGAACATGGAACTTCCGCCTGCCGGACAGGACGCCATGCAGTTGGCCGGGACGTTCGTTATCGGCACGGATGGCCGCGTCCGTTTGCCGTATTACTACGATGATATCGCCGATCACCCGCCCGTGGATTTGTTGTTGCACGGCGTGATGGGGATGGAATGGAGCCAGCCGTTCGAGGGGCCGGTAGCGCCGTAATTATTCTCGCTGAGCGGAGGGTCGAGTAGGCGGTGCTGTTCCGCCGTAGCGAGACCCGCAGTCGAAGCGCCATTTGCCGCCCTTCGACTGCGGTCGTCGCTGACGCTCCTTCCTCCGCTCAGGGACGTAGAAACTTATGAAAACCTTTTTCCTTGCTTTTTACCTTGCTTTGAAAGAAATCTGGCGCAATAAAGGCCGTTTCTTCCTCGTCAGCCTGGTGATCGCCTTGATCACCCTGCTGGTGTTGTTCATCGCCGCCCTGGGGGAGGGACTGGCCGATGGGAACCGCCAGTACGTTGCCAACCTGGATGCCCAGTTGATCGTCTTCCTCGAGAAATCGGACTACATCATCTCGTCCAGTCGGCTGGATGCCAATACCGTCCGCGCGGTGCGGCGAGTGGAGGGAGTGGCGGACGCGGGACCGGTTTACACGTCCACGAGCGAGATCGTCTCGTTGGAGGAACCGCTCAAGATCTCGATGTTGGCGGCGGAACCTGACCGGCCGGGCATGCCTCCCTTAATCGAGGGCAGGCCGTTCCGCACGGGCGAAGCGCGCGAGGCCGTCATCGACCAGGGCGTAGCCTTGCGCACGGGCATCAAAGTCGGCGACGAGATCGAAATCCGCTCCACCCAGGGGACCGAAGATGAATTCTTCTACCTGAAGGTGGTCGGCCTGGTGGGCAGGCAGTCCTACTTCTTCCAGCCCACGATTTTCGTACCGCCTGCCAGCTGGGAGAAGATGCGCCCGCAGCCCGAAGCGGACCTGCGCGATTCGACGCCGTACCCGAACATCATCGCGGTCAAGCTGGTCGACCCGGCGCAGGTCGAGTTGATGAAGACGCGTTTGCAGGCGCAGGTGACCAACATCGAAGTGGCCGATATCGAAACGACCATCAACAACATCCCCGGCTACTCGGCCCAGCAGAGCACGGTGCAGACGCAGGGCGCGTTCACGCTGTTGATCGGCATCCTGGTGATCGGCGGGTTCTTCCAGATCCAGGTGCTGCAAAAGGTGCCGCAGATCGGCGTGCTCAAGGCCATCGGTTCGTCGAACGGGGCGGTCGGGCTGGCGGCGGTCATGCAAATCATCATCGTGACAGCCATCGGTGTGGGCATCGGCGGCGGGTTGACGTACCTGTTCTCGCTGGGTTTCCCGCCCACAATCCCGCTGGCCTTCAACGGTACGCGCTCGCTGCTGGCCGTGATTGCCTTGCTGCTGATCGGCCCGCTGGGCGGCATGGTTTCTATTATCTATGCTGTGCGTATCGAGCCGCTCAAGGCGTTGAAGTTGGGATAAATAGTCTCGCTGAGCGGAGCCCCGTAGGGGCGCAGTCGAAGCGCGTTTGCAAGGAGTTTACCCTTCGACTGCGGTCGTCGCTGTCTCTCCTCCCTCCGCTCAGGGATGAGTTAAGGAGTCTTTATGAGTGCAGTTGCACTGGAAGTTCGTAACGTAGTCAAAACCTTCAACATCGAGGGCGGCGGCACGATCAACGCCGTGGACGATGTCTCTTTCGAAGTCAAATCCGGTGAGTTCGTGGCGCTGGTCGGGCCGAGCGGCTCGGGCAAGACCACCATGCTTTCTATTCTTGCGGCCTTGCTGACACCTACCCAGGGACAGGTGCTGATCGACGGGCAGGATTTGTCGCGCTTGAACGAGCGTAAACGCGTCAAGCTGCGCCGCCAGAAGATCGGCTTCACCTTCCAGGCCAACAACCTGATCCCCTTCCTGACCGCGCAGGAGAACGTGGAATTGATGCTGCGCCTGAACGGACAGGCGAACAAAGCCGGACGGATGCGCTCCGCGGAACTGCTCGCGCGCCTCGGACTCAGCGACCGCCTGCGCAACCTGCCCGGGCAGATGTCCGGCGGACAGCAGCAGCGCGTGGCCATCGCCCGCGCCCTGATCCACAACCCGGCCGTGGTCCTGGCCGACGAGCCTACCGCTTCGCTCGATACCGAACGCGCCTTCCAGGTGGTCGAGACCTTCGCCAACCTGATCCACGAAAACGAGCGCGCCGGCATCATGGTCACGCACGACCTGCGCATGACCAAATACGTGGATCGCGTGCTGCAAATGCGGGATGGGAAATTGGCGCGCGTGATTGATGACCGAAAGGAAATCGATAAACTGGCAAAAGGCGATTAATTCCGGTGGTCAATGTTCAGTAATCAGCAACCAGGAGTGATGGGCTTCAGATCAAGCTCATCACCCTTTTCTTTGTCCTGGCGCAAAGAACGATCTTGCGAATCCTGTACAATATCCCCATGCAAAACAAGCTTAATACTCGTTATATTCCATTCCTGGCCCTGGCAATCCTGGCCTTACTGTTCGCGTTGTGGGCTGGCTTGTTTCGGTTAAGCTGGGTTTTGCCGTCCTTGCCCAATTTGGCCCTGGCGCACGGCCCGCTGATGGTCTCCGGTTTCCTGGGCGTGCTTATTCCCCTGGAACGCGCCGTTGCAATCCGCCAAAAATGGATGTTCATCGTGCCCATCCTGGCCGGCCTGGGTTGGGTCAGCCTGTTTTTCCAGCCCTTCCTCGGTGCATTGTTGATGACTCTTAGCAGCCTCGGTACGCTGGGCATCCTGGCCGTCATGGTGCGCCGGGAGCCCCACATCCATACTGTTACCATGGCCTTGGGCGCGCTTGCCTGGCTGGTTGGAAATATTTTATGGATGATTGGTTTCCCCATCTATCAGCTCGTCTTCTGGTGGATAACCTTCCTGATCCTGACCATTGGCGGCGAGCGCCTCGAACTGAACCGCGTCTTGCGTCCGTCAAAGGGACAGATCCGCCTCTTCGTCCTTTTCGGCGCCTCCTTGCTGGCTGGGACGCTGCTTGCCACCTTCGTTCTCGATCTGGGCGCGCGCTTGAGCGGCCTGTCCATGCTGACGTTGGCGCTCTGGTTCCTGAAAAACGACATTGCCACGCGTAACCTGCATCACCCCAACCCGCTGACGCGCTATATCGCGATTTGCTTGTTCAGCGGTTTTATCTGGCTGGGCCTGGGCGGCGGATTGTATCTCTATCACGGAGCGTTGCTGGCCGGTCC
>DAOTXM010000116.1:0-2265 GCA_034435215.1 Anaerolineales bacterium
AGAGAGTGTCTGAAAACTCAATTTAACGCTGGCTTGGATTGCCAAATCCAAGCCTGAATAGCGGATAACCTGCCACACTTGCCAGATTTGACAATCTGGCAAAGCAAATAAGGACTTTTCAGACACTTTCTAAGGAAATATTACTTATCACAAAGTACTCTGGTCATGCCAATCTTATAAACAGTATGGCTTTCCATCCTGGAGAAAAAATTATGGTGACAGGTGGGTATGATTCAAAGATTGTTATTTGGAACATTGCAGAAGATAGTACCCCCTCTCTCTGGCAAGAACGAATTTCCTACAATATAAAGATCAATGATATTGCTTACAGCCCCAAACGTGATTTTCTTGCAATAGGATATGACAATAGTTATATTCAGTTATGGGATGTTTCTGAGCCAACATACTTAAGATTTGTAAGCAAAAGAACCATACATCCATTGCAACCTGTAATCAAACTTACTTTTTGTCCAGACGAAGGCAAACTCGCGACATTGGGTGGCGCCTTTGCAAATTATATTCCCACGGTTTATATGTGGGACCTTACCAATAATATAGATTACACTAAACCATTACAGATAATTGAATTAAATACTACTGACTATTTTGTAGTCGATGGAAATTATATTCTTGCTGGTGAAGATACGGACAATAACAACCTTTCTGTTTTTGTATGGGACATATCTAATCCTAGAAAACCGGCCAAAGGTAGTCGACTTGATGCCTCTGCATGCCCTTCTAAAGACACCTCGACAACTCTAAACGGCGATATCATTGCAGTAGCATCATGCTCTGTTCAATTGTGGGTTTTCGTTGATGATAAAAAACCTGCTATTGTCGGCGAATTGACTCCTTACAATCCTCAAAGCGTTTCCTTTAGCTGGGATGGCAAAATGCTTGCAAGCGGGAATGGAGATAATTCTATTACACTATGGAACACATCGTTTAGCCGAGATTTAACAAATACGATATCGGTTAAAGTTGACCAGTTGAACATAATTCATAATGCACATCTACGGTCAGTAACCAGCGTTGCCTTTAGTCGCGATGGTAAAACATTAGCATCGGGCGGAGAGGATCAAACCATCGTTTTATGGGATATATCTGATCCTCAAAATCCCATAAAAAGGTATAGTTTTAAAGGCAATTCGGATGTTATATTAGATGGTGGGCTTTTTATGTTGGCGAATGGCAAAATATTGGTGTCAGCGAGCCAGAATGAAGTCATTTTTTGGGATATTAATCCACAATCCTGGTTAGAGAAAGCTTGCAATATTGCTGGTAGAAACTTTACAAAACTTGAATAACGACAATTGGTCGGCGAAGATATCCCTTATCATGCTACTTGTCCTAATTTCTCTATCCCAAAATAGTAATCAACCTCATGCCCACCCCCGAATCCCTCGCCCGCGAAAACATTGACCGTCAATTGACCGCCTGCGGCTGGATCGTCCAATCTCGCAATGAGATGAATCTCTACGCGGGGCGCGGGGTGGCGGTGCGCGAGTTTCCGCTGGAAGGCCCTTCGACTGCGGGCAAGGGCGGCCCTTCGACTACGCTCAGGACAGGCCCTCCGCTCAGGGCGGATTATCTTTTGTTCGTGGACCGGAAGTCGGTGGGGGTGGTGGAGGCAAAGCCGGAGGGGGCAACGCTTTCGGGGGTGGCGGAGCAGGCGGCCAGGTATTCGGTTGGCTTGCCGGGGAATATTCCGCATGTGACTCTGCCGCTGCCGTTTTTGTATGAAAGCACGGGCGGGGAGACGTTCTTCCGCGACGAGCGCGACCCGCAGCCGCGCTCGCGCAGGGTGTTCACGTTCCATCGCCCGGAGACGTTGGCGGATCTGGTAGGGGCGGATCTTGCATCCGCCCGTGATGCCCTCGCCCAGGCAAGGGCAGGGGCGAGCCCTGCCCCGACAACGCTGCGCGGAAGATTGCGCGCGATGCCGACGCAGTTCCCGCTGATGACCACCGGGCTGTGGGGCGCGCAAATCGAGGCGATTCGCAACCTGGAGCAGTCGCTGGCGGAGAATCGTCCGCGGGCGTTGATTCAGATGGCGACCGGGGCGGGCAAGACGTTTACGGCGGTGAGTTTCATCTATCGGCTCATCAAGCACGCCAAAGCCAGGCGCGTGCTGTTTTTGGTGGATCGCAATAACCTCGGGCGGCAGGCGTTCAAGGAGTTCGACCAGTATCTCACGCCCGACGACGGGCGCAAGTTCACCGAGTTGTACAACGTCCAGCATTTGCAGAGCAATGTGCTGGATTC
>DAOTXM010000117.1:0-4796 GCA_034435215.1 Anaerolineales bacterium
CGGTCTTGGTGAACAACTGCTCATCGGGATTCTGGAAGACGTAACCCACGCGCGAGGCAAGTCTGGCCACTTGGTACTTGCTCGTATCCCAATCCCCGATCAATACAGACCCGGAGGTTGGCTGCAACAGACCATTTAGATGCTTGACAAGAGTGGTTTTCCCAGCCCCGTTCTGCCCGATGATAGCAACCTGTTCCCCAGGTTGGATAGTCAGCGAGATGCCGATGAGGGCTTTGACCCCTGCGGGATAGGTGTAATGGAGATCTTTGATTTCGATTTTCATGAAGAATTCACCAGGGATGAACAGGGATAAACAAAGATGGTTTTATGTTCATCTCCGTTTATCTCCGGTAAAAACCTTCTATCGCCTCATCCAATGTAACAGGCAGACGGCGTTCCTTCGGCCATAATCCCTGCTTTTGCGCTTCCCGCGCGGTGGATGTATAGCGTGAGATGCCAAACCCTTTGCCGTCCAGCAAGTCAGAAGTGAGCACATCACCCGGTTTACCGTCCAGCAGGATCTTACCCTCGTGCAAGGCGATGACGCGGTCGGCGAACTGGGCAATCCATTCCACTTTGTGTTCAGCCAGCACCACGGTCATGCCGCGCTCGGCCATGGTGCGGATCACAGCGAAGACTTCGCGCGTGCCGATCGGATCCATTTGCGAGGTCGGTTCGTCGAGCACGAGCACTTTGGGTTCCATGACCAGAATCGAGGTCAGCGCGACGCGTTGTTGCTGTCCGCCGGAGAGGGAATAGGGCGAGCGCTCGGCCAGGTCACTGATGCCGGTCATTTCCAGGGCGCGGCTGACGCGTTCCTTCATTTCGTCGCGCGGCACGCCGATATTTTCCAATCCAAAGGCAATCTCCTCAAAGACAGTATACTTGGCACCGCTGATCTGGTTGAAGGGGTTCTGGAAGGCCAGGCCGACGTTCAGCACCCATTCGTTCAACGATGATTGCCGTGTTTCAACCCCCGCTACTTCGACTGTGCCGCTCAATTCGCCTTTATAGAAGTGAGGGATGAAACCGGACAAGGTGTAACACAGCGTGGACTTGCCCGCGCCGTTGGGACCGAT
Source organism: Anaerolineales bacterium (assembly GCA_034435215.1). Lineage (GTDB taxonomy): Bacteria > Chloroflexota > Anaerolineae > Anaerolineales > Villigracilaceae > JAABUE01. The sequence continues at coordinate 1,080 of DAOTXM010000117.1, forward strand.
GACCGCCACGAACTCACCTTCCTCGACTTGCAAGTCGATGTTTTCGAGGGCGAAATTGTCTGTCAGTGGGTATTTGTACGTGACGTTTTGCAAGTTTACGATAGCCATATGCGGCTCACTAACGATGCAACGATCAGCAAGATCAGCAACCAGCGCAAGACTTTATCCAAGCTGGAATCTGGAATCTCATGCAGGGATGTCTTCTTTCGCGTGGAGGTGAAGCCGCGCGCTTCGATGGCGATGGCGCGCTCCTCGACTTCGACCAGCGAGCCAAATACGAGCGGTCCTACCAGTGGCACCAACGCGCCGATGCGCTTCCAAAAACTGGATTGCGTGTCCAGGCCGCGCGAACGCTGGGCCGCAATAATAGTCTGTGCTTTGGCTTCCATTTGAGGGATGATTTGCAGCGTGGAAATAATGACGTAGGCAAACTGTCCGGGCAGGCCGCGGCGAGTAAGATCGGACATCAATTCGCTGGGGTGAGTGGTCAGCAGGAACAGGGTGAACGATGAAACCATGACAAAAATACGCATGGCGTTGCCAAAACCAAACATCACACTTTCCAACGTTACGGTCAGGAACCACAGACGAAAGAGTACGGTGGTGCCGCCGGGTTGGAAAAGACCTTGCATGACGAAAAGAAATCCTGAAACCGGTAGGATCAGCCGGGAGGCTACCCGGAAGAATTCACGAGGTACATGGCCCAAAAAACTCAAAGGGATGATGCCGACCAGGATCAATAGATGTGGTGTCCAGTACCAGGGCACGCTAAAGGACAACAGTACCAGGGTGAAAACGACCATTAGCTTGGTCACTGGGTTGAGGCGATGGAGCGAGCTATCGCGTTTGACGTAGAAGGATAGTCTTTCGTGCATAGTATGGAGGTTGGGACGACAGTGCAACTGCCGTCCCAACAAGACAAGTTATCTTATCCCAGAATTCTGACCAGCACAAAAGCTGCGATCAGCACCAGCAGGATCACGATGCCAATGGCGATGAACAACTGTGTCCGGCCAGCGCCTTCCTCGATCTCCACGTTTTCCGGTCGCGGGAAGCGGGCCAGGAAGCGCTTGGACAATCCCTGGACGATGGCGAAGGCCAGCAGGGCGGTCGAAATCTTATCGACCGGTTCCACCAGGAAGTTGGTGCTGAATACCGATTCGACCACGCCTCTGCCTGTCTGGAGCAGGTAGGCTGTGATGAAGGACGAACCGCTGGCAGTAATGCCACCGTACAGGTAGACGGCGATGGGGGTTGAGACAATCGCGGCTGTCAACGCGACCAGAAAGCCGGTGATGACCACCTTCCACCAGTTCTTGAACAGGCCACCCTTGGCGCAGAAACCGGTCACCAGGCCGATAAAGAAGGCCACCGGCCACCATGGGAAGGCATTCGGGTCGATCGCCAGGCCCCAGATGATGTTCGAGAGTGTCCCGGTCAGCGCGCCAGCCCAGGGGCCGCACAATGCGGCCACCAGCATGGTGCCAATGGAATCCAGATAGACCGGCAGCTTGAGCAATACTACGATTTGCCCCATGACCACGTTGATAGCGATCGCTACCGGAATGAGCACCCAGGTCATGGTATTGAAGTCTTTTTTAATCGAATCAAAGAATTTCATTTTCACATTCTCCTTTTCACTCATGAGGCGAATCTGATGATAATTGGTGAAACCATAGTAATCTCGCTTGATTTGCACCTCCTTGTTTGAATTTGACAGGTTCTCATGCCTCGTCTTGGTCCAAGGAGCGGCTCAAGGTTTCCACGCGCTCGACGAATAAATCCATAAAATCACGCGGCCGCACACCCAAAGCCACTTTCATATTGGCGGGCTTGCCGGTCATCTTGTAAAAATCCGCAAAGGATTTGCCCATCGAGACACCGCCGGAGATGTCGACATCCACATAGTATTCCTCATAATCGCACAAATTGGGGGCAAATGTCAAGGCCAGGGTGAGCGGGTCATTGATGATGCAGCCTTGAATGCCCTGGTATTTGTCGTGGAACTCCATATAGAAACGCGTTGCATCTGCAACGAACGGTGGGATGGGTGACTTGATCCTTTGCAATCGCGCTACATCCTCCGCCAGCAGGATGCACTGGTAGGTCACATCCAGCGGCGTCAAGGTAATCGGCATCCCGCTATGGTAGACGATGTGCGCCGCATGCGGATCCACGTAGGTGTTGAACTCAGCCAGGGGCGTGACGTTGCCTTCATGCCGGATAGCGCCACCCATGATCATTAACTCCCTAACTGCTTGAACGATGCGTGGTTCTTTGCGGATGGCCAATGCAACGTTAGTCAGCGGACCGATTGCCACCAGCGTGATCTCTCCTGGATTGGACAGGATTTTCTCGATCAGGAAATCGCATCCGTGCTGGACCAGGGACTTGGTCCGCGGTTCCGGCAGGTTGGCGTAACCCAGGCCAGTGTTCCCGTGTGTTTCCGGCGCCAGCAACGACGGTTGCACGAGCGGCAGGTCGCAGCCTTTTGCCACCGGGATTTGCCCTGCGTTTGCCAGTTCCAGTACAGACAGGGCGTTGCGTGTGCCTTGCTCCGCTGAACAATTGCCATGCACAACTGTCAGCCCCTCGAGCGTGACTTCCGGTGAAGCCAGCGCCAGCAGGATGGCGAGCGAATCGTCGATGCCGGGATCCGTGTCGATGATAATGCGTTTTGGGGACATTTTTAATGAACTACAAAGGGCGCGAAGCGTGCAAAGAAATACTTCCTTAGCGATCTTTGCGGTTTATCTCCTCAAGAATTCCTCGACCTTATCTTGTGTCGGCAGCGATGGCTGTGCGCCGAATTTGGTCGCTGCCAGTGCGCCGGAGGCATTGCCGTAACGCACGGCTTCTTCCAGCGACCTGCCTTTTAGTAGCGCAGCAGCCAGCCCGCCAATGAAGGCATCGCCGGCTGCGGTGGTGTCTACCACGTCCACGATGAAGGTTGGGATGTGTTGTGATTGATCGTTGGTCACTATGAGTGCGCCGTTGGCGCCCAGGGTAACGACAATTGTTTTTACGCCTCTTGCCAGAAGCGTCTTTGCGGAAGCCTTGGCGGAAGCAATGTCCGCGACAGGCTGACCGCTCAATAATCCCAATTCGCTTTCATTGGGGACGAGGATGTCCACATAAGCCAGGAGCGAGTCGGGGAGTTGGCGAGCAGGCGCGGGGTTGAGAATGACACGCAATCCGTTTCGACGGGCGAGTCTGGCTGCGTGGACCACGGTCTCTAAAGGGATCTCAAGCTGAAGCAGCAAAGTGTCCCTACCTTGAAACGAGACAGCCTCCACGTCCGCCGCTGTGACTTTCCCGTTTGCGCCGGGTGAGAGCACAATGCTGTTCTGCCCGGATGAATCGACGATAATGATGGCAGTGCCTGTGGCAGACTCATCGGTTCGAACATAGCTGGTATCAACGAGGTTGTCATGCAGGTTTTGGATGAGCGCTGGTCCAAAACTATCGGATCCAACGCGACCGACCATCGCAACAGACATGCCTTGCCTGGCAACGGCAACGGCTTGATTGGCACCTTTTCCCCCCGGAATAATCGCCAGGTCTTCGCCGCTGATGGTTTCGCCCGGCGCAGGGAAACGCGGTGTCCGCACGACCAGATCGGCGTTCAAGCTTCCGATGACGAGGATGTCGGCCATAGCATCCATTAAAACACAGAAAAGCCGATTTGGTGTGATTTAGTGTTCGCTTTTGAGAAAC
>DAOTXM010000118.1:0-11394 GCA_034435215.1 Anaerolineales bacterium
GGGGCCCCGCCCCCCCCCCCCACAACCATTTTTTCGGTTATTCCTGATTATGAATGTGTATCAGCAATGCAATCTTGCGCTGTAATGTTAGGGAAATATTCTTAATGGGGTGATTATACCGACAACGACAAATACGTCAATTCATCTTTTCCGTTTCGGAAAAGATTTTGCATATTCCTGATGTAATGCGACGATTAGTGGATCATGAGATAGCTGGGAGAAGCCTTATGAAACTTCATCCACTAACCCATCACAGCCAGCGCCACCATCGCCCGGAACGCGTTATACGCCGTGACCATATCTGGCAGGGATAACGAAACGCAGGTGCCATCACGCTCAGCCCCCGGCATGCGCATGGCCTGGTCCGCCATGGCAGAGTTGAAGAATTCCACCACCAGCAGGATCGGTTCCTCCAGCACAAACGGCGCAGGAGCCCTCCGCTTCGCCAGCCTGGTGACCGCTTTGACGGCCGCTTTTTCGATCATCTCCTGCGCCACCTTGGGAGGCAGGCATTCGGCCGCATAACGTCCCGAGGCGTGCTTGACCACCACCGTCTCCAGGTCGCCCAATAATTCGACCGTTTGGGAGCAGGCGGTCTGGTCGCCCGTGACCATCAGCACCGGCACCTCGAAGTGACCGGCCAGCGCCGCGTTGAGGCCGTATTCCCCCACCAGGATGTCATTGAGCCAGACGTTGGCGACCGTTTTTGACGACCAGGTGTGATCCAGGATAGCCTCCGGTGAACCGGCGCGGGCATGATACCCAACGTAGATCACGCCATCCACTTCATCCACGCCTTGCACCATCGAAAGGGGCGAGGGTGCGCCGCTGTTGAGCGAAGCGCGCGGATCGAGATCCTCGATCAAGATGTTCGATCCATAGGAATGACCGTCAGTGACAAAGACCTCCTTTGCGCCCGCTTCGAACGCGCCGCGCACGGCCGCGTTGATGTCTTCGGTCATGATGCGGCGGAAGCGGGGATATTCGAAATGTCCGGGCGTGACCTGGTCCCAGGTGGTCACGCCGGAGATGCCTTCCATATCGGCGGCGATAAGGATTTTCATGGGAGCCTCCCTGAAAGTGTCCGAGAAATCCGCTCTCTCACCACGAAGACACTAAGTCACAAAGTCACAAATACAAAAATTGGTGACTACGGGCCTTTATGGCTTGGTGGTAAGTTTCTCGGGCACTCCCTGAATGAGATGATAGCCTATGCTGGCTCCCATTATAACTGTACGATAATTTCTAAAAAGAAGGGGGAGCGTGGGGTTACCCCACACCCCGTTTTTTAAAGACGCTCTAGGCGGCTTCCAGCAGCTCCTTCAGCTTTTGGCCGCTCTCTTCCAGGTTCTTTTCGAGCTGGCCGCTGACCATGCCCTGCGCCACTTTGAAGAAACCGGATGGTTCGCCATCGATGCGCGTGGTCATCTTTGTACCACCATTTACTACTTCGAAAGTGGTCGTGATCTCGTACGGCACCGGTCCTTTGACCACTCTAGCGCCCCACTTAGCGTTTTCCTTAAATGTTGTAAGCTCCAGGATGGTCTTCATCTCCTGGCCCATGAACTTACGTACCTCCGTGAAGCGCGAGCCTACCATGTTAGGGGAACCCTCTCCCTGCTCCACGGCTTCGACGCCAATCTGCCATTTGGTGGTGTTGGCGCCGTTCGTCACAAAGGCGAATACATCTGACACTGGTTTATTGATCTGGATTGATTTTTCTACTGTAATCACGGGTTGCCTCCTAAGGCTAAAGAATGTTCGACATAAGCATTTTACTATCAATACCGGATTTTTTTAGTCTGAAAGGTATAATTAGTAGGCACTGGCTTGCAGATATCCCTCTAGCGAAAGTTAGGTTCATGAGTTATCCGGTTTTCCTTTCCAAGTTTATCGGTAGAAAAAATGAATTGCGTGAGATCAAGTTGCTGATTCGAGATAGATCGGTGCGCTTGCTTACCCTGACCGGACCGGGAGGGTGTGGGAAAACTCGCTTGGCCAACGAAGTATCAACCGAAATTGCAGGGACATTCGAAGATGGAATGGCTTGGGTCGACTTGGTCAGGGTTTCCCACGCGGAGACTCTGCCGCAAGCACTGGCAACTGCGTTGGAAGTCAGGCCTGCACCGGGGCAGAGCATGCTGGGGACGTTGATTGGGACACTCCAGCAGCGAGAGATCCTGATTGTCCTGGATAACTGCGAGCACCTGATCGAAGCTAGCGCGGAGTTGGTCGAAGCCCTGTTGCGCGCTTGTCCCGAACTGCACTTCCTGGCAACCAGCCGCCAGAAACTGGGGGTCGAGGGCGAACAAGTCTGGCCGGTACCGCCGCTCTCCTATCCAATAGAAGACTTTCCCTCCTTGCATGCAGTGGCTGATTACGATGCTCTGCAACTCTTCTCTTCCCGCGCCAGGCAGGCACACCCGAAATTCGAACTCAACGTGGACAATCTCCCTGCTTTGGTGAAGATCGCTCGTACTCTGGAGGGGATGCCATTGGCCATCGAGCTGGCAGCTGCACGCGTGAACCTGTTGGACCTGCCACACATGGCCGAGCGCCTGGAGAACCAGCTCGCGTTTCTGGCAGGTGCAGGGAGCAGCGCTGACCTACGCCACCAATCTATGCGCGAGGCGATCCGTTGGAGTTATGACCTGCTCTCCGCCGACGAGAAAGTCCTTTTCCAGCGGCTTGGGGTCTTTGCCAGCGGGTTTTCCCTCGAGGCAGCCGAAGCCATTTGCAGCGTGGTGCCGCTGGCGGAAACGCAAATCCTAGACTTGTTAGGGAAATTGATCGACAAATCCCTGCTGATTCGGGCAAGTGATGGGCAGCAAGCGGGCTCACGTTACCGTCTGCTAGAATCGATCCGGCAGTACGCAAGCGAAAAAATACAGGAAACGGGCGAGGAAATCCTGATGAGAGAGCGGCATCTGACATATTTCGCCAGGCTGGCCTGGGAAGCAGAGCCCCACCTGCTCGGCCCCGACCAACTGCAATGGACCGAAACCCTGGAAGCCGATTACGAGGACTTGCAAGCCGCACTCGCGTATGCCATTTTTCAAGCGCGCGAAGGACAGGATATCAACCAGGAAGCGATCAGCCTGATGAAAGCCTTGTACTGGTTTTGGAATTATACCGACCGCCACGCAGAGGCAAAGAATTGGCACGAGCAAATCCTTGCCCTGCCCGGCCTCGAAGGAAATCCCTTTGCCTATGCAGACTTGACGCGCAACAGGGCCAGCTTCGTCTGGTTGCTGGGCGATTACCCTGCCGCCCGGGCGCAGTTGCTGCACAGCCTCGAAGTCTCCCAGGCGGTGAAGCATGCCTACGGCGTCGCACATGTGAAATTGATGCTGGGCATTATGTCCTTACATCAGGGGAAAAGTGAGCAGTCAACCGGACTGTTGCGGGAAAGCGAGAGGCTGTTCGAAGTGTTGGGCGAACCTCGCGGGCTGGTCATCACCTACACCAACCTTGGGGGCTTGCTCCTGGGAAGTGGGGAGCTGAACGCCGCACGGGAATACGCTGAAAAGGCTGTCCAGACCGCCCGCGCCAACCAGGATGTATGGGGTCTGGGGATGTCCCTTTCCGGATTGGGGAACGTGCTCTACCGGCAGGGAGAGCTGGGAAAGGCCTTTAACCTGATGGAAGAAGCGCTGGATCTGCTGCAAAGCTCAGGGCAGCAGTGGCTACGCGCCGAGGCGCTCTGGCGTCTGGCAGAGATGAGCCGCGACCAGGAAAACCTCGAACAGGCCGAAAAATTATTGGAACAAAGTTATGAACTGGCCCAGGAAACCGGCGCAATGGAATGGCAGGTCGCAGCGCTCGAAAGCCTGGGCTTCCTCGCGCTGGACCAGGGTGACCATTACCAGGCCGCCGGGCACTTCTCGAAAGCCCTGCGCCTGACCGGGGGACAGGGGTACGAACATGCCCTGGCACACATCTTTCTCGGCGTTGTTCAACTGTCAGCCAACGCAGGGGACTGGGAAGTGGCTGCCAGGTTGTGGGGGGTGTACGAAGGAATGAAGCAGACGCATAGCCTGCCTCCCTTCAAGGAAGAAACGCCCACCTTCGAGCTGCTCCAACCTTATCCGAAGAAGCCGCCCCTGTCCCGGGCACAGCAGGCCAGGGCGAGCTATTCGCTGGCGGAAGCCGCAGATTTTGCACTGCAGATCACGCAAGGGTTCGAGCAGCGCGAGGCCATCATCCCATCGGAATACGAACTCCGGCTGCTGGCGCTGGGTCCGACGGAAGTCTATCTCAGGGGACAGATGCTGGCTCCATCTGACTGGACCTTTGCCAAACCCAAAGAGTTGCTCTATTATCTCGCCTCCAACCCGCCCAGGACAAAGGAGCAGATCGGGCTGGTCTTTTGGCCGGAAGCCTCCCCCGGCCAGTTGCGGGTCAGCCTGCGGGCTGCGCTGTATCACTTGCGGCGGGCACTGGGCGGGCGAGGCTGGGTGATTTATGAGGACGGGTATTATCAATTCAACCGCACGCTGGATTACTGGTACGACGTGGAAGCCTTCGAGGAAAGCATCAAAGCTGCGGAAAAGGCCGGGGACACAGACGAGCAGGCCATCGCGAAGCTGGAAGCGGCGGTCGGTCTCTATCGGGGCGATTTCCTGGCGGACCTGTCCCACGACGAATGGGGCGCGTTACGGCGCGAAGAATTGCAGGGCAAATATATTGCAGCGCTGGACAGGCTGGGGAACCTGCTCGTCCGAAACGGCGCCTATGACCGCGCCACCGAGGTCTACCGCAGCCTGCTGGCGACCGACGCCCTCATGGAAGAGGCGCACCGGGCGTTGATGCGCTGCCATGCGCTCAAAGGGGAGCACCCGCTGGCTATACGACAGTATAAAAAACTGGTCGAGATCATGCAAGATGAGCTGGGCGTGCCGCCCTCCGCTGAGACGACCGCCCTGTACCAGTCATTGCGCCAGGAAAGGGACTGATCGAATCTCGCTCAAATCCTATACCATTTCCTATACCGCCCGCTTGTAAGATCACGGAAATATCGTTCGATTCTAAACCCAAATCTGAAAGGAGATATTTCCGATGAATCGAGTATGGTTGTTGTCCCTTATCTTTATGTTACTTGCAGGCTGCGCGAGTCCGACGCCCCAACCACCGACGCCGGTCTCGCCCAGCGAGCCGACCAGCGCACAAGCAGAACCACTCGCGACACAGGAGATCGAAGTTATGGAGCCTTCCTTACAAGTGATACGCACCATTGAATTGCCGTTCGTCCCGCACGACATCGCCGTGGCCCCTGATGGGAACATGTTCGCGGTCGAACTCGGCGCGCCCAGGGTGCATAAACTCGACAGCCAGGGCAACACGCTGGCAAGTTGGGGTGAGGCGGGTACGCAGACCGGTCAGTTTGCCTTCGAGCCTCCCCCGGACGGCCCACCCCTGGATGGCGGCTTCATCGTGGTCGGCGCGGATGGGAATGTGTACGTCACCGACTCGTATAATAACAGGGTGCAGGTCTTCGACCCCGCTGGAAACCACCTGGCGACCTGGGAAGGCTTCGGGCCCGAGAACACGCCATTCAACAATCCCGGCCCAATCAGCGCCGACACCAAGGGGAACATCTACGTGGCCGATTTCCAGGGCGCGCACATCTTCGACACGGATGGCAATTACCTGCGGACGGTGTCGGCTGCCGGGGAAGTCGCCCTGGACAGCAAGGGTAACCTGTTCAGCGTGGTGGCCTTCGAGGGCATTGCGCTGAAGATCCCGGCGGGCGATGGAGAGCCGCTGGTCTGGGGCAGCGCCGGAGCAGAAAACGGCCAGTTCACCACCCCTATGTGGGTCGAAGTAGGAGCGGATGACACAGTCTATATTTCCGATCACAGTGGCAGGGTGCAGTCCTTCGACACGGACGGTAACTTCAAGGCTGCCTGGACCGGTCCAGGGGGCGGCGAAAGCGCGCTTGCCGGCCCAAGCCCATTGTCAAAGGATGCGGACGGCAATCTCTACGTAGCCACCAAGGACCGCAGAACAGTGTACGTACTCAAACCATGAAGTAAGATAGAAATCCGGTCGAGGCTGTTTTGGACGGAGAACCACGTCAAAAACAGCCTCGCAATGACAAACAAGTCGGCAGGGGGCAATTCAACCAGCGTTGCATCCCGAAACTAGTATAATTTCACAAGGGTTTACCGGCTGCTATATAACACCGGTGGTCGAGCAGCTCCGAGCGATTGCCGAGGCATGTGCGCGAGCATTGCACTGCGAGCAGAATGCAGTGCAATCGCAGAACATCCCTGCGGGACTGCATCCATAACAAGAATTGAACAAATGACAACAACAATGACATCCCACGAACGACTGCTGAGGGCACTGAAATGCCAGCAGTCAGACCATACCCCCTGTGCGTTCATGATGTACAAGGGCTTGAAGAACCAGTGCGCAGACTACCGCCAGTTCCTCGAAGCACAAATAGCCCTGGGTCTGGATACGATCGTCGAGCTGCCACCGCGCCCGCCGATAGTCGTCAATGACCATTACAACCTGCACGGCCTGCCGGTTAGCCACGACCCGCGTGTGCGCATCCATGAATGGAGGGAGGCGAATGAAACTGGGAATATCTGGCTGGTCAAGGAGTACGAAACGCCAGACGGTACGCTGCGAGTGGAGGTGCCCTGGATGCGGGATTGGCCTTGGGGCGATCACGTCCCTTTCCTGGACGATCACCTGGTCCCGCGCGCCCGTAAGTACCTGGTCGACCAGCCGGATGACCTTAGGCCGCTGCGCTATCTGCTGATCCCGCCAACGTCCGATGAAATACAAACGTACATGCAGGAAAGCCAGCCCTACCTGGACTTCGCCCGGGAGTATGGATTGCTGGTGGCAGGTGGTTGGGGCGTCGGCGCGGACATGGTAGGCTGGCTATGCGGCCTACAGAACCTGATCTTCATGACCTACCGCCAACCGGATTTTCTGGGCGAGTTGCTGCAAATCATCGCTGACTGGAACTACGAGCGCATGGGCGCGGCCTTCCGCCTGCCACTGGACTTGTACATCAAGCGCGCCTGGTACGAGAACTGCGACTTCTGGACGCCTGACAACTGGAAGAAGTACCTCCAGCCCCATCTGCGCCGGGAAGCCGAGCTAGCGCACGAGAACGGCGTCAAATTCGGCTACCTGATCACCTCGCAGGCCATGCCCCTGGTCGAGGCAATCATCGAGGCGGGCGTGGATGTGCTGGTCGGCGTCGACCCGCGCGAATATGACTTGGGTGCACTGGCAGGGATCGCTAAAGGACGTTTATGTTTGTGGGGCGGCGTCAACGGCCATTTGACCGTCGAAAGCGGGACACCGGAACAGGTGGCAAGGGAGGTCGCTGAGGCCATGCAGCACCTGGCTCCGCTGGGCGGGTTCATCCTCTCGCCGGTGGACAACGTGCGTGCATATTCGCCGGAGATCCAGCAGAATGTAAAAGCCCTGATCGAAAGTTGGGAAAAGATGAGAGGCATCAGTGCAACAATAAAACCGAGTAACGGAATACTAAGATGAACACAATGAAAAAACAAAGAGAATTCCTCAAAGCCTACCGCTGGGATAAATTCGCGGATGAGCAAACCGGTCAGCGCAGGAACGAGCCGCCCCCGCCGGTGCAGAAGCCATATCCCGAAGCGGCGGTATTGATCGACCTGGTTCCGCCGGGAGATTTTCGGGTGGGGAATGCGCCGCTGATCGAGGTGATCCGCTCACGGGTAAGCCACCGGGCATACACGGACGCACCCCTGACGCTGGAGGAATTGTCCTTTCTGTTGTGGGCAACACAGGGCGTACGTGAAGTCGCGGGAGACGGTAAATACACCAAACGGACAGTGCCGTCGGGCGGAGCGCGCCACTCCTTCGAAACCTACCTGCTGATCGATCGCGTGCAGGGACTGGCGCGCGGCTTATACCGCTATCTGCCGCTGGAACATAAATTGTATTTCATACACCCAGAGGAGAATTTCGCAGGGGTGGTCAGTGAAGGTTGCCGGGGGCAGAAGTTCGTGGGGAATGCCGCGTTAGTGTTCGTTTGGACGACCATCCCCTATCGGGCAGAGTGGCGCTATGGGCTGGTCGCGCACAAGATGATCGCCATGGATTCCGGTCATATGTGCCAGAACCTGTACCTGGCGTGCGGCGCGATCGGGGCAGGGATCTGTGCAGTGGATGCGTACGACCAGGATAAAATGGACGCTTTGGTGGGCGTGGACGGAGAGGACGAGTTCGTCGTCTACGTCGCGCCGGTGGGAAAGGTAAAATAGCTGCCAGATACAACCGTAAAGAAAGCCGGCTTCAAGGGATGATCCGGAATCTTCATGTCAAGCAAAAGCCGTTCCTGCTCACGAAGACAATTCTCGACCAGCTTTCCAAGGACTGGATAGCGGAAGCTGCGTCCGGCCAGATTTGTCCTTTTGCAATACCCAGACAATCAGCGCAGCGAACAGGCCAAAGAAATGGGCGACAGCACTCATCCTCTTGCACAGGATGAGATGGTAAAATTTTACACGAAATCGGGGGATTTGTTATTACAGCCTGTACTATAATACGTATACTTACCGGTACCAACTTACGGGGAGACCGAAGACCCCGGTAGGCATGCGAAATCCCATCCAGATCCGTGAAGAGAGTTTCCAGCAACAAGGAGGAGCACAACGCACAAATAATTAATATTTGGCTGTCTGGTCTCCCATCAAGCCGCCCAGCAATCACAACACCACAGGCCGAGCATCGCATTCAAACTGGCAAGATAAGAAAGGATCGTTCCCATGAAACGAAGCAGATACTTCCTGCAATCTTCAATCCTGGCGTTGGCGCTTCTAACGGTTCTGGGTTGTGGCCTGACGACGAGCAATGCAACGCCTACACCTGAAATAACACCATCACCAACGGTCGCACCGCGCGCAACGGCATCCCCCACGCCCGAGGCGGACGAAGGGCCCATCCAATATACGGCCGATTTGAGTTCGAACAAAAACTGGAGCAGCCACACGCGGCTGAAAGTCGCAGGCGGGGAGTTGGAATTTTCGCCCACCACATTCGAGCAGGTGTGGGCTAAGGATTTTTCCGAAACCCTGGCAGATTTCACCCTTACGGCAACGTTTTCTTATGATACCGCCGGGATCGATGAATACGGGGTCGCCGTGGTAATCGGGGATCCCCTCAAGCATAATTTCTTCTTTCTAGGCCCCAATCCCTACCAGGGAGATACGATCTGGTTCTTCGTCATGGTCAAGAATGGGGAATTTATCCATCCGGATGTCCCACCACCCACCACCCCTGGCCAACCAGAGGAGTTCACTGTGCAGATCCGGCGCGTTGGGGACAAAGTCTCGGCGTATGTGGATGGTAAGAGGATTATGACGCGAGACGATATCGTTTTCAATGGCAAACCGGCCAAAATGTGGGTCGGCGTGCATGCGGACGGGAACAAGGACACGATCTACCTGCACGAGCTGACAGTCAATACGCCAGGGACAGCTGCCACGGCACCCACACCGGGGCCTGCCATGACCGGCAGTGGCAATTTCACAGGCAGGCTGCTCGATCATGAAACCAAAAATCCCGTGCCCGATGCAGAGATCATCCTGTGCCGGGATACAGGCGAAAGCTGCACAATAAAAGCCGACCTGTCAGCGCAAACCAGTTCGGACGGTTCGTTCGAGATCGCAGACATCCCGCCCGGCAAATATGTGATCCTGTACAACCCTGACGGCCTCGACGGGCAAACCTTGGAAGGCCTGGTCGTCGAGGTCAACAGCCGGAGCGCCGCCTGTATTGCCAACGGTTTCATGGGCTCCGCACCAGCCGACTGCCAGGGTTCGGTCCCCTTTATGGATGATCCCAACCTGACGTTGAAAGGGAATGCGAGTATCGCGATCAGTGAATCAGGCCTTTCCCTGAACGAGGGCTCGATCTATTCGCCAAAATACGGCTTGCACATGGATTTCAAGGAGTCCAATCCGTTGAGCGTGGAGATCGAGGCTGGCGAGACAATCGAAAACAACCTGCTCATCTGGGGTGACTAGGTACCTGCGCAAAGTAGGCCATCCTCCCCGCCCTCATCACTTGTCCGCCGGCTTTCCCGGTTATACTATCCCAAAGCGGTATAATGACCCCAACCTAACCAGCTACCGGAGGATCAATGAGCGAAACTGCCATGTTTCCTTTCACAGACGAACACAAGATGATCCGCGACACGGCGCGCGATTTTGCCCAGAAGGAAATCGCCCCGATCGCTGCTGAATTCGACGAGAGCGGGGAGTTCCCCATGGCGACCGTCAAAAAGATGGGCCAATTGGGTTTCATGGGCATCGAGGTGCCGGAAGAATACGGCGGCGCAGGCATGGATACGCTATCCTATGTGCTGGCGCTGGAAGAGATCTGCAAAGTGGACGCGGCACACGGCGTGGTCATGTCGGTCAACAATTCGCTGTATTGCCACGGCATCCTGAAATTCGGCACCGAAGAACAAAAGAAGAAGTTCCTGACGCCGGTCGCATCCGGGGCCGCAGTCGGTGCATATTCGCTGACGGAGCCGATGTCCGGCTCGGACGCAGCTACGATGCGCACGCGTGCTATCCGGGATGGTGATCACTACATACTTAACGGGCGCAAGTCCTGGGTCACGAGCGGACCGGTGGCCGAATACATCGTTGTTTTCATGATGACCGAGCCTGAGAAAAAGCAGAAGGGTATCACTGCCTTTTTGGTCGAAGCCAATACACCCGGTTATGTGCGTGGCAAGAAGGAACCGAAATTGGGCATCCGCGCCTCGGCCACCAGCGAAATCGTGTTCGAAGACTGCCGTATCCCGGCTGAGAACCGTCTCGGCGAAGAAGGCGAAGGCTTCAAGATCGCCATGACCGTGCTGGACGTGGGCCGCATTGGCATCGCATCCCAGGCGCTGGGCATTGCCGAAGCCGCCTACGAAGCCTCGCTCTCTTACGCGCGCGAACGCGAAGCCTTCGGGCACAAGATCGGCGAGTTACAAGGTATCTCCTTCAAACTGGCCGACATGAAGACACGCATCGAGGCGTCGCGCCTGTTGATCTACAACGCCGCCATGGCCAAACAACGCGCCAAGTCGACCGGCGAGAAATTCACGCTGCAATCCTCCACCGCGAAACTGTTCGCCTCCGAGACAGCCATGTTCTGCGCCCACGCCGCCGTCCAGATCCACGGCGGGATCGGTTACAGCAAGGAGTACCCGGTGGAGCGTTACTTCCGTGATGCCAAGATCACCGAAATCTACGAAGGCACCAGCGAAATCCAGCGCCTGGTCATCAGCCGCGCCGAATTGGGATTGAAGTAAGCATCCTAAAAAGGGGGAAGTGGGGGGGGGGGGGGGGGGGGGGGGGGGGGGGGGGGGGGGGGGGGGGGCGG
>DAOTXM010000119.1:0-9243 GCA_034435215.1 Anaerolineales bacterium
GAACGCGCGTACGCGCGTTCACACCCCAAATTTCGGACCCCCGTCCCGTCATAAACGGTAGATCCCACTTAACAAAATTGCAAGCAATGAAACGGAAATGGAATTTTCCGCGTTCCCCCAAGTAAAATTGAAACACCAGAATATTGTGATTTGGGCAGGTACATGCCTGTCGAAATCCGAAGAAAACAAAGGTTGCAAGTATTTATGTGCGTGCGCAAAGAATGTTCTGAAGGTCGACCATTATGCCAGAACGAATCATAGTCTCGGGCATCTATCGCAGCGGCACCTCCCTGACCGCGGAGTTGATCCATCGCTGGGGAGCATATGTAGGCCGCGAAGATGACATCTTCCAGGATGAATATGGTTACCTGGAACATCTTGCGCTCCAAGAGCTCAACAATGAACTATTGAACGACAACAGCCGCGTCCCAACCCCGGTCGACCAGATGCTGGAAAAAGCCCAGGATCCGATTTTAAGAGAACGCGCTTTGAGGATCCTGGCTGCAATGGACAGGGAAACGGAACAAAACCATGGGATTGCCTGGGTGTGGAAGGATCCACGGCTGCCCCTGGTGCTGCCCTTCTGGGCCGGTATTTGGGGAGACGTAATCTACGTGATCCCTGTGCGGCACCCGGTGGAGACGATTCTGTCCGCCGCCAGTATGGATGGGATCGATCCGGGAACCGTGCCGCTCTCAGCCGGCTTCGTCTACTGGCAATTCTGCATGCTCAATGTGGTTGCTTTCACCGAGCAAAGCCAGCGCAAGATCTTCATCGCGTACGACCAATTACTCCAACACCCCGAGCGAGAATGTACACGGCTTTGTCAATTCCTGGATGAGCAATGTAAGGTCCCATCGAGAGGTGCCAGCCAACGCGTAAAACGGATGAAAGCCCAAATTTCGACCAAGCAACACCATTTCCAGCATCCCAAGGCGCTCGCAAGGATAAAGGTCACGACCAGGGAACAACGCGCGTTATACAACTTTCTCAGGGTCAAGACAATGTATCCCGATGAACCCTTTATCTCCGATGATTTTGCACTTTACCCTGGATGGATGGAATATATCCAGGCCATGGATCTGCTTTTCTCCTCCAACACCGAACAAGATAATTGAGTCAAGCGCTATGGAACACATGAAACGAGAGGAATTTCTCAACCTTCCGACCGAGGAAGTGGCAAAGATTGTGAGAGCTTATGGCTCGAAAGTCGTTGTTTTTCCCATCAACGGGACCCGAAGATGGTTCATGCTGGAATATGGGCACCATGAATTTGATGATCCCATTAAAGCTTATATGGACATCGCGATGAACCGTCACATCGAACTCTATAAATTATTCTTTGATCATGGCGTGGAAATATTAATAACTCCGGTTATTGGGCCTGAAATCCTAGCAACACGTGATGGTTACATGCAAAAAATTGGTGGAGAAGGTTTAGCTCGGATAGTTACGCACACTTCTTTTTTATCCTTCTATCAAGAATATGGCGTGCGAGTGCGTTTCTACGGTGATTATAGAAAACACTTATTGAATACCCCTTTTGAGTACTTATCTGATCTCTTCGATAGCATTGCGAATACAACAGGCCAAAACAGCCGATTTCGACTGTTTTTTGGTGCCTTTGCAGACAATTTGAGTGCCACTTCCACCGTAGCAGAATTAGCCGTTCAATATTATAAAGAACACGGAAAAATCCCTGATCGCAAATCGATTGTGGAGATGTATTACGGAGAATACATCGAAAAAGCAAATATCTTTATAGGTTTTGACCGGTTAACAGTTTTTGACTATCCGCTTATCAACTGGGGTGAGGAAGACTTATATTTCACTATCGCGCCATCACTCTATTTGGATAAAACACAACTCCGAAGAATATTATTCGACCATCTTTACACCCGGCGAACACCAGAACGCGAGTATGAAACAATGACTCGTGAAGAGTATCTGGACATTCAAGAATATTATCGGAACAATACTCACAGTATCATCGGTATCGGCAAGATATCCGGTGGTGTCTGGATTCCTAGTGATTAATGGAATAAAGGATGATTCAACAAGTTCGACAATTGCTAAAAGACATCAGCATTGGAAACATGCCAAGCCTCGCATACGATACAGCTTGGGTTGCACGTCTAGGAGAAATCGACTGGGAGCTTAGTAACCAGGCGTTGGCGTGGTTGTGCGAGAATCAATTACCTGATGGGTCATGGGGGGCAAAGGAACCATTTTACTACCACGACCGGGTTATCAGCACTTTAGCGGTTATGATTTCATTAACCTATCGTGGTAGACGTGCAAGAGACAAAGTTCAAATTGAGCGAGGATTAGAAGCATTAGAAAAAATCACTACTGGCGCAACAAAAGGTTTGCAAGCCGATCCTAACGGAGCAACCGTAGGATTTGAAATGATTGCCCCAACCTTAGTTGCAGAGGCTGAGAATATCGGCCTAATTAAACAACAAGGGGAACGAATTTTGGGAAGGTTGGCAAGACAAAGAAAAATTAAGCTAAACCTTATCAAGGATAAAAAAATCAATCGCTATATTACTGCTTCGTTTTCATCTGAAATGGCGGGGCAAGATGGTCAAGCGATGCTAGATATAGAGAACTTAAGAGAAGCAAATGGCTCTGTGGGCCATAGTCCTTCAGCAACAGCGTACTATGTAATATATTTGAATCAGCAAGATGAAGATGCCTTAAATTATCTTAGAACTGTTTCACAAAATGGTGGAGTTCCGGATTTAATCCCCTTTGATGTATTTGAAACATCTTGGACTCTTTGGAATTTATCACTTTGTTCTGGCTGGGATGAAGAGATAATAAGAGGGTTCGAACCATTTCTTAATTTCTTGTATAAGAACTGGAAACCTAATGAAGGTATCGGGTTATCTATCGGCTATAGTATCCCAGATGGAGATGACACTTCTTTAGTTTATGAAGTTCTATCAAAGTTTGGTCAAGCACCCGATATAGATTCTGTTCTTGCGTTCGAAGAAGAGGAGCATTTTCGAACATATCATTTTGAGGCCAATAGTTCTAGAAGTGTAAATATTCATTCGTTAGGGGCATTGCGCACATCCGGGTTCGATATTGGGCACCCAACAATTCAAAAGCTCTTACGTTATTTGCAAAGCACAAAAATATCTGATGCCTACTGGGTCGACAAATGGAATCTCTCTCCATACTATACGACCTCGCATGCTATTATTGCTTGTGCAGGATTTGCAGATTACTTAGTTGAGAGTTCGATAGACTGGATATTATCGACTCAAAACCCTGATGGCTCATGGGGGCAACATGGTTCAACAGCAGAAGAGACCGCTTATGCATTACAAGCACTCAACATTTGGAAACAAAAAGGCGGACAAGTTTCGCAAGATGCAATTAAGAAAGGAGTGATTTGGTTGGAATCTCACAGAGAACCACCTTATGCCCCACTTTGGATTGGCAAAGGTTTATATTGTCCAACGAATGTTGTAAAATCCGCAATTATAAGCGCCCTACAATTATCAAATGGAGGGTAAATAAACATGTGGCTTAAGCTTAAGAACTTCATTACTCCTCCCGTTGGCGACCTTGATGAAATTCGCAGACATAAACTTATTAGGGCCTTATCACTAGGAGTAATAGTCTCTGCGGGTTTGGGTTTTGTTGGGGCTCTCACTTACCTATTAACTAATCCGGAAAAACTAAAACAACCAGATAATCAATTATTGTTATTAAGCGCAGCTTTAGCTTGTCTAGGTAGTATAGGTATTTATTATATTAATAAATATTCTAGTAGAGTTGCATCTTTCTTACTACTCTTATTACTGACCTTGGTATTTTCATATAGCGATACGCCTCTACAACTTTCCAATGGGCGTTCGCTGTTTGTTTTTACAATTCCTATTGCGATTTCGAGCCTGATCATCGCGCCACCGAGCAGTTTCTTCTTTGCAATTCTAAACAGCATAATTATCCTAACATTAGCAATACAGGCAGGGACAGTCCCCAATATGTCTGCTATTATTGGGTTCTTTTTTCTTGCCCTCATTTCATGGCTCTCTGCCCGAAGCTTGGAACAAGCTCTGCGAGAACTCCGCGAAATCAACGCCAACCTGGACCAGATCGTCAAGGAGCGCACGCATGCTCTGGCGGAAGCCCTCACGCGCGAACGGATCGAGGCCGGGCGCAGCCAGGCCATCCTGGAAAGCATTGCAGATGGCGTCATTGTGTTCAACACACAGGGAAGCGCCATCCAGGCCAACCCGGCGCTCTCGAATCTAATCAACGTCCCACTGAACAATTTGATCGACACCACGGTTACTGACCTGGTGGAAGCCAGTCCCATGGACGCAAAAAACCGGGGGACACTTGCCGGGGTGTTGACCAAACCAAGTAAGCAACTCGCCAGTTATCGCGTGGAATGGGGTACGAAGACACTCTCTGTCAGTTCTGGTCAGGTACTCGACCGGGACGGCAGTGAAGTCGGGACGGTGGCGGTATTCCGTGACTTCACGCGCGAAGCCGAGTTGGAGAAGATGAAAAGCGCTTTTGTCGCCATGGTCTCACATGAACTTCGCACCCCGATCAGCGCAATCCTCGGGTATGCAGAGATTTTCAGGGAACAAATTTATGGTGCGTTGAACGAAAAACAGGCCCAAATGACCAGCAGGATCATATCCAATTCACGCAGGTTGCTAAGCCTGATCAACGATTTGCTCGATCAAGCCCAGATGGAAGCCGGTAAATTGAAGATCAAGTATGAGACCATCCGGCCAGCCGATTTGCTCGACAACCTGCACAGTGTGATGGATAAATTGACCACTGATAAAGGTCTGGTACTGACAAGCAAACTGGATGAGAAATTACCAGAATTGATCAAAGGAGATGCGGCTCGCCTGCAACAAATACTTGTCAATCTGGTCAACAATTCGGTCAAATTCACAGAAACGGGTTCTATCCATGTTCAGCTATTCAAAGTGGACGAACAACATTGGGGCATGACGGTTACGGATACCGGTCAAGGGATCCCAAAGGAAGAGTTGCCATATATCTTCGATGCGTTTCGGCAAGTGGAAGGGACCACAACTCGCGTACACGGCGGATTTGGACTGGGGCTTTCGATCGTCAAACAGTTGGTGACCTTGATGGGAGGGAACGTCTCAGTCGAGAGTGAATTAGGCCAGGGGAGCACTTTTTTCATCACACTTCCGCTTGAAGCAACGAGCATATAATAACAAGGAGACATCATGAGCGCATTAGCATTCATTATCGAGGATGACCAGGATTTGAGCACAATTTTTGCCGATGCACTGGCATCGGTCGGCTATCAGGTCGAACAGATCAAGGATGGCTTAAAGGCACAAGAGCGATTGACCGAAGAAATCCCCTATTTGATCCTTCTGGATATGCACCTGCCACATATTTCAGGCGCAGATTTGTTGACCAAGATCCGGGGGGATGAGCGCTTCAAGGATACGACCGTCATTCTGGCGACTGCCGATGCTAGAATGGCCGAGGCCTATGAGCCGATGGCGGATTTTGTCATGGTCAAGCCGATTTCCTTCGTACAGCTCCGTGACCTGACCTCCCGGCTGAAACCAAAACAGTAGACCTCTTATTTAAAATTAGAAATGCGACCTTTGCAGGTCGCGTTTTTATTTTTGTCGAAAACATGAATATCGCGCTCGAAAAAGTATTCGAACATGAGAGTATGGGCATGTGTATGCACGCTCATACTCTCATGTTCGGACTTTTCCAATAATTTGGCTATGCGATATCTTCGAATGGAGCTAATCCCAATACCTGTTGCAATAGTATCCATGCCCCGAAGGGGTATCAACCCTGTATCCCCAATCGCTACGCTCCCATTTGTATTCTTGCAGGTCGGTCTCCAGAGAGGTCAGGATGTTTCCGGCCTGCCAACGGTCGAAATGGAATGACTGCCAGGAAACAGGTTCATTGGAAAACTCCACGGTATAGCAGGTCAGGGCTGCACCCACGCCCTCTTTGACGGCGGCAGGTAAGGGCTGGGTCCGAAACGCGGTCGCCAGTGCGGGAATAGAATCCGTAGAAATGTTTGCAAGGTAGGTGACGTCGAATTCTTCGCCCTGCACCGCCCGCGCCACATTCTGGCGGACGATAAAGCCATCCACGTTCATGAGGCCCAGGCTCAGGACAAATCCAAGCGCAGCAATCAAAGCGGCCAACGCAAAGGCGCGCTCGCGACGCAGGATTTCCAGTACGATCACCGCTACCAGCAACAGAGCCAGCCATAACATGAAGACGTGTGTATACGTCCGCAAGCGGGAAAAGCCATAGGCCGCCTCATAGAGCAGAAGGCGCTGGAAGGCGGAAAGCAGCATGACGATCACCAACGCGACAATCCCAATTCCCAGGCCGGAGAAAACGCGTCGTTTTGTCTCCGTTTCGCGGCGGGTGACGCTGCTGGCGCTCAGGATGAGCAACAGGCTAAAGAAGGCCACCATGACCAGTTCGCCAAAACCACGACGTGCGTACTCCGAATAGGTATAGCCATCGATTTGGATGTTGGCCTGCCCTCCGAAGAAATACTGGAACTGGACGAACACAAAAGTCGAGAAAAGGACGACAACGCTCCCAAGTACGATGGCAGCTTCGATCAAACCCAGGAAGGCTGGCACCACTGGTTTCTCCTCGCCCAACAATTTCTCATCCTTACTCTGCGAGGCGGCATGCAAAAAGACACCCGCCAGAGCGTAAGCTCCCACAAAAATATACACCAGACGGAAGATATACTCTGGCAATTTCTCCAGTTTGAACAATTCGATGAAGTCTTCCAGACGTTGGCTGAAGACCACATCAGCGGAGCTTAACAGCGTAGCAAAGACAACCACGACCGGAAGGGCAATCAGGATGCCACGTACCACCGACCAGACCTGGGATGCGCCTCTTTTCTTGTCCTGGGCCTGCTCCCCTTTCGAGGCGGCTTCCCGCTTCAATTCTGCCGAAAACCCCAGCGGACGGGCAATCATGCTGCCCAGCAAGCGCAGGAAGCCATTCAGGTAATCGATCAGGCTATACAAGGGCCAACGCCCCCCCAGGAAGGATATGGCGAAAAGTCCCATCAGGAACAATGTCAACACAACCGAGAGGAGGACCGTCAATGGTTCCCGGCGGAAAAAGGTCATGATCGTAAAAACAGCGATCAACGGCAATAGGGACAGCGAATTGCGCGTCGGCTTGTGACCATCTGCGCGCAACAGTAAGATCCCAGCAATCAGGCAAAGCACAACGTAAATGGCAAAATTAATGCCGGGGGCCTTCTTCCAGAATAGAAAGTCGAAGGCCCCACCGAGGGCGATCATTGTCCACCAGAAGCGGGTTGGGTTGGATTTCATAGCAGCCTCCTTGAGCAACCCTGCAAACGCATATCCTGCCTGCGGTCTCTTCGCAAGGTTTTGCTTATCATAGCCAAACAACCCTCGCGAAGACTGTCAAAAGGTATCAAACAGCTCTTGTATCAGTATTCATAGCAAGGGTAAATCGCATTGCCCGGTGTGCGCACCCATCTGGGCCGATTTTTTTTATTAGGCCGGTATCCATCCAATTCATCTTGGATACCTTCCAACGCTAGTTCTGCTTTCCATCGGGAAAAATTGAAGGACCGCCAATCAGTGGGTTCGCTTGGCTCAAGTGAGTAGGACTGAATATAGCAAAACAAAATTGCACCAACTCCTTCATGCGTTGATGTGGGCAGCGATGGATCGTGAAATTCCTCCACCAGAGCAGGGATAGCATCCGTTGAAAGAGATGCTAGATGAGGAACGTTCAAATGCCAGCCAAGCGAAGCACGGAGAATATTGTATTTCACAATGGCAGCATCTACATTCATTAGTGCAAGCGAGACTGCAAAACCAATAGATGCAAGCACAATCGCAAAGGCAAAATAACGTTCACGACGAAAGATTTCGAGTAGGACAACGGTAACAAGCAAAATACCCACCCAAATGAGAAATACACTCGGATAAAGTCGTAAACGTGAAAAACCATGCCAGCCAATTGCCAGCATGAGACGCTGGTACGCTGAAACCAGGATTACCAATACCAACACAACGATTAAAATACTCAATCCTGAATATGCTCGTCTTTTCATCACGTTTTCGCGGCGGGTGATCGTACTTAATCCAATGATCATCAGTAAACTAAGGAACGCTACTATGATAAGTTCGTTGAAACCCCGGCGGGCGTATTGGGAATAGGTATAACCTTCCACACCAATATTCGCTTCACCACCAAAGAAATAGCGGAACTGGATCAAGACAAAGAAAAGAAAGAGTGCGGCCACGCTTCCCAGTACAATGCCCGTTTCTGTAAAGCCCAGAAACCGTTTGAACAACGCCTTTTCTTCGCCGAGCAATTTCTCATCCCCGCTCCACGAGGCAGCATGGAAAAAGACTCCTGCCAATAGGTATGCATATAAGGGGATGAGTACGAGGCGCAAGAAATGTTGCGCATCGAGGTCGAGAGATTCAAGGAAGTTAACAAGTTTTTGATTAAAAATAGCATCAGCCGAAGCCAGTAAGGTCGCAAAACACGCCACAATCGGGAAGGCTATGAAGATACCGCGTAATATTGGCAGCAGTGGAAATACTTTCTTTACCATACTATGTTTTTCTTGCTCTTCGCGAACCCGATGTAGGATTTCCAATAAACCAGTGGTCATACTGATAAAGAGATGAAAGAGTTTACTGAAATAATCCGCTAACCCATACTGTATCCAGCGCCCTCCTCGATAAGTGTTTGCCATTACTCCCATAGAAAAGAGAATAAATGTGTAAGCCAAAAAAATTGTCAATGGTTCCTGGCGAACAATTGTAACAACAGAGAAAAATATAAACGGGATTAACAACCACAGACTTTTCTTGTTGGGACGAAAGTCTTCAGCGAGGAGTAAGAAAACTCCACCAAGCAAACACAAGTTCAAAAATAGAACGAAGTTGATCCCCAACGGTCGATTCCAGAAAAAGAAATCGAACAACCAGCCAAGCAAAAGGGTAACAAGGATAAGGCGGTTAAGGTGTTTCATAGCAGCTATCTCCTGTTATCTTTCCCACACAATAGGTCTGGCCCCTGTGAAAAACACCACAGGATTTTTTTGAACTTAATTTTACTCTTGCACAACAGGACAGGTCAAGCTGCATAGAATTAGTACTTCACGAAAGTTGAAAGAATATCCGAAAACAGGGGTGGGGGGGGGGGGGGGGGGGGGGGGGG
>DAOTXM010000120.1:0-4700 GCA_034435215.1 Anaerolineales bacterium
GAACGCGCGTACGCACGTTCACACCCCAAATTTCGGGTCCCGATCTCATCATAAACGGTAAACCCATTTTTTTTAAATTGCAGGCCATAAAAGTAATTTTTCCTCATTACTCGTACAATATCATTTTGCTTCCCCACCCGAGGAAAGCGAAGATCATTGCATTAACAAAATAACACTTAAAACTATCGTATCATGCGCTGGAATTCAGGCAATACCCATAAAGTACCAGTTGCCCATTCGCTATTGGGGGATAAATGTACTACTGTATCAAGTGAAAAAAGAAGCCCCTGAATTTTCAAGGGCTTCATTTTCTTACTGTGCCTTCTTCATGATATTGACCTGCTTCTCTGCTGGCTTATCATTTCCCACTATCGGTCTTATCGGGATCTACTGACAGCGCTATTTGTTTTCGAGGAATATTTTTGCGACCTGCGGGTCAAAGTGTTTGCCCGCCTGCTCCTGAATATAGCGATAAGCTTTCTCAAGCGGCCACGCTTTGCT
Source organism: Anaerolineales bacterium (assembly GCA_034435215.1). Lineage (GTDB taxonomy): Bacteria > Chloroflexota > Anaerolineae > Anaerolineales > Villigracilaceae > JAABUE01. The sequence continues at coordinate 502 of DAOTXM010000120.1, forward strand.
GTAGGGGCGATCGGATGTGATTGCATCGAAGACATCTACCACGGCAAATACGCGCGCAGACAATGGGATTTCATCGCCTTTTAGTCCACGCGGATAACCGCTGCCATCCCATTTCTCGTGATGGCAGTAAGGGACTTCCAAGGCTCGTTTTAAGTATTTGATTGGGGAGAGCATCTGGTAGGCATACAAGGGATGCTGCCGCATGATTTTCCATTCGTCCTCAGAAAGAGGCTCGGGCTTGAGCAGGATCGCATCCGGGATTCCCATTTTCCCGATATCGTGGAGCAAGGCGCCTCGCCGGAGATCCAATTTTTCTGCATTGCTCATCCCCATTTTTTCAGCAAGTTCCAAAGCTATTTCAGCCACACGCTGGGTGTGGCCTTCCGTCTCCCTGTCGCGCAAATCCAACGCGCGTGACCAGCCCTCGATGGTGGCATCATAGGCCAGCATAATTTCCATGTTGGATTGTTGTAAATTTTCAAACAGGGAAGCGTTCTCGATTGCAATGGCAGCCTGGGTGGCAAGGGTTTCGAAGTAACTAAGCCATCCAGGTTCGGGCTCGATGACCGCGCGATGGAAGATTTCCAGGACTCCTTTGACTTGTCCCTTAACTACTAGAGGAGTACCGTAGTGGGACACGAATTTTTCATCCGCCAGGAATGAGGCGCGGCTAAAAGTTTCGGTCCCCTGCCTCAGATCCGAGCAGAAAACAGTTTGGCCTTCCTGGGCGGCACGTCCCGCGCATCCATTCCCAAGCCTGACGTGCGATTGCTCGATGTTGCGAGTCCTGAAGCCGATTCCGGCGGCATGGTCGAGCGTATGGGTAACAGGGTTCAACAGCAGAATGCTGACGGCATCTACTTCAAGTTCATCTTTCACATTATGCAAAATTACAGCAAGTGTGACGTTCAAATCAAAGTTGGCGCTGATCGCAAGGTCAATTTGATGCAGGGCGGTCAGATGACGTAACTGCAGTTCGGTCTGTTCATGGAGCATAATGCGGTGGATGGCATTGGCCGCGATATCAGCGATGGCATTGAGCAAGCGCAAATCCTGTTCGGCAAAATCTACAGGACGGGTAACCCATAACACACCAAGGGCTTGTTCGTGTGCGATGAGAGGCACCGAGATCAGGCAATGGGAATCGCCCAGCAGATCGGGACGGTAGAAAAGCGCATCGCGGTCTACTTGGTTGCTTAGATAAGGCTTTTTATTCGTGATGACCCAGTCGCAGACACCCTTTCCGGGCGGGATGTTTAAACCCATCATTCTGTCGCCAACAACCCCGCGCCCTATTTCAGCAGTGAACCCTCCGGTTTGTAAATCGGGCAACATCAAGACGGCCCCGTGTGCGTCGAACAGGTCAATCAACTGGTCGAGGAGCACATTGAGGATCTCGGTTCGTGTTGTCGCCTGTCGTAATGCAGTGCTGACCGCAATAATCGCTTCGCGTTCGCGTTCATGGTGTTTACGCTCGGTGATGTCCCGCGCGACGATTTGTACGTAATCTTCCCCCTGGTATCGGTAGGGAACAACCGCCGCTTCCACGTCGAGGCTTGATCCATCCATGCGAATAAATTTTTCTTCAACAAACGGCGTCGCTTCATCAGTCCTTCGCATATGCTCCAAAGCCTTCTCCACATATTCTCGGGACTCGGGATGAATAAAATCCATAACGGATTTTCCAACAAGCTCCTCTTCACCTTTTGCGCCGGATAACCGCACCGTGGCCGGGTTAACAAACACGACCTGTTTCCGGCTGTAGCTGTAGATGACAATTGCATCCGGAGATATGTCGACCAATTGACGATAACGCTGCTGGCTTTCCTCCAGGTTGCGGTATGTCAATAGACTGGTTAAGGCATCGGATAACCGCTGGCCAATTGCCTGCAAAAGGCGTTCATCCTCAGGACTCCAGATACGTGCATAGGAACATTGATGAACCCCGAACTGCCAGGGCTTATCCATTTTTGGATGAAGAGCCATCGACATGAAAGATTTGATGTTAAAACGTTCCGCTACATCCGTCGGCAGGGGATTCGGAGTTCCCGGCCCAAATTTCACAGGGCCGTCAGCCTCCAACATGATGCGAAATGTTCTTGCAACGTCCTCGTCCATAGGCACCTCATCAATTTCCTGGGCAAGAACGCCCGGGTAATCCGGACGGGTGCGTTCCATGGGTGAGTACCAAGATGAAGCCTCAGGATCTAATGGATACATCAGGAAAGCCCTGTCGCAGTCAAAAATAGACAGGACAATGTCAAGGACATCGCTCATCATCTGATCGAGGTCGTTCGCCCCCTGGATGGCTCGGTTAATCTTATCCATGCTTTCCAAAAACTGTAAATGGGCCTGGCGCTCGATTTCTGCCTGCTTGCGTTCGGTGATGTCCAAAAATGCGCCTACAATGCCCGCGACTTGTTTATTTTCGTCGCGAAATACATTCTTGGCAAAGATAACGGGGTGGTCCATCCCGTCTTTATCTCGCACCCTGAACTCATAAACCTGCTGCTCAGGATTACGCATCAGCTCCAAATCTTTTTTGTGATAAACCTCCGCATTTTCACTCGGCCAGAGTTCCATGACGGTTTTTCCCTTGATCTGATCAGAACTGACCCCGGTGAACTCAGCGAAGGCGTGGTTACACCCCAGATACCGTCCTTCTTGGTCCTTATAGAATACCGGCGTGGGAATTGCCGACAACAAAGCTTCGTTGAACATCAGCGAGCGTGCAAGTTGTTCATGGGCACTTTTCAACTCATCCTCCGCCTGCTTGCGCTCGGTGACATCCTGAGAAAACACGGCAACGCCAATGACGGTGTCGTCCTCCGCGCGAATTGGATTATGTGTCACTTCGAAATACAAGCGTGAAAGTCCTTCCTCGCCTGAATACGCGGACTCCACATGGTGTTCTCCTGCCAGCGCCCGATCCAAATTCTGTTTTGCCTTTTCTCGATCTTCCGCGACAGTCATATATTCCAGCAAACTATGGCCGACTTGGATTTCTGCCCCATAAATTGCCTGCATGACAGCGGCATGTGCCTTATTGAAACTGGTATATCGATATTCCCTATCTATGGAAAAGATCAACGCATTCGAGCTTTCGATGATGCCATGAAGGGTAGAATACTGCTCCTGCAACATCCTTTCTGCGCGCTTACGGTCAGTAATGTCGTGCCCAATACTAAGGACGCTGACAACATTTCCAGCTGCGTCTTTCTCCGGCACATGGCGAACCTCGAATGTACGCTCGCCCATCTCCGTTTCCCAATATGCCTCGACTTCGCTAGAAACGCCCTCGTCAAAAGCGCGCCGAATCAGTGCCAGGAGCGCATCGTTTTGCTCCAGCCTGCTGCGTAGCGGCAATTCTTGCAATGTTTTGCCGACGATGGCCTTTGCCGGAATGCCGAACACTTTTTCGACGGCCGGGTTGGTGTAGGTGAACCGTCCGTTGTGGTCGAACCGAAGAACGAAATCGGGAAAATTTTCCGCCAGCATACGAAAGCGCTGTTCATTTTCCTTTATTTCGTGAATGTCGCGTCCGATGGTGAGCACGGTAGCCACCTTGCCTTCAGAGTCGAATTCGGGAACAAATCGAATCTGGCCCCAGTGCATATCGCCCTGGGCTGTGCGAAAAGGCGTTTCCAAAACGCTTTCGGCGGCGGTCTCAATGGCATGTTGCAGGTGCTCGATGTATACTTGCGGAGCATAAAGCGGCGTTTGCTCCCTGGGAGTCTTGCCAAGTACACTTTCCGTTGGACCTGTAAAAAGACGCTGAATAGCAGGATTGACGTAAATGCGACGAAATTCCCGGTCGTAGCGGGCGATAAAATCGGGTGAATTCTCCACGAGCGCGCGGAAGAGTTGCTCGCTGGCGAGGAGTTGCGCTTCCGCTTCTTTCCATTTGGAAATATCCAGGGTGACGCCAACCATACGGATAGGTTCCCCTGTAGCATCGCAGTAAACCTGGCCCCGCGATGCCGTCCAGTGGATCGTGCCATCCGGCCAGATGGTTCGTTTCATTTCATCAAAACTGGTGCGTTCTTCTACTGCTCGTCTCAGGGCAGCGTCGACACGCTCTCGATCTTCCGGGTGCAACGCCTGTAGGAACCGCTCGTAGCTCATCGTGGTATCGGGCGGCAGACCATAAAGCGCCAGGCACTGCTGCGACCACACAACTTCCCCGGTGACAATATTCC
>DAOTXM010000121.1:0-2667 GCA_034435215.1 Anaerolineales bacterium
GTCTGCGGGCTTCTCCCAGCCATTTCACGATCAATTGATACTATAATTGTAACCGTAGATGTAGATAAGGAGGTAGAATATGTTCAAGCACATTTTGCTTGGTGTCGATGGCTCGGAACATGCTTTGCACGCGGCCAAAACAGCCGGTAATCTGGCCCGTAGCATGAAATCGAAAACCCTCCACATCGTGGTTGCATTCGACCCGGTGCCGCCTTATCTGGGTGAACCCAACCTGCAAGATGCAATTTCCGCCCGCATGAAGGAAGCAGAGACGATTTTACAGGCAGCACTGGAGGCTGTAGGCAAGCTCCCAGGCGAGTTGCACACTGATATCCTGGAAGGCACACCTGCTGAAGCCATCCTGGATGTTGCAAACACGCGCAAGATCGACCTGATCGTGATGGGCTCACGGGGTTTGGGCCGGCTGAAAGGAGTGCTCTTAGGCAGCCAGAGCCAGAAGGTGGTGCAACATGCGCGCTGTCCGGTTTTGATCGTGCGTTAACGCGTTGTCCCGTCTTCCTGTGAGGCCGTTTTTTCAGCTTCGGCGAATTCTTCAGGGGTATTGAGGTTCCAAAAGGCCAGCCCTGGAGGATCGTATCGTTTGATTTCATTGGGCTGGAGAATGCGCACTTTAACCTGTGGAAACCATGAGATCAGTTTCCATTGGTCGGTGTCGATTGCTGATTCGACAGCAGGCAGACAGGTGGTCCGGCGGTAGACAGCGTGCAGCGGTTCCAGGCCATCGCCCGAATCCGGGATGACGACATCCGCACCTTCCTGGACCAGCAGCCTGTCCGCTGCCTCGATCAGCGCCGCGCTGGCGAAGGGCATGTCGCAGGCCACCACCGCCACAGACTCGCAGGCCGCAGACGCCAATGCGGTGTAGAGTCCGCCCAAGGCGCCGCGTCCAGGCCGGCGGTCCGGGTAGAGCGGCAAGTTCAGGAAGCGGTAGTCCTCCGGACGGTTGGTCGTCACGATGATTTCGTCTGCAACCGAGACGAGACGATCCACCACCCTTTGAATGAGCGGGCGACCGAGGAAGGGCATCAGTGCCTTGTCCTGTCCCATGCGGCGGGATTCGCCGCCGGCCTGCACACAAATCGTCAACATAGGTGTATTATAAGAGCAAGATGACAACAGTTGCCAATCTTTTGGATGAACTGACGCGGGAGGGGGAACTGTACGAAAAACTGGAGAACGGCGCCGTGCGATGCTACGCCTGCGCGCACCGTTGCCTGATCCGTGAGGGCAAGCGGGGAATTTGCCAGGTGCGTTTCAACGAAGGTGGAAAACTGCGCGCACCCTGGGGGTATGTGGCCGCCTTGCAATCCGACCCGATCGAGAAGAAGCCTTTTTTCCATATGCTACCCGGCTCCAATGCGTTGACGTTTGGAATGCTCGGATGTGATTTTCACTGTGACTACTGTCAAAACTGGTTGACCTCCCAGACCATGCGCGATCCACACTCGGATGTTTCGGTTAATTTCATACGGGAAATCACGCCGGAAAAGATGGTGCGGGTCGCGCAAGATGCCAATGCCTCCATCGTGGTTTCTTCCTATAACGAGCCGCTCATCACCAGCGAATGGGCAGTGGCGATTTTTAAACAGGCCAAGGCCGCCGGGCTGATTTGCGCCTATGTTTCCAATGGCAATGCCACGCCAGAAGTGTTGGAATACCTGCGTTCCTACCTCAGCGCCTACAAAATCGATCTGAAGTCCATGCAGGATAAAAACTACCGTCAACTGGGCGGCGTCCGCCAGCATGTACTGGACAGCATCCAGCGCGCCCACGAGCTTGGCCTGTGGGTGGAGGTGGTCACGCTGGTGGTGCCGGGTTTCAACGACTCCAACGAAGAGCTGTGGGATGCGGCGCGCTTCCTGGCAGGCGTCTCGCCCGACATCCCCTGGCATGTGACCGCGTTCCACAAGGACTACAAGATGACCGAACCGGACAATACGCCCGTGAAAACCCTGCTGCGCGCCTCGGAGATCGGACGGGAGGCCGGCCTCCGTTATGTCTATGCTGGCAATCTCCCAGGCCGGGTGGACGAATACGAGAGCACCTTCTGCCCCAACTGCAATCAGGCGGTCGTGCAGCGTACCGGCTTTACCATCAGCGCGTACCGGTTAACCCCTGAAGGGAGTTGCCCGCAGTGCGGCACGCACGTGGCAGGCCTCTGGCCGAATGAACCCGGCGATGTAAAACTGCATGGCTGGGGGATGCCAAGGTTGTTATAAAATAGGAATTTCGCAAAACTGTATTTATGACAGGATAAACAGGACGAAAAGGATAGCCCGGCGGTTCTTCGAAGAATTTTATCTTGAATATCCTGTCTATCCCGTTAGTCTTGCGTAAGTCTTGGGTACATGATTCGGACTGCCATTCCGGCCTGCGGGTGGTAACACGTCCTGGCAAATTTCAAGGAACCCTTCCCCAGAATGTTGAGGTTTTCCTTTTTTTTGCTGTATAATCGGCATACCCATTCCAAAGGAGGTGATGCGCTGCATCCGGTTAAATAATCTATTCCCACCATCGCTATTCGTATCCAACTTTCAATTCTCGGAGGAGAAACTGTGAAACGCCAACTAACTATTTTGTTCTCGCTGGTCATTCTGGCCAGCCTCGTCCTGGCGGCTTGTGGCGCCCCTGCGACGGAAGCCCCCG
>DAOTXM010000122.1:0-2374 GCA_034435215.1 Anaerolineales bacterium
CCCCCCCCCCCCCAACACTCCTATTTTGGGGGTCCCCTTTCAATTTTTGTGAAGCACTGAGAATACAAACAGGTGACAGTCACTTTGCAAGCGACTTTCACCTGTTGTTGTTGCCAACGAGGTTAGTACTCGATTGCGCGTGGCAGTTTCTTGGCCTGTGCAATCCAATCCTCGACCTGTGACAGGGCGGGCATTTTATTGACCAGGTTCTTGCTCGCGTTGACTTCTTCCATTTTCTTATGCAGGTTCTCAGCCTTGCGCTGGGCCAGCTCCACGACCGTATCCACCCCCGCTGCCTCGAGCAGGTCAGCATATTCTTCCCCAATGCCCTTGACACGGAACAGGTCCACATGATTGACCCATTCGAGGATTTGCTTTTCGCTGAGACCGGAGTTCTTCGCCAGGTCCTTGCGCCCGGCAGCGGTCCTGCCCATGCTGAGCAGACTGTCGGTAGAACCCACCCCTGCTTTATGCAGTTTTTCTGCGTTCTTGGGACCAATGCCTTCAATATCTTGTAGTTTTGCCATCGTGCCTCCTTGTATGCAAATTGCCTGAAGTGATTTGACAATGTCACAGTTCGAAAATGCCCTGAAAGGTGAATGTGACATTGTCAAGTAATTAGAATATTGGTTCTTGCAGGGTCGACCAAGAACCAATAGCTTTAACGCCTTAGAATCCCTTTACGAGCAGACCAACCAATAGAACAACAAATCCAACAAAGACCAACCAGAATGCATAGGGAGCCAAGGCAGCAACCAGGCCAAGTTGACCGATCAGGCCAAACAAGGCGAGCGCAACGGAAATCCAAAACGCTAATTGGGATGGCGGAGTAAGTTTCATTTTACATTCTCCTTTTCTAGTGTCGCTCCTTATATGTTTTCATACCCTGTGGCACACGCCAGTCTTTGAAAACTTCTTTATTACTATACTATATAAGGAAAGTGAATACAAGATTGTATTTTCCCAAACGGACTTGGTACTTTCTGATGCGTCGCTGTCCAAAATCGACAACCTGAATTACTTTGGCAGAATGGAGGTCAGTGTGTTGGTGAGCGACTTCAACTCCGTTGCGTGTCCTTTCAGCTTCGACACATCGCCGGTCTTCAAGCCGGAATTTACATCCGTGATGGTCTTGGATGTCTTCTGGCTGTTATCGATGATCTGCTGGGTGATGGCTTCCAGGTTGATGAGCAGGTCGGTCACTTTCTTGGGGATGATGGGCAAATTCTTGACGATCGGAAGCAGGGCATCCAGGATGGCGTTGGCGATGCCGGCGTACTTCACGGTCAGCGTGTGCAAGGTGCCCATGGCGTCCGTCAGTCCCAGGGCAACTTCCTGGATGGAATCGATCATTTCCTTGTTTTCATTGATCATCCGGTTGATGTCGTTCAGGGAATCCGTCAACTTATCGGAAAACTTGACGTAGCTCACAGTTGGGGCAGGCATAACTCCTCCTAAGTTGAATGTTTGGATGTATAGTGCCGCGAATCATGCACAAAACCTCCCCGATGGTCATCAATGAGGTTTTGTGCAAGCTTGTCTTTTATTACTTGGCCATGGAGCCCAGCACCTGCATGATAGTGTTCGCCACCAGGGCGCCAGATTCCTTACGGTGGGAGGACTGTCCGAGCGGGCTGGCAGACAGGAGGGCGTTGATGGCCGCCTCGGCCGTGCTGCTGCCCTGTTGTTTGGCGTTCATGAAGGCCATCCCGGCATTCAAAAGGTCGCCGAGATCCAGGCCTTCTGAGCCTCCCTGTGGCTGGCTCGACTGCCCAGTCAGGCCGCCCAACAGCGCGCCGAGCATATCGCCGCCCGCGCCGGCCTGTTGTGCAGGAGCAGCGGAGGCTTGACCGCCACCCAGCAACGCCTGGATTAGCATCCCGGCGTTATCGGTCGTCACAGATTGTCCCTGGAATTGTTGCGCGGCCTGGGCGAACCCATTAGCATACACCTGGGCGGAACCGCTCTGGCGGCGGCGCAGGATTTCACTGGCGTAAGCCAGTTGGTCCGCCGGGGTAGCTTTCTTTTTCTCTTTCACGGCCTGGGTGACCGCTTCGAAGATCTCTACCATGTGGTCGCCGTGGTCGTTGTTGTACGTATCGGCCTGGTTGAGGGTTTCGCGCTGCTCGCCCAGACTGTTGGCGACTGCGCCAAACAATTTCGCCAGGTCGATTTTGGTCGGTTGGTTCTTTTGTGGCATTTCTTCCTCCTTGCGGTATTCGTTCGGGTGATTTGTGACATCTGTACTTCACGGAAATCGAAAGGGACAGCGGGCTCTCCCAGACATTTCGTGATTCACTGTGTATACAGGCATTCATTTTACACTGCAATCGTAACTACTCAGCCTGCTTTTAGAATGGCGGCAAAAACGGTG
>DAOTXM010000123.1:0-13099 GCA_034435215.1 Anaerolineales bacterium
GAATCCAAAGGAGTTGGCTGAGGGGGCGATGTGGCTCCGTTGGAGCCATGGGAGAAAGTGCTCGTTTCGCAGGAAGATTTCTTCGGTGAGGTGCATGGTCAGATCGATTGCATGTTCTGTCATGCTGGGGTGCAGGCTCCTGAAAAGGAATCTGCGCATGCAGGTCTGATCCCCGATCCAAGTACGGGTGAAGCACGAATCTGTGAAACCTGCCATGCAGAAACGAATCACACATTCGAAACCAGTTTGCATGCCTCACTAGGCGGCTATTGGACCGCAATAAACGCCCGTTCTGTGCCTGAAAATCATCCGGCGCTTGAAACCATGTTTGGCAATCACTGTAACTCCTGTCATACGACTTGTGGGGATTGTCACATTAGCCAGCCTAATTCTGTCGGCGGCGGTTTTATCGAGGGGCATGTCATGCAAAAAACGCCATCGATGACGCGCAACTGTACAGCCTGCCATGGCAGCCGGGTTGGCGCTGAGTATTTGGGTAAGCATGAAGACATCCCCGGTGATGTCCATTTCCGCCTAGGGCGAATGAATTGTATGGATTGTCACACTGGCATGGAGATGCACGACTCAACGGGCAGTTGCACGGAGTGTCATCCTACAACCGGTGATACAGCCTTGTCGGGTGACATGAACCGTTATACGGGGGCACAAACCCCAGCTTGTGAGTCCTGCCATGCAGCCGTAGGATCTTCCGAGGATGCGAATCCACAACACACCCTGCACCAGGATAAGTTATCCTGCCAGGTATGTCACTCGGTCTCTTATACAAGTTGCGATAGCTGTCATGTGGCGATCAGCGAGAAGACAGGTAATCCGTTTTTCGAGACGGCGTCCACTTACATGACTTTCTTCATCGGTCGTAACCCGGACCAAAACTACCATCGTCCTTACGAATATGTGCCTGTGCGTCATATACCAATAGACACACAAAGTTATTCCTACTACGGTGAAAACCTGTTGCCGAACTTTGATGCCCGTCCCACATGGGCTTACGCCACACCACACAATATTCAGCTAAAGACCCCGCAAAACGCATCTTGCGCAAATTGCCATGGTAACCCCGATATTTTTCTAACCATCGATAAAGTCAAACCTGAGGAGGTAAATGCGAATCAAAGCGTAATTGTCGAAGAAATTCCTGCCCCATTGGGCAACCCATAAAATATCAAACCAGGAGATAACTATGTCGAAGAAACTTTATTTACCTTTTGTGCTGTTGCTGGCCTTGAGCATGCTTCTTGCAGCATGCGGAGGCGGCGCAGCCCCGGCTGCTGTGGAAGAACCGGTTGTAGATGCCCCCACAGAAGCCCCAGTTGTTGTTGAAGAACCGGCGGCGCTTGATCTTGATGCGCTTTTCACTGAGTTCTGGGCCTCTGTGCCGGCTGATAAGGGATATGGCTCTGTCAAGGTTACCACTTTTAACGAGGAGCTTGCCACAGCTGCACCCTTTATTGTCGATGTGCGTGAACCAGGCGAAATTGAAACCAATGGTTACATCGAAGGCTCAATCAACATCCCGATTCGCACCTTGCTTCAAAACCTGGATAAATTGCCCGGTCTCGATGAGCCCATCGTGATCACCTGTGCTTCCGGTCATCGTGGCGGTATGGGCATGATGGCGCTCAAGATGTTGGGCTATACCAATGTCCGTAACCTGAACGGTGGCCTGAATGCTTGGATCAAAGCGGAATTACCTGTCGTCACCGGCACGCCCGCCGCTCCCGAATCGATCAGCACCCCGATTGTCGAAGATGAAGCACTGTTTACTACCCTCAATGATTTCCTGACAAACCTGCCCGAGGGTTTCTATGCGCTCAAGGCTGATGCTGCGGCTACATTCCTGTCCGAAAAGTCTCCGCAAATCATTGATGTTCGCAGTCAGGCGGAATATGATAAAGATGGTTATATCGAAGGCGCAACGCTGATAGAGTTCCCAGCCTTCCTGGATAGCCTGGATCAATTGCCCGCTGAAAAGGACGCTCCCGTCCTGGTCTACTGCGCTTCTGGCCACCGCGGCGGCATGGCCATGATGGCCTTGCGGTTGATGGGTTATACGGAAGTTTACAATTTGAACGGTGGTTTGGGTGCCTGGAAGGCAGCTGGTTTGCCTGTTGCCGGTGTAGTAGATTGGCCGACCGTTATGGGTGAATTCGTTGCTGGTCTGCCCTCCGACCAAGGCTTCTACAGTACCAGCGCGGCGAAACTCAACGAAGAGATCGCGGGGGGTACAGTGCCTTTCATTGTCGATGTGCGTGAACCCGCTGAAATCGAGTCGAATGGTTACATCGCTGGCTCCGTCAACATTCCCATCCGCGACCTGCTCAAGAACCTGGACAAACTGCCCGCGCAGGACCAGAAGATCGTCATCACCTGTGCTTCCGGCCACCGCGGTGCGTTTGGCATGGCGGCACTGCGTCTGCTCGGTTACACCAACGTTGTCAATCTAAACGGTGGCGTGAACGGCTGGATCAAGGGAGAGTTCCCGGTCGAAACTGGCCTGCCGGCTGCGCCTGCGGCTGGTACCGCTCCCGAAGTGGATGCAGCCCGCTTTGCGGCATTGGATGCCTACCTGACCAACCTGCCCGAAGCCGGCTTTGGTTCGGTCAAGGCTCCCGATTTCAACACCGAAATCGCCGGTGGTACAGTTCCGTTCATTTTGGATGTCCGTAGCCAGGCGGAATGGGATGCCGACGGCCACATCGAGGGCTCGGTCCTGGTCCCGATCACGGACCTGCCTGCCAGCCTCGACCAACTTCCTGCTGATAAGGCAGCTGCTATCGTCACCACCTGTAAGTCCGGCCATCGCGGCGCCATCGCCCAGATGTATCTGCAATTCCTGGGCTATACCAATGTCCGCAACCTGAACGGTGGCTTGAATGCCTGGATTGGCGCCGAACTGCCCGTTGTGAAGTAAACTTTTTCTTCCTCCGCGAAGTTGCTAAAACGCCGCTCACCATGTTGGTGGGCGGCGCATTTTATATCACGCAGGATCTTTATCTCTCTTTCGTAGCATCCACACCCCCACGATCCAGAAGAATATTATCATCAGCAGCCCGCCGGGACCGGGTGAGAAGAATAATTCAGCGTTTGGTCTCAAGTGGACAAAGCCTGCCAAGGCCAATTGCTCACTGATAGTGTTGGTAACATTGAGGGCCAGGAAAGCCGGTTAGAACGAACTAATCTTCGGACACAGCTGGCCGAAAACCAAGGAAGTGGGGAGGATTCCAAACAAGCCCATGCCGAAGGCCAGGAGGATCGTGACGGGGGGTGACGATACCCGAGTTGACCAAAGCATCCAGCCAGCCGGTGGATAGGGCACCCAGGCAAGAATAACCAAGTTGCATAAGATGTTGGATTTATCGACAAGGTTTGTTTTATGCGACCATGCTGTGGAGAGAAAAGTTCCTGGTATTCCTCAATTTGCCTGGTTGGGGTCACAGCCGATTGGCTTTTGCCAGTGATCGGTGATCTTGGCTTCGATGGTAGGCGGGTCGCAAGAAAGCCAGGGCTGGTCGGTCAGATTGGCGGCTCTGAGACCCTGCGAGCAGGGATCGTTAACTTCTGTAAGGATAAGCGCACCTTCATCAAGTTTCCAGGTATAGATGCCCGTATCCCAGTTGCAGTAAGGGTCGTTGAATAGATAGAGCTGGTTTCCGGATACGGTGTACGATCCAAGGCTCCTCCAGCCGTTCATGGTGTAGTAGATCCTGAAAACACCTTTGCTCAGACTAAACTTCCATAAGCCACCCTCCAGCGCGTAGTCAGGACAACGCTTGCAGGGGAAGGGGGTGGCAAGACGCGGGTTGATCTTTACGTAGGTTGCGTCCAGGGGGGTAGCCTCCTTTGGCGGGAGAGGTGTCGTCCATGGGACCGGAGTGTGCGCGAGTAAGGCGTTCCAGATGTCGGTCGGTGTAGCCATCACTGTGGGATTGCTGGTAGCGACGGGTGGCGAGGCAGGCTGAACAACTGGCAGGCAGGCAGTTGCCAGGAGGCTGAGCATCAGGATTAATAAGCGGATGTGCAATATTTTCATATAAGCCATCTCACAATATAGGCACTCTGGGAATTTCCGTGGTAGATACCCGGATTTAGGGGTGCGAGTGTGCGTACGCACGCTCGCACCCCTAAATCCGGCCCCCTTCGCGGCAAATCCTAAAGAACCACAATATAACACCGGTATAATGTGTTATACTAGTGTTATAGCATAAGCGACCATTCCCTGTCAAGCATTGCCGGATCGAATTTCCATGAATATTACAATGACAAGAGACGCTGAAATCCACCGCCTGATCGGAGGGGCATTATGCCTGGATTTTGTCAATACGCTGAATGGACATGGCGATCTGGCGTTGCACGAGTATCTTGAGGATTATACAGACCTGGTGTTGTGGAGTCGCCACGCGGGGATATTGACCGATGCCGAAAGTTCAATGTTGCTGCACAAGTCATCTCAAGCCCCGACCGAGGCACAAGCTGTCTTTCAAAAAGTGCTCACATTGCGAGAGACTTTATTCCGAGTTCTTTCCGCAATTGTCAGCGGAAGTTCCCCTTCTCACACCGATGTCGAAACTCTGAATGCTGTACGCACGGAGGCTCTTCATCGCTCCCGGCTCATTCAGGTCGAGAGAAATTTTTCGTTGGGTTGGGATGCGTCAGATTCTTTGGAGCAGATGCTTTGGCCCATTATCCTGTCTGCTTCGGAACTGCTTACCTCGGAAGCCCTTCATCGCCTGCGCCAGTGTGACGGCAAAGAGTGTGACTGGTTATTCATTGATTCCAGCCGTAACCACATGCGTCGTTGGTGTTCCATGAATCAGTGTGGCAATCGCGCCAAGATGCACCGCCGTTATAATCGCCGGCGCGGGACGATTTGATCCCCCCAATTTTTCCTTTGCGTAAGGTATTGTTACCTCACAACATCAAAGGAAAAATTTATATGAGACGCCTCACTTTAGTAGTACTGTCGCTTCTGCTCCTCGCAGGTTGCCTTCCAGCACCGGTCCTTCCTCTATCGCCAACACCCACATGGACGCTGCCTGTCCCTACTGGAACTGCTACCAACACTCCTATTCCCGCCCTGACGCCCACCGGGACGCAAATCCCTACCGCCACGCCCCTCCCCGATCCGATGAGCATTCTATCTATGCGGGCAGGACACTATCCGGGCAGCGAGATCGTGGTCGAGCAGGAACTGGAGCGCGGTTCCAATTACCGTCGCTACTATGCCTGGTATGAGTCCGAAGGATTGAAGATTTATGGCCTGCTGACCATCCCAAATGGCGAGATGCCTGCGAGCGGTTGGCCGGCCATCGTCTTCAATCATGGCTACATTCCGCCGGATGTCTATCGCACCACCGAGCGCTACATCGCCTACGTGGACCGCCTCGCCAGCGCCGGGTACGTGGTCTACCGCATCGACTATCGCGGCCACGACCGCTCGCAAGGTGAGGCAACCGGCGCGTATGGCAACCCCGGTTACACCATCGACGTGCTCAACGCGGTCGCTTCGCTCAAGCGGCACCCGCAGGTCAACCCGGATAAGATCGGCATGTGGGGCCATTCCATGGGCGGCTATCTGACATTGCGCAGCATGGTGATCACCAAGGATATCAAAGTAGGAGTTATCTGGGCCGGGGTGGTGGCCTCCTATCCCGACCTGCTCTACAACTGGCGGCGGACCGGCGCCTTCACGCCCTCGCCCAGTTCGACCGGCCGCGGCTGGCGGGCGCGCTGGATCGAGCAGTACGGCACGCCCGAACAAAACCCGGAATTCTGGGCGGCGGTCTCGGCCAACACCTACGTGGGCGATCTCTCCGGACCCTTACAACTGCACCACGGCACCAACGACGAAGACGTGCCCCTGGCCTTTTCCATCCGCCTGGCGGAGGAAGTGCGCACCGTGGGTGGCATCGCTGATCTGTACACCTACGAGGGCGATAACCATAACATTTCCAACAATTTCACGACAGCCATGGACCGCACAATTGCTTTCTTTGACCTGTATTTGAAATAAATGGACTAACCACCTGACAGTTTCCTCTTCGACCAGTGACCAGTGGTCGAGAAGCTCCGAATGGGTTTGGAGGGGCGTATCGAGACCACCGAGTTACAAGAAATATTACGTCTATATGTAACTCATTGGCCTCGATACGGCGGACGAACACCGCCTACTCGACCAACAGGGTGCATCTGAATAAGCTATCAGACGGCTCAATAAATATTGTTTCAGCTTATCTTGCGCGCGTATCCCAGATAATTGAGCGAGAGGTCCGCATTGTGCTTGAGCTCCAGGCGCCTTCCCAGCTCTGCTACATTAATTTCCCCACGCTTGTGGCGGCGGACTTCCTGCAAGGTCGCGAGCGGATTCTTGGCGATTGCCCCGCCGCTCAGCCCCTGCATTTGTAGGTCATGCTCCGCTAGCACGGCGGTCAATTCTGCGGGAGTGATGAACATCTCCCAGACGTGCGTGTTCGGGGGAAAGAGTTTGGTGAACGACCAGTCCTGCAAGCCGAAAATAAAGGTCGATTTGCTCTTGGGCGTGCGATTGATGGTATCGAACAGGAACAGGCCGCCTGGTGCGAGCACGCGCCCCACATCGGCAATGACCTGTTCCCACTCCGGGATGTGTTCCAGCACATCGCAGCAACTGACGACCTCGAAGCTGTTCCCGTCAAAGGGCAGCCGGGTGGCGGATCCAATCCGGTAGTCGATGTGCAGGCCGTTGGTCTGGGCGTGCGCACGCGCGACAGCGAGGGATTCGGTGGAGACGTCGATCCCCGTTACCTGACAGCCCAGACGGGCGAACTCCTCCGCTAACACCCCGCCACCGCAGCCGATATCCAGCAGGCGGACGCCGCCCAGGTCCGTGCCGAAATGTTGCCTCAAGGCGTCTGCAAAGTAGGGCACGCGCCAGGGGTTGACCATGACCTTGAGCAGGTGCAGGGACCCGTTTTCGTCCCACCAGGAATTGGCGAGTTCGTTATACATGTGGTTGTTGATGGTTGGGGGCACTGAATCATCCTGATTTTATGTAGATCGTCCCGAAGGTTTGGTTTGGATGCGTGTTTGAAGCGCAGGAATCCTTCGGGACGGTGTGTAAGAGAAGTATAATCCCATCTTCACTCTATTCCAACCAGAAAGCTGCAAATTGCGAAAATATGACATCACCAATCAACGCTGCACTCCCTACAAACGCGCGCCATGACCCCTACAAAGCATTGCGTTCCCGCGATTTTCGTCTGCTCCTGACAGGCCGCTTTATCACTTCGTTTGGCAACGAGATGCTGACCTTTGCCATTGCCTGGGAATTGTGGCTGCGCACACGCAGCGCCTTTGCTCTGGGAATGGTCGGATTGGTGCAGGTAGTGCCGGTTATTCTCCTGTCGTTACCCGCCGGACATGTGGCCGACCAGCACAACCGCAGGAAAATCGTACGTCTGACACAGGTTGCCTTTGCGGTGTGTGCGTTTGGGCTGGGATTGCTCTCATACTTTCAAGGCCCGCTCATTTTAATTTATGCCTGCCTGCTGGGGATTGGGATCGCGCGTGCCTTCAACGATCCGGCTGCGTCTACGTTGGTGCCGGAGGCCGTTCCGCCGGAATTATTTGCCAGCGCGGCTACCTGGAGCAGTAGCGCCTGGCAGTTGGCTTCCATCCTTGGACCGGCTGCGGCAGGCGTGATCGTGGCGCTCTGGAACAACGTCACGGTGATCTATGTACTCGACGCTGTGGCTGCTATCATTTTTCTACTCTTGCTTGTTTTTATCAAAGGTCGGCCTCTGGCGCTTTCGCGTAAAGCTGCCACGCTGGAATCACTCAAGGAAGGCTTCCGCTTCATCCGGGGCACGAAAGTTATCCTGGCGGCCATTACGCTGGACATGTTTGCGGTCTTGTTCGGTGGGGCAGTGGCTCTGCTTCCCATCTATGCAACAGATATCCTCCGGGTGGGGCCACAGGGATTGGGAATCATGCGTGCGGCGCCATCCGTAGGCGCGATTATCATGGCTTTTGCCGTGGCGCATTTGCCACCCTTTAAGCATGCCGGGAAAACCCTGCTTCTGGCCGTAACCGGGTTTGGGATTGCCACGATCATCTTTGGGCTTTCGACAAATTTCTTGCTGTCGGTGGCGATGCTGACCTTGCTGGGTGGCCTGGATAACATTAGCGTCATCATCCGCCACACATTACTCCTGACCTTCACCCCCGACGAGATGCGCGGACGTACGGCGGCAGTGAACAGCATTTTTATTGGCACCTCTAACGAATTGGGTGCCTTTGAATCGGGCGTGGCCGCTTCGCTTTTTGGCCCGATCATCGCTGTGGTGGCAGGCGGGATTGGCACGATCCTGGTGGTATTAACAGTGGCAAAAGTCTGGCCGGAGATGCGGGATTTGAAAACGCTGGATGCTCCCGGGAAGTAAGCGAATTGCCAACCCGCCCTACGGTGTACAACTAAATCGTAATTCCTTTGAATTGGCTGACGTATAGGTGATGGTAGAAGCCCCTGGCGTCCAGCAGACTCTGGTGCGTGCCTTGCTCGACGATTTTGCCGTTATCGATGACGATCACCTTATCCGCATCGCGGATGGTGCTCAGGCGGTGGGCGATGACGAAGCTGGTGCGACCTTCCATCAGACGCAATAACGCCTTCTGAATGCGGACCTCGGTGCGTGTATCCACGCTGCTGGTAGCCTCGTCCAGGATCAGGATGCCGGGGTCAGCCAGGATGGCGCGCGCGATGGCTAATAACTGGCGCTGTCCCTGGCTCAGATTGCTAGCGCGTTCCGATAACTTAGTCTGATAGCCGAGTGGTAATTGACGAATAAAGTGGTCAGCTTCAGCCAGCCGGGCGGCCTCCATGCACTCCTCATCGGTAGCATCCAGACGTCCATAGCGGATGTTTTCCATGACGGTGTCTGAGAACAGAAAAGTATCTTGCAACACCAATCCCAATTGCTGGCGCAGGTCAGCCTTGGGGATGTTGCGCAGGTCACGGCCGTCGATCGTGATACAGCCGCCGTCGATCTCGTAGAAACGCGTCAGTAAATTGATGATGGTAGTCTTGCCGGCGCCGGTCGGACCGACCAGGGCGATGATCTGGCCCGGTTCCGCAGACAGCGAGATGTTCTTGATCATGGGTTTCTCGGGCTGATAGCCGAAGCGCACGTTTTCGAAGTGTACGGCTCCTTTAATGGTAGCAAGTCGGGGGACGTCCGATGCGGCGTCCACTTCTGCGGGCGTGTCGATGATCTCGAAGACCCGTTCCGCCCCGGCCAGTGCTGCCTGGATGGCGTTGTACATGTTGGCAAGCTGGCGCAACGGCTGGATGAAGTTGCGTCCGTAGGTGATGAAGGTAGCGATCATGCCGACTGTGACCAGCCCCTTGAGCGCCAACCAGCCGCCCAAGCCGGCCAGCACGATGACGAAGAAATTCCCCAGCACGTTGGTGAGCGGCATAAGCATCAGCGCGTAGGTGTTGGCGTAGATCCCGGCTTTATAGACTTCCTGGTTGTGCATCCGGAAGGTTTCGATGGCCGTGTCGCTGCGCCGGAAGGCCTTGACCACACGCTGCCCGCTGATGGTTTCTTCCATCACGCCATTGAGGCCGCCCAGGTGCTTCTGCAGTTCGCGAAAGCCTTTACGTGTATAACGGGCGACGAAGTCCGTGAACCAGAACATGATGGGCACCACCAGGATAGAAGCCAGCGCCAGCCAGGCATTCAGGATGAACATGGCGATCAGGATACCCACCAGCGAGAGTGTGCTGGCGATCAATGCCACTACATTCTGTGAAACGGCCTGATTGATGGCGTCGATGTCATTGGTCAAGCGGCTCATCAGTTCCCCGGCGGTATGACGATCGAAGAAGCGGATGGACAGGCTTTGCAAATGTCCGAACAGGTCACGGCGTACCTGACGTAACGCATCTTGCGAGATGCGCGCCATGATCCAGCTGGAAATGGCCTGCGCGCCGTTGTCGAGCAGAAAGACCAGCAGCAGCCAGAGCGAAATTTGGATTAAGCCATTGACTTGTTTGCTGGAGATGTATCGGTCGATTGCCTGGCCGATCATGTAAGGTTCGAGCAATCCCAGCAGGCTGTAGGCCAGGACAAAGAAAAGCACCAGGAGCAATGACCATTTATAGGAACGCAGATAGAGCGCCAGGCGTAGCAATGCGCGACGTGGGTCACGCGCTTTTTCGAAGTTGGTTGGGCGCACCGGTCCGCGCATCATATGGGCACGGATGGTGTTCAGGTTGTCTTTGGGTGGAGTGTTGGAGTTGTCGGCCATGCCGGTTACGCTGCCTCCAATTTGAAGCCATTCCCCAGCTGCGAGGCGTAGATTTCCTGATAAATCGGGCTGGAGTGTATCAGTTCGTTATGCGTGCCCTCGGCCACGATGCTGCCCTCGTCGATCACGACGATCTTGTCCGCGTTCAGCACCGTGCTGATGCGTTGCGCAACAACAAAGCTCGTCCTGCCTGCGTTAGTGCTGTGGGTACTGGTGAACCCGGTCGAAGGGCTTGTGCTGGTTTTCATCCATTCTTTCAATGCGGTCTGGATTTTTGACTCGGTCTCCACGTCTACCGAACTGGTGCTGTCATCCAGAATCAGGATGGCCGGCTGGGTCAGCAGGGCGCGGGCGATGGCAACGCGCTGCTTCTGTCCGCCTGAAAGGTTCGTGCCGCGCTCCTCGATATGTGTGTCGTAACCATCCGGCAGCGCGGTGATGAACTCGTGCGCCTGTGCAGCTTTGGCTGCGGCGATCACCTCCGCTTCATCTGCATCCGGTTTGCCATAGCGGATATTATCGCGCACCGTGCCGGAGAACAGGACAGTTTCCTGTGGAACGATCCCGATCTGCGCCAGCAGCGCATCCTGCCGGACCTTACGGCTGTCTACCCCATTCAGCAATACCCGTCCCTCGACAGGATCGTAAAAACGCGGGATCAGGTTGACCAGCGAGGACTTGCCTGCGCCCGTCGCGCCTAGGATGGCGACCGTCTGGCCGGGTTTGGCGGTCAAATTTATACCCTTCAGCACCGGCTCGCCGGCCCCATTGTTGTAATGGAAGCCGACGTTCTCGAAGACGACTTCTACTTCGCCTCTCTCCGGCAATGGTAATGGTTGCGCGTCATCCTGGACCTCGGGGACTGTCTCCAGTACTTCGACTACCCTCTCGGCTGAGGCCGTCCCCATCGCCACCACGTTAGCCAGCATGACCATGATGACCAGCGGTCCCAGCGTAGTCTGCAAGTAGTTGATGAAGGCCACGATCTGTCCAACGGTCACCTGTCCGCGGATGGCTTGCAACCCACCAGCCCAGATGACCAGTACAATGCCAATGTTGACAAAAACGCTCATCGCGGGCGGCAGCGTGGACATGAACTCCATCACACGGATGGAATTTTGGGTATATTCCTCATTGGCTTCCGCGAAGCGTTCCCGTTCGCGGTCTTCACGCACGAAGGCTTTGACCACGCGCACACCGGCAATATTCTCCTGCAAGACTGTGTTCAGCCAGTCCAGCCTTTTTTGGACGATGCTGAAGATGTTGCCCATCTTCGAGATGAAAAAAAACAAGACCAGCACGGTCGCAAGCAGTAGCGGCATCATCATCAGCGCCAGGCGGCTGTCTGTGTTGAACATCAGGATCAGGCTACCGATCATCAATAATGGCGCCCGCGTACCGATCCGTAATGAAACCTGTACCAGCCGTTGAAGGACACTGGTGTCGCTGGATAAGCGGACTATCAACTGACCGGTATTCAGGTGGTCCAGGTTGCCGAAGGAGAAGGATTGGATTTTGAGAAAGAGCGCTTCGCGCAGGTCGCGTGCGGTCCCTTCACCGACCTGGATGGAGAACACATTGTTTTCGATGGCGAAGTACGTCTGAACCAATGAGATGACCAGCATCAGGACCGTTGTATTGATCACAACCTGCACATTCCTGGTGCTGATGCCCTGATCGATAATACGCTGGATCAGGCGCGGGATGGCCAGGTCCATGAATACGACCAGTGTCAGCAGGATCAGCGAGACGACCGCTCGTTTCCAATAAGGCTTTACAAAGGGGAGGATTTTACGGATATGTTTCATCGATCATTTTCTTGAGCGCTTCTAACCCGCAGATGACATCGTTAAGTTCATCCATTGTGAGGGAAGCCAGTTTGGATTTCATCCAGGTGCGCGTATTTTGGAAGACGGCATCCAACAATTCGTTACCTGCTGGAGTCAGTTCCAGTTGTACGTAACGGCGATCCTGTGGATTTGGAGTGCGGGCGATCAATCCTTTGTTGACTAATGTATCCACGCCCTGGCTGATGGCGGGGCGGCTGATGTTCTTGGCCTCGGCCAGTTCGCTGACCGACCAGCTGCCCCGGCGAATGTAGCGCATAATGTGGAATTGTTCTACGGAGATGTCGAAATTCTCAGTGGCGACCGAGCGTATATGGGCGCGCACCTGGCCCCATAGTGGCGGCACTGTCTCCCAGAAACGGTCCAGGGTTTGTTCTAGGAAATTGTCTGGAGGGGATGAGTCCGTGGTCATATCTGTCTCTATTCCTGTTAGGGTTGGCCGGCAATCGCATAATCATTGCCGGAACAGTGCTAGCCCGGCAAAAATGGCAAAAACAAAATTAGTTAAGAATTTTAATAGTTAAGTGTTGGAAGTATTCTAACCCCTCGTGAGAGATGCAGTCAATAATTATGTTGTACCCAGGACGGTACAAATTGCGCTTTTTCAAAGGTTGGAGAGTGCAATTGTATCGGTCTTGAATCAATGCAAGCCTATAGCCGCAAGAGCCTGGCAGAATAGCCGCCTCTGGAATGATTCGTCCATATCCTGTTGTCTTTTCGCGAGAATATACTCGCCACGGACAACTCAGTGTAACAATTAAATCTTTTTACCGGGGCTGAGACATTTTTCCCGTAAAAACGGTAGAGCCACACCGGTTTAATTGTGACAATTGTCATCCACTTCGATGACATCCGAGCCTGCCTGACTGAGTCAAGATTCGGTATTATCACCATACTCTTTAACTTATCGACCCGACAAATGGGGGGAGGGGGGTTTTTTTGGG
>DAOTXM010000124.1:0-4966 GCA_034435215.1 Anaerolineales bacterium
GCGTACGCACGCGCGCATCCCCAAATCCGGAAACCTGCCACAGAAAATCCCCGGGAAAGCCTTACTCCTGGAAAATTTAGATAGAAAATGAGAGTGATTTTGTCCAAAAATTGGGCTCACATAAATTTTGGAGGATTCGATGAAATTTGCAAAACGCATCCTGATCGGGTTTCTGCTTATCCTGGCGATCCTGATCGTTTTCCTGGTGGGCTCCGTGATCGTGGACTTTGCCCTGGGACGAGACCGTCTTGAAGTGCTGACAAATACAACGATCCCCGGGCTGAACGGCGAACCGGACGTGCTGGCCTACGTGGCCAAACCGGAGGGCGATGGCCCGTTCCCCACGGTGATCATGATCCATGAATTCTTTGGATTGAACGAAGCGATCGTCGGCAAAGCCGAAGGATTGGCACAGGCAGGCTATTATGTGGTTGCCCCCGATACCTTCCGCGGCTCGACCACGGCCTGGATCCCGCGCGCCATCTATCAGGTGGTCAGCACGCCCCCTGAGCGGGTGAATGCGGATTTGGATTCCGTGTATGCCTGGCTGGAATCCCAACCGGAAGTCGACCGAAACCGGATTGCCATTGCCGGCTTCTGCTATGGCGGGCGGACATCCCTGCTCTACAGCCTGCACAATAACGGGCTGGCCGCGACAGTCGTCTTCTATGGCACGCCGGTAACCGACCCTGAAGTGTTGAAGCGATTACCCGGCCCGCTGCTGGGCATCTTTGGCGGCGCGGACCAATCGATTCCTGTGGAAGATGTGAATGCTTTCGAAGAGGGATTACAGGCAGCAGGTGTGCCCCATGAAATTACGATCTATGACGGACAGCCGCATGCCTTCGTGACGGATATCGAGTCCATCCGGGCGGGCGGTGTGCAGGGAGAAGCCTGGGCGCAGATGTTGAGGTTCCTGGATGAAAACTTGCAGGGTGGATCATCCAGCCAAAATGGGGCGGCAGTGTCCTACGATGCCGGATTCCCCTGGCGCTATTATGCCATGCTGGTCTATGAGCATGCCTTTGGGTCGGCCAGCCATCACGAATACATGTGTCATTGCGAGGAGCCGCTGGTCGAGTAGGTCGAGCGTTCTTCTCGACCGTATCGAGACCGAGGCGACGAAGCAATCTCCCCATCAACGATGAAGTTTATGTTGAAGGGATTGCGTCACTCGACGGGAGATTGCCACGTCGGGCTACGCCCTCCTCGCAACCCCGCCAAACATCGGCGGGGCATTGACATCGGGCGCTTACGGTATAATTCCAGTATTCGTTGCATCCATTCTCAGAGGGCCACCACTTGACCACACCGGGTAAAGGACGCATCTTCATCAGCTACCGCCGCGCGGACAGCGCCGGGTACGCCGGGCGCATCTACGACCGTCTCACGGCGCATTTCGGGGAAGATACGGTCTTCATGGATGTGGATACCATCGAGGCCGGCCTTGATTTTGTCAAAGTCTTGCAGGATGCCGTCCAATCCTGTGACGTGCTGGTGGCGCTGATCGGCCGGAACTGGCTGGACATCAAAGATGAAACCGGGAAACGCCGCCTGGATAACCCCGAAGACTTCGTGCGGGTGGAGATCGCGGCGGCCTTGAGCCGCGATATCCGCGTCATCCCTGTCCTGGTGGACGGGGCGCCCATGCCGCGCTCGACCGAACTGCCGGATAATTTGAAGCCTCTGGCACGGCGCAACGCCTTACAGGTGGATCACCAATCCTTCAACGTGGATGCACATCGCTTGATCGCCCAGTTGGAACTGGCGCTCAAGGCGGCGGAAGAAAAAAAGAAGCAAGAGGCCGCCGAGAAAGCTGCTCATGAAAAAGAAGAACGCGCCCGCCTCGCGGCGGAAGAGAAAAAGAGAGCAGAAAGTAGAGAGCGGGCAGCGCTTGAAGAGCGGGAGCGCCGCGCAGCCGAAGAGAGAGCCAGAAAAGAGAAAGAAGTACCTGTAGGTCAGGCTTCAAGCCTGACAAGATCCTGGCTACCCTACGGCATCGCCGGGGGCGTAATCCTTGCCATTGCCATCCTTTTTGGGATTGGCGCTCTCATTCGATATGCCTATGCGCCTACCAGCCCAACTACACTAACAAAAAGCCCACCTCCGAATCCTTCAGTAGGAAGCACTTGGATTCAAACTATAGATGGCATGACAATGGTTTACGTCCCCGCCGGTGAATTTCAGATGGGAAATACTGTTGAAGACGCCCTCGCAGATTGTGAAAAAGTAGGCAATATCTGCCAACTGGATTGGTTCAAAGAGGAGGAACCACCACATACTGTTTATCTGAATGCCTTCTGGATCGACCAGACCGAAGTCACCAATGCCATGTATGCCAGGTGTGTAGAGGCAGGAGAATGTAACCCGCCCAGTTCGACCAAATCCTATACCCGTGATAATTATTATGGGAATCCCGAATTTAACGATTACCCTGTCATCTATGTTTCCTGGAATGACGCCCAGACCTATTGCAAGTGGGCCGATCGTCGCCTGCCAACCGAGGCTGAATGGGAGAAAGCCGCCAGTTGGGATGAAAATAAACAGGCTAAGACTGTATATCCATGGGGAGATTCGATTGATTGTTCCCAGGCTAATTATTCGGATATGGATGGATGTGTAGGGGATACAACTGCGGTTGAAAGCTACAAGAGTGGTCAAAGTCCTTATAGCGCTTATGATATGGCCGGCAATGTTTGGGAATGGGTTTTGGATTGGTATGATGAAAGCTATTATTCAATTTCTCCATCATCCAATCCGATGGGACCAAATACCGGTAGAGATCGAATGATGCGGGGTGGCTCGTGGGCTTACGTTTATTACTTCGCCCGTTCTGCCGAACGCTACGCCCTCAATCCCTCGAGTTCCGAATTCTTCATCGGTTTTCGTTGTGCCCGTAGTGCAGCATCCCCGTAAGTACCCCTTCGGGGCGGGGCAAATAGGTACTCATATAAAAAACTTCCGAAGTCTTTGCAAAGCATCTCGTAGCGTAAGCAGATGGGGCAAAACTTCGGAAGTCTTGTTTCACGCGAAAACCTTGCGAAGGCCTGTCCTGTCCTGAGGGCGAAACCCGAAGGATCAGCCTTCGCAAGGTTGATTTTCTATTTCCCCAACTTCTTCTTGAAGGCCTCCGTCAGCGCCGGGACGACCTGGTGCATGTCGCCCACCACGCCGTAACGCGCCACCTTGAAGATGGGGGCATCGGGATCCTTGTTGATCGCTGCGATGACCTTGCTGGTGCGCATGCCGGCCAGGTGCTGGATGGCGCCGGAGATGCCGCAGGCGATGTACAGGTCAGGGGAAACCACCTTGCCGGTCTGGCCGACCTGGTGGTTGTAGGGGATATAGCCCGCGTCCACCGCCGCGCGGGAAGCGCCGTACGCGCCGCCCAGGACAGATGCCAGCGCACTGACGAGCTTGAAGCCTTCCTGCGCCTTCCAGATCTCGGCCTGTTTTTCGTCCAGGCCAGCCGGCGGGGTCAGGGCCGGATTGTTGGACGTGCCGCGCCCGCCGGAGACGATCACGCCCGCGTCGGTCAGCGACACGCCGCCTTCGCCCGCGCTGTAGCCCTCGATCGTGGTCTTTGCTTCGGTCACGGCGGCCACTTTGGTGATGGTTCCGGATGCGCCGGCCTTTTGCTCGGGCTTGGGGAAGGCGCGTCCGCGCAGGGTGACGAGCTGCGGTTTGGCGTTGCAGACGGTCTTTTCGAGCAGCTTGCCTGCATAGATGGGGCGCGTGGCCACGACTTTATCACCTTCGGCTGCCAGCGCAATGACGTCTACCAGCACGCCGGTATTCAGGTCGATGGCGGCCATGCCGGCCAGTTCGCGGCCGCGGGTCGTGGTGGGGAACAGGATCAGGTCCGGGCTTTGGGAAGATGCGACGGCCGACAGGGTGGAGGCGTAGGCCTCGGCGCGGAAGTCCGCTAATGCAGCATCATCCGCCAGCAGGACCTCGTCCGCACCGTACTCGAACGCCGATTTTGCCACCGCTTCCGCGCCCGATCCAAAGACCAGGGCCGTGACGGATCCAAACGTCTTGCCGACGCCAACGGCTTCCCAGGAGGCGGGCAGGGGCTCGCCCTTGAAATGGTCGATGTAAACCCAGGTTTTCATAGCACTTTCTCCCCGATGATCTTGTCAGCCAGTTTATCAGCGATTTCTTCCGGGCTGCCGCCTGCGATGATCTCGCAGGTGACTTCGCGGCTGGGCGGGTTCATCAATTCAGGCCAGGCTACGATAGCGGCCGGCGCCCCAATACCCAGGTCGGCCAGCGTCCAGGTCGGGATCTCGGCGCGCGAGGCCTTGCGGATGCCCATGAACGAGGGGTAACGCGGCTCGCCGAAGTCCTTGACCACGCTGAACACAGCCGGCAGGTCGGCGCTTACGGTCTGGCGACCCTCCTCGATGGAGCGTTCGACCCTGGCTTTGCCGCCTTCGACCTTGATGACAGAAGCCAGGCTGAGCATCGGCCAACCGAGCACGCGGGCGGTCTGGGCCGGGGTGATACCGGCGTCGCCGTCGATGGCCTGGCGGCCGAAGAAAGCCAGGTCTACGCCGCCGACTTTCTGGATGGCGGCCGCCAGCACGCGGGCGGTGCCCGCCGTGTCGGTCGCTTTGAGGGCGGGGTCGGCGATCAGGATGGCCGAGTCGCAGCCCATGGCAAGCGCATGTTTGAGCGCTTCCTTGGAATTCTCGTCGCCCATGCTGATAGCGATCACTTCGCCGCCGTGCGCTTCCTTTTGCTGGAGCGCAGCTTCCACGGCGAACTCGTCCCAGGGGTTGATGACCAGCGGCGCATCGCCCCAGGAGACTTGCCCGTTCTCAGCGACAACCTTGGCCGCCGAGTCCGGGACTTGTTTGATACAGGCTACGATTTTCAAGACTTCCTCCTTGTCATGTTGAAGCTTTTCCTTTTTTTAGTGTATCTACTCAGTCCTATGCAAAAAAGTAGGGCAAAAACGGTG
>DAOTXM010000125.1:0-3298 GCA_034435215.1 Anaerolineales bacterium
ACTTACGCCGTGAAATCGAGCAGCTTAACTTGGTTCGTGAGGCAGAGCATGCCTACCACGCTCGCCAAAGCTGGATAAAGCAACAAATACACGCTCTGGGCCTCTGGATGATAACAACTGGCGAACGACTGCATAAACGCTATCATACCCCGGACCCCCTGCCACGCTGGTATCAAGGCTCCACGCTGGCTCGCTAACTTGCGCTCCTGCGCATCTCCACGCAAACCTTCCGGCCAATCCTCCCAGGCAAGAACGGCCGGAAGGTTTCACTTAGGAAACAGACATGCAAAACCAATTCGCAAAAATCAAGGACATATACACGGAATACCCAAATACCTTTTGGAAACTGGTTGTGATCACCTTCATCGATCGCTTGGGTGGTTTCTTGCTGTTCCCCTTCTTCGCCCTGTATATCACCAAAAAATTCGATGTTGGCATGACCGAGGTTGGCATTCTCTTCGCGCTGTTTTCGGTCTCCAGTTTTATTGGAAACTTCATTGGCGGCGCCCTGACCGACCGGTTGGGCCGCCGCGGCATGATCATCTTCAGCCTGCTGACATCCGCATTCAGCACGCTGGCGATGGGCTTTGTCAACTCCCTGGAAGCCTTTTACACGATTGCCATCATCTCGGGTATCTTCACCGATACAGGTGGTCCGGCTTACAATGCCATCATCGGCGATTTACTCCCGGAGAAAAAACGAGCCCAGGGCTTTGGCGTCCTGCGGGTGGCGTTGAACGTCTCGGCAGTGATCGGCCCGGCCATTGGCGGCTTTCTGGCTGCACGTTCTTACCTGGCGCTATTTGTCATCGACGCCATCATCAGTACCATTGTGGCAGCCATCGTCTATTTCACGATCCCTGAGACGAAACCCGAACTGCAACCGGGTACGCAGCCGGAAAGTATGGCTGACTCATTCAAAGGTTACCTGCGGGTCTTCCGGGATGGCGCTTTCCTGTTCTTCATGCTGGCCTCGATCCTGGCCTGGATGACGTACATGAACATGAACACGACCCTGGGCGTCTTCTTGCGCGATGTGCACGGCATCCCTGAATCAGGCTATGGATACATTATCAGTCTCAATGCGATCATCGTAGTCTTGTTCCAGTTCTGGACGACCCGCCGCCTGGAGAAATATCCGCCCATGCTCGTCATGGCTCTTGGCACATTGCTCTTTGCAGTCGGTTTCGTGATGTATGGCATGTTCTCCAGCTACATCTGGTTCATGCTGGCCATGGTCATCATCACGATCGGCGAAATGGTTGCCATCCCGGTCGCCAATGCCGAAGTGATCAACTTCGCCCCTGAAGATATGCGCGGCCGTTATGGTGCCGTCTATGGTATCTCCTGGATGCTGCCATTTGCCGTTGGCCCTTATCTTGCCGGCCTGTTGATGGACAACTACGATCCCAATTTGCTGTGGTACGCTTGCGGCATCTGCGGTACGCTGGCAACCGCGGGCTTCTTGATCCTGCATCGCATCCGTACTCCAGAAAAACCCGAGATACCAGCCGCGGAATTATCCGCGTAGGTATGCCGAACATCCGGAGGAGCGGAGCCTCCGGATGTTCGCATTTAAAGGCGTATCCTGAAGTAAAATTTCGAGGTTTCCAAGGAGCCAATCATGGATATTCGCGCTTATAATCGCAAGGCCTGGGACCGCTACGTCGACGGGGGAAAAAGCCTCTGGACTCAACCGGTCAGTCCCGAAATCATAGCCAAAGCCCGCAAAGGGGATTTTTCGATCCTGCTGACGGAACAGAAGCCGGTGCCGCGCGAGTGGTTTCCTCCGTTATCTGGACTGGATACACTCTGCCTGGCTTCCGGCGGCGGTCAACAGGGACCCGTGCTTGCCGCCGCTGGCGCAAACGTGACCGTGTTCGACAACTCGCCCCGCCAGCTCGACCAGGACAGGTTCGTGGCGGAACGTGAAGGGTTGGCTAACTTAAAGACCATCGAAGGCGACATGCGCGATCTGTCCATATTTGCAGACGAGTCATTTGATTTCATCTTCCACCCCGTTTCGAACCTGTTCATCCACGAGATACGGCCGGTGTGGCGCGAAGCCTTCCGTGTCCTGCGCCATGGCGGGACGATGCTGGCCGGTTTCATGAACCCTGTTTTTTATATCTTCAATTGGGAAAAGGCCGAGCAGGGAATCATGGAAGTAAAATATAAACTGCCCTATGCAGACTCAGAGCATCCTGAAATTGCGAAAAAACTTATGGCAGAAGGTAATGCGCTGGAACACAGCCATACACTCACCGACCAACTCGGCGGTCAAATGGACGCTGGTTTTCAAATCATCGGTCTGTATGAAGACTACCATCGTGGAACAGCTGTGAGCGAGTACACACCCACCTATATTGCCACACGAGCGTTAAAACCTTAATATCATTGCGAGTACCAAAGGCACGTGGCAATCTTATGTATCAGGAATCCTTACTAGGAGCAAACCATGCCTCACAAACTGATCGACTTGAGCCATCCCATCGAAGATGGAATGATCACCTACAAAGGTCTGCCTGCGCCCGTGATTTGTGTCTTATTGAGCCGTGAAGCCTTCCGCGCACACTACACCGGCGGGACTGAGTATCAGATCGGCAAGATCGAACTGGTGGCAAAATATCGTCATCTATGTGGACAGTCCCTTCCACCGCTTTGTAGATGGAATCGATTTATCGGAATTGCCACTTGAATCGTTGGCAGATTTGCCCGGGATCGTGGTGCACGCCACAGACGTGAGGCGAGCTGTCACAGCAAAAACTTTCCACGGGTTGGATGCGAAGGGCAAAGCAGTACTCGTCCATACCGGCTGGGCGCGTCACTGGCGCACGGAGCAGTATTTCGAAGGGCATACCTTCCTCACCGGCGAAGCAACGACTTATTTAGTGGAAGCAGGCGCGGGCTTTGTCGGGATCGATTCGTACAACATCGACGATACAGCGGACGGTTTCCGTCCCGTCCACACCCAATTGCTGCGCGCCAACATTCCCATCTGCGAACATATGTGCAACCTGGAGAGTCTGCCAGACAGCGGTTTCCGCTTCCATGCTGTTCCGGTAAAAGTGAAAGCCTTTGGAACATTCCCGGTACGCGCATATGCAGTTTTAAGTTTCTAATTGCATATCTCCGGGTGTCGCTATGAAAAGGCCTGATCGGGACGATGGTGTGTGTGCGCACACCCTCATCCCTAAATCCGGGCATCTTTCTATGAAACAATCCTTTAGGCTCTCTGGGAATTTCCGTGGTAGATACCCAGGTTTGGGGGGGGGGGGGGGGGGGGGGGGGGGGGGGC
>DAOTXM010000126.1:0-2686 GCA_034435215.1 Anaerolineales bacterium
AACCGTTCAGTTGTTGGACTTCGATGTAGTTGTACTGCGACTCGGTTTCATAGACCTGCCCGGGCGAGTCCTTGACGTGGAAATCGCCGAAGACCAGAAAGCCCGCCAGGACCAGCGTCCACAGCCCGAAGAGCGCCGCTTTCGTCCAGCGCTTTTCTATTCCCAAACCGCCCAGCGCCACCAGCAGGATCAACAGGCCGAAGAGCAATATGGTGCGGCTGGTGCCGATCAACGGGAAGAGCAGCAGGGTCGGCAGGAAGGCGCCCAAGACCGACCCGACAGTGGAGAGCGCGTACAGGTTCCCGGAGACGTTGCCTGCTTGATCTGCATTGCGCAGGGTGATGCGGATGGCAAAGGGCGAGGTCATCGCCAGCAGCGTGACTGGGAGGCTGAACAGCAGCAGTGTGGTCAGGAACGAGGCGGCGATTACGCCCAGGTTGAGCGCGTCCATGGCGGAGGCGGCGGCTAACAGGATCGGCTGGGCGATGACCGGGATCAGTCCCAGCGTCGCACCGCCCCAGGCCAGGAAGGTGAACATCGTTGCAGGGTGCGGGGATTTGTCGGCCTGCCGCCCGCCGATGGCGTAACCGGCGGCGAAGTAGACCAGGATCAAGCCGATGATGACCGCCCAAACCAGGTTGACGCTGCCGAAGCGCATTTGCAACAGTCGTGAAGCGCCGAACTCGGCAGCCAGTGTCGTCATCCCGGCGAAGAAGACCGTGAAGGAGATATAGCGTTGCATGGGGGGATTATACCTGTGCTATCGGAGTCCAACGACTTATAATCTTCGAGGTGCCCCGACGTTAGATAACGCCGTGGATGTCCAAAATCAGGAGACTTTTGAATCCACGGTATGTTTTTATGGTACAATCCAGCCCGTTGACCTGTCGCCTCCGCACGAAGGAGGCGTGCTTTTTGCCCTGAACAAGTCCGGAGTAGAATATGGCCGAGTATACAACTGACCCGGAAGAGAACCTGGAAGAAGCCCCGCAAGTGATCAACCTGTCCACCAGCAGCGTGGAAGTGATCGAAGCGGAGATGGTGCGCATGCACCAGAGCGCTGCGCAGGAAATCACCGCGGACGAGGTCGACTTGCACCAGTCCGCCGCCCTGGATGTGACCGCGGCGGACATTTCGGCGCAGGAGGCCGCGCTGGGACTGGTCAACGCGAAAGACGTGCAGATGACCAACAGCGCGGTAGGTGCTATCCGCGCGGAAAACGTCCACGTGGAGGGGCGCGCTGGGGTCGTGCTGGCGGATACGGTCACCCTGGGAAACACCTACGCGGGCGTGGTGGCAGGCAATGAAGTGCGTGGCGAACAAATCGAGACATTGATCCTACTGGGCAACCACATCGAGGGCAATGTCCAGACTGTGGTCGATACACGCGCTGCGCTCATCGCTGGTATGGTCGGTGGGTTGCTGGCAGGCATCGTCCTGTTGATCGGTCGCCTGGTGTTTGGGAGAAGGTCTTAACAAACATAAGAAGTAGTAGCGACTTTCCTGACACCGTCCGTCAGGACAGGTGTAGTCGCTTTTTGGACGGCTGAAGCCGTCACTACAAATTTCATTCAAAGAGCGAAGGTAATCTGTACTCCCCTCATACCCCCTATTTTCCGCGAACTTAGCGAAGAATGGGGAGGATGTAAGGGGGGATGGGTGAGAGGCGCTCGAGGAGTAAAGATGGAGAAAGTGGTACTAAAAGCGGAAAAGCGGAATGTGGTCGGCAAGCAGGTGCGCGCCTTGCGACGGGAAGGAAAACTTCCGGCAGTGATCTATGGACGGCGTACCGAACCGATCAATATTGCGCTGGATGCGCACAGCGCGGCATTGACCCTGGGCAAGCTCACCTCATCGAGCTTGGTGACAATTGATCTGGGCGGCAAGGAATATCCTGCACTGGTGCGCGAAAAGCAGTTGGATTTCATCAAGAACAGCCTGCTGCACGTGGACTTCATGGCCGTTTCCCTGACGGAGAAGATCACGGCCAGCGTGGGTATTCACCTGGAAGGCACGGCCCCGGCCGTCAAGGACTTCAACGCCATCCTGGTCACCGGCCTGACCGAATTGGAAGTGGAATGTCTGCCCACCGACCTGCCGGAACGCTTTGTGGTGGATATTACCGGCCTGGCTGAAATCGGCGATGGCGTTTATGTCCGGGATGTCGTCCCGCCGGCCAATGTGGAAATCCTGGACGATGCGGATGAAATGATCGTGGTCGCCACTGCCATGGCTGCCGAGGAAGTCGAAGAGGTCGCCGAGGTCGCAGCAGGGGAGGAGCCCGAGGTCATCGAGAAGGGCAAGAAGGAAGAAGAAGGGGAAGGGGAATAAGCCTCTACTCGCTAGTAGTTGGAAGGGCAGCGGCACGCGTCGCTGCCTTTTTTGATCGATGGATGTTTCACCCAATTTCGAAGGGGACACAGAACACCTCACTCCCCTCTTCACTGAAAAGATACAATCAGGGTATCTACTTTGACAATGTCATATTTCAAAAATGTCCCGAAATGGGGGTGCGGCGGGCATTTGCCCCCGCGCACAGCGTTTTTGCCGCCACTCTAAAAGCTGGCTGAGTAGTTCGACAGTGTCACATTATTCTCGTATTTGGGCGCAAGGTTGCATTGCTGATGCGCATTTACTGTCAAAGATAACCGAAAAAATGGTTGTGCGTGGGGGCGCACGCCCCCAC
>DAOTXM010000127.1:0-15569 GCA_034435215.1 Anaerolineales bacterium
CCCCCGCGCACACCGTTTTTGCCCTACTTTTTTGCATAGGTCTGAGTAGATACTCTTAAAAAATTAAAATCCTACCCCCAAATTCGGTATTTCTCCCGCCAGAAATAGACAGAATAGCCGAAATCAGAAAAAAGTCGGTCACCACCTGTCAGTCATTTCACGTTTTGCTTTTATTCCCCGATCATTTGCAGCACCAGCTCCCGGTGGCGTGCACGGATGTCGAAATCCACATATACAACCTGTTGCCAGGTTCCCAAGGTCAGGTGACCGTTGACAAAGGGGATGGTCAGGGAGGGGCCGAGCAGCGCCGCGCGGATGTGGCTATGCCCGTTGCCATCTCCCCAGCGGGCGTTGTGGGCATACTCTCTGTTACCCGGGATGATTTCCTCGAACAGGCGGCGCAGGTCGCTCACACAACCGCTTTCGTATTCGAGGGTCGTCAAGGCGCTGGTCGCTGAGGGACAGAAAATTGTCACCGTTCCATTTTTTAGATTGCTGGCGATCACGACCTGGGCAACCTGCGCAGTGATGTCTTGCACATCCGTGTTGCCATGGGTGTTCACTTGTATCGACCCTGTCTTGACCATGTCATTTTCCTCTCTTGATGGCATCCTCGCCATATTTCTCTTGCAACGCGTCCAGGACTTCCCGTAATTTGCGCTCCTTATCCGCGTTTGCTTCCCATAACTCCAACTGACGGACGGGCTTGCCCAATCCGCTCACCCCTACACCGATCAGCCGCACTGCCTGAGCTGGCTTGCGGATCTTTCGCAACAACCCTAGCGCGGTTTCTGCGATCTCGCCATCCTGGTCGATTGGGTTGGATAACCTGGTCTGACGAGTCAGGGTGGTGAAATCAGGCCAGCGTATTTTCAACTTGACCGTCGTGCCAGCCAATCCATGTTTACGTAACCGGTGCCCGACCTGGGCCGCAAGCTCACGCAACGTTTTCTCGATGGACTTGTCATCACGTACGTCGCGTGAAAAAGTGGTTTCCTGGCTGATGGATTTGATCTCGTGCTCGGTCACCACCGGTCGCTCGTCCTGCCCCCGGGCGTGCCTCGCCATCTCCCGACCGTTTTCACCAAACAGACGGACCAGTTCCGCTTCCGGCCAGCGGGTGATGTCACCAATGGTGTGGATGCCCAGCTCTTTCAAGCGTGCAGACGTCTTCGGACCGATCCCCCAAAGCATATCGGCGGGTAGTGGAGCCAGAAATTCCACCTCTTTTCCGGATGGGACGATGGTCAGCGCAAATGGAGGTTTGCCTGCCTTTGCCGCTTTCTTCCCAACCTCGGTGGCGATTTTCGCCACCAGTTTGTTGGTGGCAATCCCAATGGAGCTGGGCAACCCCAACTCGTCGCGGATGCGGGCTTGAAGTCCACGTGCGATGCGCTCTGGAGAATCGCCCAGGTTGGAAATGTCCAGGAACGCCTCGTCGATGGAAATCTGTTCGAGCAAAGGCGTCAACTGCCGCAAGCGTTCCATCACCTGCCCGGACATTTCGCTGTACAGCCGATGGCGCGGTGGGACGACGATCAAGCCCGGGCATAGCCGCACCGCACGGGACATGGGCATTGCCGAGCGAACGCCAAATTTTCGAGCTGCATACGAGCAGGAAGAGACCACCCCACGCTCACCCGGTTTCCCGCCCACCGCAAACGGCTTGTCACGCAACCCGGGATCCTGGTTTTCCTCGACCGCGCAGAAGAAGGCGTCCAGGTCGAGGTGAAGAATTGTGCGAAACATATCATAATTATATGGAAAATTAGTCAAAAATTCGTATTGAACTTATACGAAAGCGAAGATATACTATATATATCGTGTAACTAAATGTTTTTGGAACCTTGGAAGGGGTTCGAACGTTATTAAGGAAGGATTATTTTAGGAGGCAGAAATGAAATCACTATCTAAACTGGCATCGGCAATTCTACTGCTTGCGCTGGTCCTTGCTGCGTTCCCGGCGATGGGTGCGAGCACGGCAAAAGCAGCGACTTGTGACTGGGCGCAATTCATTGCCGATGTGACCATACCGG
Organism: Anaerolineales bacterium; assembly: GCA_034435215.1. Lineage (GTDB taxonomy): Bacteria > Chloroflexota > Anaerolineae > Anaerolineales > Villigracilaceae > JAABUE01. The sequence goes on from DAOTXM010000127.1 coordinate 2,037, forward strand.
ATGGAACGAGGTTCTCGCCGGGCGCAACGTTCCGCAAGACTTGGCGATTGAAGAACATCGGCACCTGCACCTGGAACACATCCTACGCGCTGGTTTTTGATAGTGGCGAGAGAATGGGTGCGCCGAGCGCTTTGAATTTTCCGGCGAGCGTGGCGCCTGGTCAAACGGTAGAATTGAGCGTGGATATGACCGCGCCCAGCAGCGCCGGTCACTATTTCGGTTACTGGAAGCTGCGCAATGCCAGCGGCGCGATTTTTGGCATTGGTTCGACGGCTAATCGAGCGTTCTGGGTCGAGATCAACGTCAGTTCCTCGGCAGGTACAGGGTATGACTTTACGGCCAATGCCGCCTCCGCCGCCTGGTCGAGCGGCGCAGGCACGCTGGCCTTTCCCGGCGCGGATGGGGATGCCAGGGGCTTTGGTTTGACGCTCAGCAAACCCAAGTTCGAGAGCGGCGTCGAATTGGGGAACGCCGGCTTGCTGATGGCTCCCCAAAACATATATAACGGTTACATCCAGGCCAGTTACCCGCCCTTCCGCGTGCAGAGCGGCGACCGCTTCCAGGCTACGATTGGTTGTGAATACGGCGCCACCAATTGCTATGTGGCTTACCGGTTGGACTACCAGATCGGCAGCAACCCGGTCCGAACGTTCTGGACCTTCCGTGAGAAGTATGAGGGTTTGACGTATAACGTGAACTTGAATTTGAACTCACTGGCCGGTTATGATGTGAAATTCACCCTGTTCATCTCAGCCTATGGCTCCGCAGCCGGCGACCGCGCCCTGTGGGGCAACCCGGTCATATCGCGGGCGGGCGGTACGATTGCGACGGCCACGCCGACCGTCACGGGTACGCCGCCTACCCCTACACCTACCAGCACGAAACCGACCCCAACCGCTACGCTCCCCGCTTCATCCTGTGACAAGGCTCAATTCATTGCTGATGTCAATGTACCAGACGGCACCACCTTTGCACCGGGAACGGCCTTCAACAAGACCTGGCGCTTGAAGAACGTCGGCTCCTGCACGTGGTCGACCTCCTACCAGTTGGTCTTCTACAGCGGCGAGCAAATGAGCGGTCCAACTGCGTTGACCTTCCCCAAGTCAGTTGCCCCGGGGCAGACTGTCGAGTTGACGGTCCCCTTGAAAGCACCTAACACTGCCGGTTCTTATCGGGGCTACTGGATGTTCAAGAATGCCAGCGGGGCTCTGTTCGGAATCGGTGCGCTGGCAAACAAACCTTGGTGGGTGGATATCAAGGTCTCCGGTACGAGCGCAGTCACCTCTACGACCACTTCGGCCACTGCAACTGCCACGCAGACCACCACGGCCAATTGGAATACGTACCAGAACGTGAAATACGGTTTCAACTTCAAATTCCCGCCGGGATCGGCCGTCACAACCCAGACGGATACAGCCGGGCGAATCTTCTTGCCCATCACCTCCGGCACCAATCTGGTGGAAAAATACATCGACCTGACCGTGATCGAGGGCGCCAACCCCTGTAAAACCCCTGCAAGCGGCGTTGCCACTTCGCAAAATGTGACCATCAACGGGATTGCTTTCTTGAAGGAGACGGGTTCGGGCGTGGCTACTGGCAATATCTATGATTGGGTGGCTTATTCCACAACCAAGGGCAATGCCTGTGTCAGCCTGTCCTTTGTGTTGCATTCCGCGGACTTGGGAAGTTACACAACCCCGCCGGCTCCTTTCGACAGGGTGGCTGAGTCAGCCGTGTTCGATACGATCATGACCACCTTCTCTTTGGGGCAGTAAAACCCACCTCAACCTGGACAATGGGCCTGGTCGCATGGACCGGGCCTTTTTCGAAACCCTGAGCCATGTCCCGCCTCAATCCCCTCATCCTGCTGGCCGATGACGACCCGAACATCGTCGATAGCCTGGCTCCCTTCCTCGAACGCGCCGGCTTCCATGTGCTGAACGTCTCGAACGGTCAAATGGCCTTCGAAACCGTGCAGTCCCACAAACCGGATTTGATCATCCTGGATGTGCTCATGCCGCGCATGGACGGTCGCGAGACCCTGCGCCGCCTGCGGCATGCCAACATCTGGACGCCGACCATCCTGCTTACCCAGGTCGGTGAAGCCTCCGAGCGTGCCCTGGCACTCGAAGAAGGCGCAGACGATTACCTCAACAAACCCTTCGACCCGCATGAACTGCTGGCGCGCATCCGGGCTGTGCTGCGGCGTGTCCGTCCCGGCGGGCGCTCGCTTTCTGCCGCCTGGCTTTTGGCCTCCGGAGACCTGTCCCTCGACCGGCGCGCCCGGCGCGTCTCACTGGCAGGCCAGACCCTCGACCTGACCCCTAAAGCCCTGGCCGTATTGGAATACCTGATGATTCATCCCGATGAAGCTGTGACGCGCGAACGTTTGCTGGATGCCGTCTGGGGCTGGGAATACCCTGCCGGCACGCGCACCGTGGACACGCGCATGGCCGAGCTGCGCCGCGCCCTGAAGGATGATCCGGCAGAACCGCGTTATATCGAGACGATCCCTGGCGAAGGCTATCGCTTTGTCGCTGATGTGCACGGGGAAGGCTAAGCGTTCAGGTTTCTGATGGTGAAAAAAAGCTGGCTCTACCTGTTGTTGATCGGTTTGCCTTTTTTACTGGGAGCGTTGACCTCCATACTCGCGCAGGCCTTCTGGCAGCCTGTGCCGTTGTTAGTCTTCAAAATAGATGTCGGCATGGCGGCTTTTGTCTTTGGGGTGTTCATTTCTTTGTTGCTGGCTGCTTTTGCATTTGGGATGGGGCGTAAAGGGAGAATGGCAAAACGTTCCATTGCAGAAACGCAACGCCAGGCTGAAGAGGGACGCCGTAGTTTCCTGCGCCGCCTGGACCATGAGATCAAGAATCCGCTCACTGCACTCCGGACAGCGCTGGTCAATGTACGCGAATCGAAACAAGAAGACGAACGCCAGCGCGCCACCGAGAACGCCGGTCGGGCTGTCGAACGGCTGATAAGTTTACTGGCGGACCTGCGCAAACTGTCCGATCTGGGCGAACGTCCGTTGGAACGCCTGCCCGTGGACGTCCCCGAGTTGTTGCAGGAAATGGTCGAGGTGGCTCGGTCCCTGCCGGCCTACCAGGGCCGGGATGTAAACCTGTTGATCTCCAAAGTCCCCTCACCGTTTCCGCAGCTTACCGGGGATCGCGATCTGATCGCCCTGGCTGTATATAACCTGGTCGAAAACGCGCTCAAGTTCACATCTGGGGGAGAAGCGGTCGAAGTCCGCGCCCTGGAGGATGGGAAAACCATCGTCATCGAAGTCGCAGATTCGGGGCCGGGCATTCCATCCGATGAGCTGTCGAAAATATTCGAAGAATTATATCGCGGTGCCAATGCCCGCGGCATCGAAGGCAGCGGCCTAGGGCTGGCGCTCGTGCAGCGCATCGTGAATTTGCACGGTGGTCAGATCGATGTCCGCAGCCAACAAGATGACCCGCGCGGGACAGTGTTTACGGTTAGATTGCCAGTGAAAAAATAAATATGTGAATGACCCGAAGTCGTACTGAGGCGTCTGGTAGTGCGACGACTGGCCAGGACGTGTTACCAAACTGTGACATTCCCGTCACAGCCCTGTAACAACGCGGAAGTATAAACAAGGTGGGTAATTGCTATGGACGAACAAACCTTGATCCACTCCGCCCAACGCGGCGACCTGGAAGCCTTCAACCAACTGGTATTACATTACCAGGATTTCCTGTACCGCATTGCAATGAACATCCTGGGCGATGAAGATGCCGCCGCAGACGCCACGCAGCAGGCCTTCCTTTCCGCTTTTTGCCACTTGCAGGCCTTCCGCGGCGGTTCCCTGCGTAGCTGGTTGAGCCGTATCGTGGTCAATGCCTGTTACGATGGACTGCGGCGAACTGCACGTATACGTGAAGTGCCGTTGCAAATTTACAATCAAGCTGATGATGAACTGGATCCCGCCCTGTGGCTGGCGGATACGAGGCCGTTGCCCGATGTACAGGCTGAAACGAATGAATTGCTGGAAATCATTCAAACCGCTCTGCAGGCGTTGCCCGAACATTACCGTCTGGCAGTCCACTTTGTGGATGTGGAAGGCCTGCCTTACGAAGAGGCAGCCGTTGCGCTGGGTGTTCCAACCGGCACTCTCAAAAGCCGCCTGGCGCGTGCCCGTAATGTTTTGCGCCTGTCATTGCAACGCTACCCGGATCTGATACCCGCTGCTTACCTCTTTGATTTGCCCCTTGCCACAAAGGTATGCTAACAGGCAATCAGGGTATGATATCTGCTATTTTTGGAGATCGAATGAAGAAAATCGTCTACATTTTTCTCGGCCTGTCATTGCTACTGTCAGGGTGTGGAACATTGGAAATTTCCTTTGACCTACCCCCCGTCTCAGCGGCTGGCATCACCGCCACGCCTGAGCCTGCTCCCGTTTCGTTGTCGATGAATTCGACCTCGGCTGAGATCCAGGCAGCCATGCTGGAGAGCGCCACCAAATGGGATACGATCTGGATGGATGGAGTTGTCACCTGGTATGACCCAACTGGCTCCGGCCAGCCGCCGCAGCTCTTTCATGAGCAGGTCTGGATCGACCAGACAATTGGCCGCTTCCGTATCCTGCTGGGACCCGTAGACGGCGCAGCTGATACCTTCAAGATATGTGATGGTATGACCATCCTGGAAATGGATTTGAAAAGCGGGCAAAGCCAGTCCCGTTCCTTGCCTGAATTTGCTAAAGGGACGCATTTTGTGCCGCCACTGGAGCCGGGTGTAGCTTATCCCAACCCGATTTGGGGCCAAATCGGCACGCCGCTCTCTGAGCTGGCCTTTTCCTCGGACCGTGCCCAAAACCAGGGAACGTTCGAAGCGGTTGCCATCGAGAACATTGCCGGGCGACAAACGTTGGCGGTGGAATGGACATACATCGAGAACCAGCAGCCCTCCTTCCGCGCCTGGCTGGATGTGGAGACCGCTGTCATTTTGAAAATACAGGAATTTGGTAAGGGCGGCGGGCAGAACGTGCAGTCAGAGCGTGTGGTCAACCAAGTTATCTATGATATGCCCCCGGGAGCTGACCTGTTCAGCCTGCAGTTCAGTGAAATGCCAGCTTTCAGTGACATATCCGGAAATCCTCTTTCCCCGGCGGAGCCGGTGCCGACGCTTTCGCCAGAGATCGATCTGCTTGGGCAGGTCTATTTCTTCATCACCGACCACGAATATGGTAATGAGACAATCCAGCTTGTGCGTCTGCCCGGCTCATGCGTTGCGGATCAGGTTTCCTGTCCTGAGCCGGAAACGGTCACCACGCCCTTCGATTTGAATTTCAGCCTGACTCCGCTGGTCTGGTCACCGAATGGAAAATACGCAGCCTTTCCCTATCCGGTCAACGAAGATGGCAATTCCGCAAAATTGTTCCTGTTCGATCCGACTGCGCAAACCTGGCAGCCCCTGGCCGAGTTCAACTTCATTGACCCGCCAATTTGGTCAGCGGACAGTAACTGGCTGGCCTTCCGTGTGCAGGATGGCTTGGGCGGTGAGGATATTTATGCCGTCCGCCGCGATGGCCGCACTCTGACCAACATGACCGCCAGCGATAAGTTGTCCTCCGAAGGTCGACCCTACGTGTTGAACGGCTGGATCAATGACAACCTCATCCTGCGCTCCGGCAACCAAGGTGCAGGTGGGCTGGTTTATTTACGGCGTGTGGGCGATGGCTTTACCAAACCGCTCTTCGACACGCCCTGGAGCAAATCCGATCTGGTGCCCTCGCCAGATGGTTCTTTCCTGGCCTACACAGATATGAGTGAGCAACAATCGATGCTCAAACTGTTGACACCAAATGGTAACACGTTCCGCGATCTGGCAGCTTTCCAGAGGGCTTCCATCTATCCCATCGTTTGGTCCCCGGATGGGTCCCGGCTTGCCTTTGCCATCACCTCGTTCGACATGGCGGACGGGCGTGGACAGGATGTATACCTGATCGGGAGCGATGGACGCAATCTCCAGCAGGCTTATCACAGCACCTTTTCCGGCATAAACAGTCTGTCATTTTCACCGGATGGAAACCACCTATTATGGTCTGATATGGATGCTACTGGTCAGCACATCTATGTGGTTAATCTGTCCACACTGGAGACGAACATGCTCCGCGCCCCCGGCCTGCCCCTCGACTGGTGGTGGCTGGCACCTTCGTGGAGGCCGTAATTTTTGAACCGTCAGGCCCGCAAAAATCGCCAGGTCAAGTCTTGGCGTCGTCCTAGAATCCTTGACGTTCCTGGGGACGTGGTGGTTGGCCATCTTTCATGAAACCCGTCCATCGATCTTTCCTTTTGGTCTTTCTTCTAACCCTGACGGCGTGCGGTACCTTTGAAGTCAGCCTGGACCGCACGCCAACCCCGGATTTCGGGTCAGCAATACCCACCTTTGTGCTCCAAAACCAAAGTGGGATGTCGAGCGCAACCGTTAAGCCTGCAGAAAGTCGGGCCAAAACTGACTTGCATGGAGCCATTTACTTCTGGTTGAGTCATTCGATTCCTGATCCAAAAGACCCCTATCAACAGATTGATACAGGTAGGATAGTTCGTCTCCCGGGTTCGTGTGTGCTTGTTGTTGTAGACTGCCCGGCTCCTGAAGAAGTACCTGTTCCATTCCAGATTTATTCAAGTTCCTGGCAGCCGCTGGTCTGGTCGCCGGACGGGAGCATGGCTGCCCTGCCGGTGGCACGGGGGGAGGGGGTGGCTCCGATGACCATCTATTTGTATCAACCATCTGGTGAATCGTGGACTGAACTGGAAAATTTCCCCATCGTAGACAGTGTATCTTGGTCGCCGGGTGGAGAATGGATCACCATGCGCGTTCAGGATGGGCTTGGACATGTGGATATCTATGTCATGCGCCCGGATGGCAGCGAATCGAGAAATTTGTCCGCGGGATTGCCGGATAAGGGAGAACCATCTTTTCTTTCTATGAGCGGCTGGCTGGCTGGAAAAGCGTTGGTCGCAACGAGGGGGTCTTTTGACGAACTGACTACGTTCTACCAGGTGGACCCGGAGACAGGCGAAACGAAACTGCTTTTCACCTACCCTACCTATCCTGGCGGCATTTACCCTGCTTCGGATAATACGCTCTTGGCTGTTGGAGCTTCATCAACCCAAAAACAGACTTTGGAAATCATTCATTCTGATGGTACGGTAGCAGAAGCTCTGGCGACATTCAGCAAGAGTGGAATCTATATTGTTGTCTGGTCCCATCATGAAGAGAAGATCGCTTTCACAGTACAGAGTGAACCATATACTGTAGATGACCATCGCGTTTTCATTATCAACCGCGATGGCTCCGGTTTGACCGAACTTTACCGGGGTATCATCATCCCGTCCCTGATCTTTTCTCCTGATGACCGTTACCTGCTTTTTACCGATCAGGAACGCTCGCTGATCTCCATATCGCTAGAAACTTTGGAGGTTCAAAAGATTCCCATTCCCATCGCTGATAGCGGCCAGCAAATTTTGTATCCCTCTTGGCGGCCATAGGCGTTTTCTATTCGATATTGCGAATGATGTTTGCCCCTTTGGTCCACACCCATAAGAAGTGCTCGTGTACATAAGAAATGCGATCAAATAGTTGCACCTGTGCCGGGGAGAGAACCTTTTCCCAATCCGCTTTCAAAACTCCGGCGTCACAGGCGGCAAAATAAACAAAACGGAGTTGCGGGCCTGTATCCCCGGGCATCACATCCGATGGCAGGAAGTTTTTATAAGGGATATACGAGGATGTAAAACTTCCCGGCTCCATGCCTCCATGGGATGCGACGAAGACGAAACGCCCGTTATGAATGGCTTCTCGAAACGACGTATCAGACAAGGGTTGGATGGTAACGCTACCACTGCCCCAGTGTAAATTGCTGGATAACACAATGGGGTAAAAGAACAGGCTCATGGTCCAGCGCGGAGGCGTATAGCTCTCATACCACTCTGGCAGGGGAATGTACCCGCCTTGTGTGTACAGGATATATGCCTGTGGCGAGGCCGAGGTTACCCTGGTCAAAAACGAACCATGCGCGGCCAGGAGCAGAAATAGGGTGAAACTCGATTGTAAGAAAATTGTCCAGTAAAAGGAAAATTTCATCCAGCCCTTATTTTGGGCGATTTTGGAGAGCAGGGGGAAACGTACCATCGTACCGCGCCACGCACTCACTGCGCTGATTCCTGATACAGCCACCCATGCCAGGGCGATGGCTGTATTGGCGTAATCAGACAACTGTACCAACCATCCCAACGCTATAATGTTTTTTAGCAGAGTATTGTTTATATAGAATAGAATACCAGTCAGTATAAAAGTAACGACAAACAGGAAGAACAGCAGGGAGAGCATCAGGCTGTGATGGAAATGGTGTTGTATGAAGCGATTCTTTTGCCTGTCACCTCCCGCAATCCATAGGATTGGAGCAAAACCTAAGTAACAGGCTATACCGAGCAGGCGGGTTTTTCTATCCCGGTAGAAGTTTAGGTAATTGAAGGTTGCTTTCATCGGATGGATGATTTACACAGCAGTTAATAATTTCCCGCGCTCGATTATCGCATAAAGTCTTGCATTTCCCACTTACAAAGCTGTTAACGGAGATTATAAGTTTTATAGATGAGCTATCTCTCTTTTCTACCTTTCATCACAATCCGGATGGGAGTTCCCAGAAAACCGTACTCTGCCCGCAACTGGTTTTCCAGGTAACGGCGGTAGGAAAAATGCGCCAATTTCGGATCGTTGACATAGATCATGAACGTTGGCGGGTCGGAACGCACCTGTGTGCCATAATACATTTTCAATTGCCGCCCTTTGACCGATGGAGCCGGGTGTGCATCCTGTGCATTATGGATGACCTGATTGATCTTTGACGTGGTCAGACGTACTAAACGTTCCTCCTGCACTTGTAAAGCCAACGGCAACACCCTGTCCAAGCGCTGACCAGTTTTGGCAGAAATAAACAGGATCGGAACGTAATCCATAAAATTCAATTCCTGCCGTATGTGCTTCGAATATGCCTCCATTGTGTATGTATCTTTTTCCACCGCATCCCATTTATTTACCAGCACCACACACGATTTCCAGGCATCCAAAATGAACCCGGCAATATGGGCATCCTGGGATGTAATTCCCGTGGTCGCGTCGATCAGCAACAGCACCACGTCGGCTCGCTCGATGGCCTTGAACGAACGCAGCACGCTGTATTTTTCCACGCCAGGCTCGATCTTGCCACGCCGCCGGATACCAGCCGTGTCGATCAGGGTGATGTCAATGCCCTCATATTGGATGTCTGTATCAACTGCATCGCGCGTGGTTCCGGGGATGGGGCTGACGATCGCCCGTTCCTTACCGACCAGTTTGTTCAGCAGGCTGGACTTGCCGGCATTGGGCTTGCCGACGATGGCAATCTTGACCGCTTCCTCCTCCGCCTCTTCCTGCTGAGGCGGAAACGATTCGACCAGCACATCCAGCAGATCTCCCGTACCCGTCCCATGCAGAGCAGAGACTGCATACGGCTCGCCCAGTCCCAGTTCGTAGAATTCGGCTACATTCAATCGGCGGGCTTCGCTCTCGCCCTTGTTGACCACCAGGAAGATTGGTGGCCAGAACTTCCCGTCCGGGAGTCTTTTCTGGTAGCGGCGCAGGATGTCGGCCACTTCACGGTCGGGCGCAGTGACCCCGGCTTCGGCATCCGTCAGGAACAGGATTGCATCCGCAGCCTCGATGGCAATCAACGCCTGTTCCTTGATCTGCTGGATGAAATTCGCGGAACCGACCGAAAGCGGTGTTTTTCCCCCATGGGTTGGGTCGATCCCGCCCGTATCGATCACGTGGAATTCAACCCCATTCCATTCGGATTCAGCCAGCAGTCGGTCACGTGTGGTGCCAGGGGTATCATCCACGATGGCAAGGCGTTCGCCCACGAGACGATTGAAGAGCGTGCTTTTACCAACATTGGGACGTCCAACCAGGGCTACAACAGGTTTGGGCATGAATTCATTCCAACTTGTTTGCTACGGTGTTGCAGTGGGCATGGGCGTTTGCAGTGGAGATTTGCTCAGAACCACTTCCACTGTTCCCGGTAAAATCGATTCGACAACGATGTCCGATACCAGAATTTCCACTTCAGGGACCAGTTGATAGGTGCCTTCTTCAAGGTTGGTCACATCTATAATCACACGCACTTCCTGCAAAGAAAGTATATCTAGAAGGGGCAAGGGTCCAGAAAGGATGACATCCACATTATTTGGAGCGATCTGGGCAAACCAGCCTTCAGGTAAGCCTTCCACTTCGATGGTCTTGTTCGAAAGGGTGAGGCTGCTTTGAATGGGGGAGACGTTGACTTGTACCATGACTGTCTGGTTGCCAACCAGGGAAACGCCTTCAGGCAAATTGATCCCCAAGCGGGTAATCAATTCATCATTGGCGTTTTCCAGATCGAGCGGCTGCGTCTCGAGTACTCCCGGTAGTGAGTTGACCAGCGCCGGATCGGCGGAGAATACCGTCACGACCGGTGGAAAGACGGAGATATTTGTCAAACGGTAACCGCTGGCAACCTGCCCTCTGACAACGACCTTGACTGCCAGGTCGCGGTAACCGCCTTGCTGGCTGATCGGCAGTTCGACAAACACTTCAGCTGGATTGAGCCCCAGGCCTGAAACAATCTGGTTGTTCTCATCCAGGGGTTGCACTGTCACGGCCTGCTCGATGTTTTCACGCACACCTGCCAGGTTGATGGGAACGCGCACCTGTACGACACGGTCAACCTGCGATTGCGGACCAGATATAACGATCTCTTTTGGCTCCACTTCCGGATTGCCGGCCTGGTATCCGATGGCTGGTTCACCCGCAATACGCAATTCGATGGGCAGGGTTCGGGTGGCAAGGGGTTCCAGGTTAACGGTAGCAGTTCGCGGTGTTGTGGAAAGGATGCGCACCGGATGGATGGAGACCTGGATTTGGATCTCGAATGAATGCACCCCGGCGCTCAATCCTGAAAGGTCCAGAACGGCTCGTACAGCGTTCTCCGTGTTGAGCAGTCTTTCCCAAACAGATTTCGGTGCGCGCAGGGTCAATTCGACCTGCTTGGGGACATCGCTTGTGATGACCAGGCTGGGGTCCTGCCCGATGATTTCCACCGGGATCGGGTTAGGAAATGCGCGGACTTCATCAGGGTCTGCGGCAGAGACGGCAGCCACCCAAACGGCCAGCGCCATGATGAATGCCCACAGGAAGGTGCGCAAATTGGTAGCCAGCCAGCGAATCATCTGTCGTCACCCTTACGCCGGGGCCAATACGGGAACAGTTGCTGGTACCATTTCCTTTGTTGCGGCCCTCCATCGGGTTGGAAAAAAGCAATCAAGATGTTTTCCAGGCGCTCCGGATCGAGCCGGCGGATCATGCGCCCGGAATGGGCAATGGATATCGAGCCGGTCTCTTCCGAGACGACTACAGCTACGGCATCACTGACTTCCGAAATGCCAAGCGCTGCTCGGTGACGCAACCCCATCTGGCGTTCCGGGGAACGCGTGAGAATCCCGCTGGCTGAAAGCGGCATCACACAGGACGCAGCCAATAAGCGATTTCTACCGATAATTGCAGCGCCATCGTGCAGTGGGGTGTTTGGGTAGAAGATTTGTAATAATAATTCTGGCGTTACTTTAGCATTCATACGAACACCAGTATCGTTATATTCTTCCAGGCTATCCAATCTTTGCAGGATGATCAATGCGCCGTGCTGACGGGCGGAGAGCCGTGCCGAAGCGCTGACGATGGCATGTATCATATCAAGCGTTTCTTGATTTGAGGTTCTCCCGTTGGGGGAAAAGAAAGTTCCTGCACGCCCGATCCGTTCCAATCCACGGCGGATTTCTGGCGCAAAAATCACCGGAATTGCTAATAATAAGGCCGGTAATGTGTTTTGAATGAGCCAGGAAAAGGCGGGTAAATCTGCCAGACTGGTAAGCAATACCAGCAAAATGACTAAAAATAATACTCCGCGCAGCAGTACCAAAGCCTGCGTATCACGCAGACTATAAAGCATGACAAAGAAAATCAGCGTAACCAGTAGAATGTCTACGGCACTCAACCAATTTACACGCTGAAATATAAAAAGCAGGTCGTTAAGGAAGTCAGTCACGGGATATACCGCAAAGAGCGCCGAGAACGCAGAAATTTTCCTCTGCGCGAAGCCTGCGCTCTCAGCAGTGGGGACTATATCGGCCGCAAAACGCGGTCGACGCGTAATTGCTTGAACATTAATACAGAACCCGGTGGTTTTGATTCCAGCGCAGCATCTTGCCAGGCCTGGACGCCCAGGCTTTCGGGCGTGCGTTTTTGATAGCCCAGCGCTTTCCAGGAAGCCTCATGGCTGGCCAGGTCGGGGAGGGGAAAGATCAAGGAAGCTTCACACTGCAGATCCTGCGAAGCGCGTTCTACTTCGGATACCAATGTCTCTAATGCTTTATCACTCACATGTGCGGGTTCGATATACAGATCGGTTGTGCGCGCCACCAGGTTTTCCACCTGCCAGCCGGCCAAACCGACAACCTGGTCATTTACTTGCAGGAGCAGGAAAGCCTTATCGCCAAACGCTTCCATGACATCCAGTTTCGACATTTTTTGCTTGCCGTTACTCAAGCGTGTAATCAAGTTGGCAATTACTTCGGAGTCGCGTGGCCGTCCGCGTTGCACAGCGAAATCACCACCAGTAGCCTTTTTCACGATGACTGGCATCGTATCGGATGTTGGCGAAACCTGCTTCCAGGCAGCTGTGACTTGTTTCCACAACTCATCGTACGAACCAGTATTGCGAACGACTGTGTTCGCTCGCTCGATTTTTTCACTTTGGGCGCCTTGGGAATGGATGCGACTTATCGCCTCTTCCCGACTGAAATTACGCTTGCGCATCAAACGATCGATTTGAATCTCTTCAGGAGCATAAGTTACCCAGATACTGTCACATGCCGAACGCAGCGAACTTTCCAGCAGTTTGATCGCTTCGATCACGACCACCCTCTGGTTTGCTCGCTGAACCAGAATTTCTACCGCTTGTTCGACGAGGGGATGAATGATGTTTTCGAGCTTGGATAAGGCCTCTGGGTCACGAAACACCAAGCCGGCCAGTTTGCTGCGATTGATCTGCCCATCCGAATCCAGGATCCATTTACCGAACGTTTCGATCACGGGTTGATAGCCCGGAGCATCTTTGGCAATGGCGCGATGTGCCAGGGCGTCCGCATCGATGGTATAAGCGCCGAGATGTTCCAGCATGCGACGGACAACGCTTTTTCCGGTTGCGATGTTGCCTGTCAGGCCGATGATATACTTTCCAGGCCACTTGCTCACACGAACTCCTTAAGATTTGGTGTAATTCGTATATATATTTTACTGTCTTTTCTTGAAATTTGCACCTTTAAAGCCTTTCAGTTACATTAAGTGTATCTTTAACCTTCGCGAAGCCGAGAGTATGCACGCAAAGTTTGTCAGAAAATACCGCTGGGGGGGCGTGCGGAGCACGCC
>DAOTXM010000128.1:0-4551 GCA_034435215.1 Anaerolineales bacterium
CCCCCGCGCACACCATTTTTGCCTTACTTTTTGTATAGGCCTGGGTAGATACCGCACTTTGAAAAAGAGAACGTTTTGCGAACATACCGGGCTTGCCGTTGACGCAAGGTGCAATACCAACGCTCCATGTGAGATACCTGTCCGCTGTCTTTCCCAACCGCATGATGGTTCTCCGCTTCATCGTACTCCAAGACGTCATCGGGCCTGACCGGCAATAGAGTGTCGTTGAGTTCTGGCAGACTTTGCACATGAATCACGATCCAGCGGGAAACACTATGACGGTGGACGCCAAATGTGCGTGCGATGCCTCGGAGACTCATGCGTTCTTGGTAAGCCTTCAAGATGATTGGCTGTTGCGTTTTTTTGCCTGTCGTTTGGGCTCGAGCACCCGATGTGCACCGCAGTCTTTGCAGTAGTATTGCTGTTGCCTGAGACGGTTCGTGCCATTCTTGACAATATGGGCGCTTCCGCATACTCGACAACGGTAGGTAATCGTTTTCTGTATCATATCGCTATTCTATCATCACTTACTTTTAGACCACTACCCGTGGTTTTTCACGGTTTACACCGAAAGTCAGGTTTCTTGTTGATTAAATTCGGGTGTGATGAGGAAAAACAGGATACCTCGCGAACAATTCGCCCTGGAGTAAGTCGCATCGCCCTTATAGGATGCTTCAGGACCAATCCGACTCACTTGTAATACTCGATCACCAATTGCGGCCGGTCTGCCTGATTGCCGGCATCCCCGCTGTAGAATTTCATATAATCATTTCTCCCATTATCGTTATCATCCAGCTGGAACCTGAGGCGGAACTGGGTTATTCCGGTCAGGTTGATATATGGGAATGCCGAACTATCCAGCCAGGCCCAGTACCAACCGTAGTAGGGATTATTCTGAATCAGGCCAACCGCATCCTTGCTGGACGGGCTCTGGAAATCCAGGGTTTGCAAGCCCCGGTAGGGAACAGGACCGATGTTGCCGAACGGACCGGAGCGAATATCTACCAGGATATTTTGCAGGGTGTTGAATGGGTTACTTCCAACCACGCTTTCCCCCTTGATCATCAATAAAGCTTTTGTAATCACGGCGTTATCGGGCAGGGTCTCGGTGGGAAAATCCAGGATGGCGCGGTACTGGCGATCCTGCTTATCGTCACCCAGGATGAAGGTGGTGGTTTTGGAATTCAGGGACCCACCTCGGTTGCTATTTTCCTTCGATTCGAGCACCCAGCCGTCGTTCTTGCCGTTGGAGCGGTAGGTTTCGGTCACGGGGGTCACGATGACCCTTTTGATCGTATAGGCTTCGCCCGCCGTGAAGTTGCCATTGCCCCGTCCTGTCCCGGCCAGGGGCTGTCCGGCGGCATCCAGGATGCTGTCATCGTCCAGGACATCCAGGCGCAGGGTGCCGTCGCCGCTGCCGGTGTTGACCGAGACGGTGTACAGGTAGCTCGAACCGCTGACCACGGTAATGGCTGCGCCGGAGAGGGTCCCGCTGGTGGAGAGGAACAGATCGCTCGCGTCCACGCCGGTCACTGCTTCCGAAAAAACCAACGTGAAATTAACGCTGTTGGCGTTGGTAGGATCGGGGTCAGCGCGCAGGCTGCCGGTCACGAGGGGAACGGTCTTGTCGATGGTGTAGGCTTCACCTGATGTGAAATTGCCGTTGCCTGAGCCCACTCCACCCAACGGGACGCCAGGCTCATTCAGGATGCTGTCGTTATCCAGCACGTCCAGACGCAGGCCGCCGTCGCCGCTCCCGGTGCTGAGGGTAACAGTATACGCGTTTCCAGAACCATTGACGTTCGTGACCTGCACCCCGTTGAGGTTACCGGTCGTGGTCAGGGCGAAATCGGCGGGATCCACGCCGTTGACGGCCTCGGAGAAGGTCACGGTGAAGTTGACTTGATGGGCGGCAGTCGGACTGGGGTCAGCGCGCAGGCTGCCTGTCACGCTGGGTGCGCTCGGCGCGCTTTTGTCGATGGTGTAGGCTTCGCCTATAGTAAAGGCCCCGTCTCCAGCATTTGGTCCGCCCAGCGGATTCCCGGCTACGTCCAGGATGGAATTGTCGTCCAGGATGTCCAGACGGATGGTCCCATTGCCGCTGCCGGTGTTCACGCTGACCGTGTACGTCTGGCCTGACACAGGGGTGACGCCCGTGATGGCCGCGCCCGTGATACCCGGGTCGGTCGTTAGGGTAAAGTCACTGAATGGCGGCAGGAGGTCGACGCCCGATACGGCCTCCGAGAAGTTGACCGTAAAGTTCACGCTGGCGGCACTGGATGGATTCGGGTCGGCGCGCACGATCGCAGAAACGACCGGCGGCCGGTCGACCACGGAGGCGAATTCGTACATGCCGATATCCGGCGCGCTGCCTGTAAACGCATCGTTGATCCCGGGTATCAGAACGCCCCGGTCGATGTTCGGGCTGGACGAAAGCAGCGTGAAATCGCCGGACGCGGGATTGGCCAAACCGGGAGGGTTTTCGTGCCCATTGCATTCGAGACCGGTCGCCTTACAGAAACTTGTCAGGTTGGCATACTCTACGTTTTCCCACTTGAAGCGCGGGCTGCGCGTGATGTACCAATTGTCGTAATTCCAATCGTGTCCCGTAGAACCGGTGCGCACTTCGTATACCCCATACCCGCTGCCCTGGAAAATGTTATTGCGCAGCACGGCGTTATGCACGCTGCTGATCATATCCATCCCAGGAACGTTTTGCGCAGAAGTCCAGAATGTGTTGTGATAGATCAGCGCAATCCCATCGGAGTTGCCGTCCCATTTGACGCCCCGGCCGGTGTAATTGGCAAAGGACGAGCGCACCACCCAGACGGGGCCGACTGTAACTGGCGCCAGGGAGACTGCGACGAAGCTTTTATCGACGGTGTTGTTGCGAAAACGCTGGTTGATGCAGGCGCCTTCTGGTTCGAAGGCGTCATCGCTAATGTCCAGGATATGGTTGTTATAGATGTCGACATCGAAGGCCAGCGCGGTGTTCTCCAGCGCGCCCGAGGAGCCGGTATAGATGCCGTTGAAAAAATTGCGCAACACGTTGCCACGCACGATTGCCCCGGTGCGACCCCTGACGACGATGGCGGTGCCTTCCATCGAGCTGCCTTTGACTGCGCTCCAGGGCCATTCGTTGACCGGCGGATCGTAGATTTCGTTGTACTCGATGCGTGTGTCGTTGCCGCGGTCATCCCCGCCTGTCCAGTTAAAAAAAATGCCCAATTGCAGGTTGTGGACGCGGTTCTTGCGGATCACGAGATGGGAGGCATTGGTTGTACATACGCCACAGCCGCCCGTCTCCGTGCCGTAAAAGCGCATCTCGAAGCCCTCGATCCAAAGCCAATCGCGACCGATCACCTTGAAGGCATCGTTGAGACGAGGGAGTTGCCAGGTGTGGAGGGAGGGATTGTCCTGGCTGCGCACGTATAGGCGCAACGTGCTGCGTTCGAGGTACCAACCTTCGTTCATCGGCACATTATTATGCCCTGTGCCTGCTAGAAGCCCGGGAAGGTCGTCATACATGTAGAAACGTTTCTGGTCACGAGCCAGATACGAGATGGGGGCTTCGATCTTTGTGAACCAGACGCGCGTCTTTTCGTGCGCCCTCCAGATGTCTCCTGAAAGTGTCTCTGACCCGTCCAGGACCGCACCGCTGCCCTCGGCTTTGACCTGGATCCAATTACCCGCGGTACCCGAAGCCGGGAAGGAGACCGTTTCGCGGTAGATTCCATCTGCGACCAGCACCTGCGTCCCCGGCGCGGCATTATTTACCCCCTCCTGGATGGTCCGGAACGGCGCGGCAGCGGATCCATTTCCGCCGGGGGGGGCATCATCGTTTACATACAGGATGGCAGATGGTGTGAACTGAAGTTCGTCCGGCTGTGTGGTGGCAGAGCCAATCAATTCATTCGTCCCATCTGTTACTTTGATTTCGTACGTTGTCGCAGGGGCAAGCCCAAACAGGCTGCCGACAAGTCGGCCATCGTCGATGCGCAAGAGCGGGTGGCCAGCGCGCCAGTCGAGTGCGCCGACTTGACGTGCCATCAACTGAGCATTCTTTGGCAGGCTGTTGCCGCTCACTACCACACCCATGGTCTCGATGTTTGGATAAAGATCCAACTGGGTGAAAGCAGCATTGTTATGCCCAGTACGAAGGATGGGCAGGTCCGTTGTTGCGGAGATGACCGGTTGTACGGGTACAGTGTTCGTTGTAACGATCGATCCGGGCAGGGATGTTGCCGGGGTGCAGGCGATTGCCAGGAGAACAGCAACAACGATCACGGACACAAGTTTTTGTGCCGAAGGAAATCCCTGAAAGTGGGCAGCCACGTCGTCTATTTTATCTCGGTATGTAATACTCGACCACCAGGCGCGGGCGATAGGTCTGTTCGACCTGGTCGCCGCTGTAGAACCGCCAGTGGTCGATGCCCATGTCATCGTTGTCGTCGAGCTGGAAGCGCAGGCGGAACTGGGTGAAGCCTTTCAAGTCGATGTATTGGAAGGCGGCGCTATCGATCCAGGTCCAATGCCAGCCATCGAGGGGGT
>DAOTXM010000129.1:0-4855 GCA_034435215.1 Anaerolineales bacterium
CCCCCCCCCCACACCCCGTTTTATTGAAAAGGTAAGTATTTTCGATGATTTCGAAGCTAATTTTACCTCTATCTCTTACTTACTGTTCCGGTCATCCACGATCTTGCCGTCTTGCAGGGTGACCACGCGTCGGGCGTACTTGATGACGCGCGGATCGTGCGTGGCGAACACAAAAGTGGTGCCGGTTTCCTGGTTGAGCTTTTGCATGATACCCATGATCTGTTCGCCGTTCTCGGTGTCGAGGTTGGCAGTAGGCTCGTCAGCCAGGATCATCTTAGGGTTAGTGGACAGGGCGCGCGCTACAGCAATGCGTTGTTGCTGTCCGCCGCTGAGCTGGTCGGGGCGGTGGTGGGAATGATCGACCATATCGACGGCTTCGAGCAATTCCATCACACGCTGCCTGCGCTGGGCAGCGGTCTTCCCGTTGAGCAGCAAGGGCATTTCCACGTTCTCGTAAGCGGTGAGCGTGGGGATGAGCGCGAAGAACTGGAATACGAAGCCGATCGTGCCTTTGCGCAGGTCGGCGCGCTGGTTGCGGCTGAGACCTGTGGTTTCCTTGCCGTTGATGACCACCTGGCCAGAGGTGGGTTGGTCCAGGCAGCCGATGAGTTGTAAGAGGGTGGTTTTCCCGGAACCGGATGGGCCGACCAGGGCGGTGAACTCGCCGCTTTCGATGGTCATGGTGACGCCGTTCAGGGCGCGGGTTTCCACTTCGCCGATCTTGTAGATACGGGTAACGTCTGTCAATTTTGCGACTTCCATGGTATTTCTCCTTATATACGCCCTAATCTGAGCCATGCAAGGCTTCGACCGGTTCCATGCGGGCAGCCAGCCGGGCGGGATAGAGTGAAGCAAGGATGGTGATGATGAAAGATACGACGGTCAGGTTGATGGTATCTTGCAGGGTCAGATAAGTGTAGATGCGGTCGCCAAGGTAAAAACCGCTCATGCCCAGGTCGCCAAAGTACACACCAACTTTACCAAAGTAGGCAGATATGCCCCAGCCGAGCAGCAAGCCGAAGGCGAGTCCACCCAGCGCCAGCAGGCTGGCTTCAGTCAAGAACAGGGAGATCACCTGACGTCCCTTCATCCCGATGGCGGTCAGGATGCCGATCTCGCGCGTGCGCTCGAAGACGGACATGATCATCGTGTTGACGATCACGGTAGCCGTTACGCCGATCACGATCAGGTTGATGATCAAGAGGTAAGCGTTCGAGAAATCTTCCATCAGCACCAGGATCTCATTCAATTCCGACCAGGTTTTGACCTGGTAGTTCGGGCTTTGCAGGGCGGCGGCGACTGCATCGGTCTGCTCGCGGTCTTTCAACAGCACGAAGATGAAACTGGCGCGGTTTTCTGCGCCGGAGAATGCCTGGGCCTTGGCCAGCGGGAGCAGCACGATACCCTTATCGTAGGTGCTTACGCCAGTGGTAAAGATGCCGCGCACGATAAACAACTGTTCATCTACGGTGCCGTTGGAGGTGTTCACCAGCAGGTTGAGTTGGTCGCCAACTTTCAAGCCCAGGTTTTCTGCCAGCGGCAGGCCGATCAAAATCCCTGTGCGGTCATCAGCGGCAGGGAACTCACCGCTGACCAGTCCCTGTCGATAGGGTTCGTTGGCGCTCGAGGCCGGGTCGACGCCCATGATCTGGACGCCGCTCGACTGGTCCCGCACCGAGACGATGCCGCTGGCGATCAGGCGCGGGGTGGCGACCTGGACCTGATCCAGCGCACCCACCTGCGCCGCGACCTGCTCCGGATTTTGGATCAGGTATTCCCAGGCGACGCTGAGCTTGTCGGGGTCATAGTCCGCGGCGCGGATCTGGATGTGCCCGCTGTCGAGGCGCAGGGTGGATTCCATCGAACTGCGCATCTCGCCTTCGTAGAAGGCGGCGATGAACAGCAGCAAAGCCAGCCCGATGGACAGGGCCAGCGCCGAGAGCAGGGAGCGGCGGCGATGGCGGCCCAGGTTGCGATAAGCCATTTTGAGATAATTCAACATAAGATTTTCCTCATAAAGTGGTCTCGATACGTCCGCCACAAGCACGCGGGACTACTCGACCATCGGTTAGACGTAATGCAATGCCTCGGCCGGTTCGCGCCGGGCGGCTTCGCGCGCCGGATAAAGCGCCGCGATGGCGGCGATAATGGCCAGGGTCAAGGCGTGGTTGAGCACTTTCAACGGCACGATTTCGGGGTAGATCTTGCCGGTGATCAGCGCGGTGTATTCGGTCAGGTCGGCAAACTGGCTGTAGTCGATGCCGACCATGCCGAGCGCCCCCGTCAGCGCTAGTCCCAGGATCGTGCCCAGGACAGCGCCCATCACGCCGATTAGGATGCCTTCCAGCAGGAACAACAGCGTGATCTCGCGTGGCTTCA
Source organism: Anaerolineales bacterium (assembly GCA_034435215.1). Lineage (GTDB taxonomy): Bacteria > Chloroflexota > Anaerolineae > Anaerolineales > Villigracilaceae > JAABUE01. Next base: position 2,380 of record DAOTXM010000129.1, read on the forward strand.
ATCCCAGCGCGCCGATGATGCCGATCTCACGCGTACGCTCGAAGACGGCCATCATCAGCAGGTTGAGGATGCCGATGGCGGCAACGCACAGCATGACAACGCCAAAAACGCTCATCACGGATGTTTTCATGTCCATGGTTTGTTTCAATTCGGGCATGCTGTTGACCCAGGTTTCCACTTCGTAGCCGGGTTGTTCCTTGTTGATCTGGGCAACCACGCCGGGTTCCTGTCCGATCTGAGCCAGCGAAACCACGACTTCGGTCACCTGTCCGCTCAAGCCAAACAGGCTTTGCGCTTCAGCCAGGGAGATGTAAATCATGTTTTTCTCGACCGAAGGCACGCCCACATCGAAAATGCCGACCACTGTCATGGTACGCTGGCGCGTCTGCTCGTGCAGGGAACCGCCTGCCATGATGATGCGGTCGCCGACGGTGATGTCCATCGCGGTGGCTAGTCCCTGGCCGATGACGATCAGGTCGCCATCATCCGGGTTCAGGTAGCGTCCTGCCGAGATGTTTTCTGCCACCGGGCTGATACGAGCCTCCTTGTCCGTTTCGACGCCGATGATCGAGACCGAGAAAGCGCCCTCACGGTTGGTGACCAATCCGGTGGTGACGATGCGTTTGGCCGCCGCTACGGTGTGGGGATTTGCTTCCGCTGCCTGGACGATGCCGTCCGGATTGGCCAGCGGCAGCAAGGGTTTCTGCCCTGTTTTCTGGCTGTAGCCGGGCGCATGGACCTGGATGTTGCCGCCCAGCAACTGAATGGCATTACCATAGATAGATTGTTCGAAGCCTACGATGACGCCATCGAAGAGCACCAGCATGGACATGATGACGCCCATCGCCGCGGCGATCAGCAATGTCCTGCGGCGCTGCCGCCAGACGTTGCGCCAGGCGATTTTGAAAAGTGTTGACACGTTTTTACCTCCGCGATGTTTGCCAGTAATTTGAAATCAGGATTGATTGCACTCGTACCCGGTTAGCAGAATATCATCCATCTTTTAGACATAGTGCAGTGCTTCGGCCGGTTCCCGACGGGACGCTTCGCGGGCTGGGTAAAACGCTGCAATCGCAGCAATCACAGTGACCGTCAAAGCATGTTGAAGCACTTTGAAAGGTACAAGTTGAGTATAGACCTTGCCGGAGATCAGCGCAGTGTATTCGGTTATATCGGCAAACTGACTGTAATCGAAGCCATAATAACTGAACAGGCCGTTGAGCATGGTACCCAAAATTGCGCCCAATACAGCGCCCATCACGCCGATCAAGATACCTTCGAGCAGAAACAGGACCGTGATCTGGCGCGGTTTCAACCCGAGCGCACCCAGTACACCGATCTCCCGCGTGCGCTCGAAAACAGCCATCATCAGCAGGTTCAGAATGCCGATGGCGGCGATGCCCAGCATGATTATGCCGAAAATGGCCATGACGATCCTGTCCATATCCATGACCCGTTTGAATTCCGGGATGCCGGTCATCCAGGTGTCGACTTCGTAGCCGGGTTGCCTGGCATGGATCTCCTGGACGACGCCTGGTTCCTGGCTGATCTGTTCCAGGTTGATGACCACTTCGGTCACCTGCTCGTTCAGACCAAAAAGTTGCTGCGCTTCGTTAAGGGATAGATAGATTTGGTTCTTCTCGATAGAAGGCACGCCAACATCGTAGATGCCAATCACCGTCACCGTGCGCTGCCGCGTTTGTTCATGTTTGGTGTTGGCGACCATGGTAACGCGATCGCCAACTTCGATATCCATCGCCGTTGCCAGTCCCTGGCCAATGACGATCAGGTCGCCATCATCGGGGGACAGGAAACGACCTGCCGAGATATTCTGCGCGACAGGACTGACCTGGGCTTCCTTTTCGGTTTCCAGACCGACGATCGTGACAGAAAAGGCGCCTTCGCGGTTGGTGACCATCCCACTGGTGTTGATCCGTTTTGCGGCGGCGACCACATCCGGGTGCGCTTCTGCAGCCTGCACAACTGCATCCGGGTTTTCCATTGGAAGCAGCGGTTTGCGGCTGGATTTCTCGTTGTAGCCCGGGGCATGGACTTGAATATTGCCGCCCATGAGCCGGATGGCGTTTCCATAGATCGCCTGCTCGAATCCGACGATGAAGCCATCATAAAAGACCAGTAGCGCCATGATGATACCCATGGCAATGGCGATCAGGTTTGTCCTGCGGCGTTGGCGCCAGACATTGCGCCAGGCGATCTTGATAAGAGTTCTCACGCTCTAACCTCAGCAAAACTATAGCGCACATTCGAAATGCCTGTGCTCGTATGCAAACCCGCACGATCCGGGTGTCATCTGGGGGGGCATTCCGGATTGTGCGGACCGAAAATACTCTACAAGTTTATATTTTATGGGAGTATATATAGATTCCATTGTTTTGTCAAGTATTACAGCACAAGGTTGCAATGTTGATATGCATTCACTACCAGGGATAACCGAAAAAATGGTTTTGCGCGGGGG
>DAOTXM010000130.1:0-3728 GCA_034435215.1 Anaerolineales bacterium
CCAGTGCCACGCGAACGAACATCTTCTCGGTTACAGCGATATGTCGAATGATATCAGCGCAGGTGAATTCCCCTTCTTTGGGCACCCAATCCAACCGGTCCGAAGGAATGACGCGGATGTAATTCAGCGTTCGCCGCCGGACGCTATCGAAATACTTGATGAAATCAGCTGTCGATTGGATCATATCAATATCTCTTTCACGCGTCCAACCAGCCCGCTTTCTAAACGGACTTTGATACCGTGCGGATGCATCGGCGACTTGGTCAAAATGTCTTTTACAACGCCTTCGGTCAGTTTACCGCTGCTCTGGTCCTGCTTTAAAACGATACGGACAAGCAGTCCGGGTCTGATATCGGTACGCCTCGTTCCATTCACAGATTCGCTCCGGGTTTGAAACCTGTAAACATCTTGATATGCAATTCGTTACGGAAAGTAATCTTTTCCTCACGAGCGATCGCTGCTTTGATCTTCTCCAGCCCGGCTTGATAGGTTTCGTCGCTGAGCAGGGCCAATTGCAAACAGGAGTTCTTTCTTAGAAACGGATCGTTTAATACATCTTCGCCACGGCGAAATTCATCCTGAGCCGCCAGGTTGAGGTTGTCGAAACCTTGCCGAAGGGCCCAGCATGACATTATGTCAGTAACCCTCTCGCAAACCTCAAAAATGCCTGCACATCGTTGAAATTCGTGACCAAGCCCACCGAAATTCGCACTGCGCCGGAGGCCTTGCCATCGATGCAATGACGGAAGTCATCTACGGAAAGACGCTGCTCGTGGCCGGGCTGCGTGAAGCAGACATCCAGCTCCACGCGCGAGATGCCCAGCGCGATCTCGCCCGCGCCGGGATTGCAGAAACAGCCCGTGCGCAGTGAGATGTTGACCTGGTTGGCAGCGGCCTCGATGGCGCGGTGATCGATGATCTGGCCGACTTTGTTGTAGAAATTGACCGTCACCGCGCCCCCGCGACCCTCGGTATTCGTTGGCCCATAAACGCGGACCAGCGGCTCGCAGCTGCTGTGCTTCATCAGCGTCAGGTGATCGAGCAGCCAGCCGGTCAGGCAGCGCACGCGTTCGTGGATCACCTCATAACCGATCGCTTCGATGTGTTTGAGCCCGATCTCGACCGCGGGGATGTCGAGATAGTCGAGCGTGCCGTCTTCGAAGGCAGGCGCACCATCGGCCAGGTAATATTTGTGGCCCTGCACGGAGGCGACCGTGATGGTCCCGCCTGCAAACCAGGGACGGTGCAACTTCGCCAGTGCATCCTTGCGGGCGATCAATGCGCCCAAGCCGGTGGGGTAGCCGAATATCTTGTAGAACGAGATGGGCACGAAATCGGGTTTGACAACCGACAGGTCGAGCGGATTGGTGGGGACGAAGGCAGCCGCATCCAGCAGGACGTCCCAGCAGGCTTTGTGCGCCCGTTCGACCCATTCCAACGGGTGCTGGACGCCCGAGAAGTTGGATTGGGCGGGATACGCGAACAAGTTGCGATTCCCTGGTTTGGCCAATGACAGGTACTGGTCCAGAGAGGAGGCGTCCACGCGCATATCGGGGAGCGCGACCGGGATGTAGGTCACCTCGGCGCCCCGCGCGGCGGCAAACTCCCGGATCCCGTTCACAGAATTGTGATTGTCGAAGGTCAAGAGATAATGCCCGCCAGGAAAGGGATAGGACTCGCCCACCAGCTTGAGCGCGCCGCTGGCGTTGGGCGTGAAAATGCACAGGTATTCCTCGGGGTCAGCGTGGAAGAACTTGAGCACGTACGCGCGCGCGTGCTCCACCAGTTCGGTGGCGGCCAGTGAGGTGGGGTTGGAGGAATGCGGATTGCCAAAGACGTGCTGCGATAATAAGGTGTGATGTTTGCGAATTTGCGAATCCGCATAGAGGCCGCCACCCGTGTAATCGAGGTAGACCTGTTCAGCCAGGTCGAGCCGGGCATAGTCTGAGGTGCGCAGGTAATCGAGGGCCTCGGTGGACGGATAAGTGGGATAGGCTTTCAGGAACCGGATGAGATCAGGTTGGGTACTGGACATACTGCCTCCTGTTCTTATTTTAACCCCAGATTGAATTCAACTGCAAAATAGATTGTGAAAACGAAAAAAATTTGGGTTGTTTCTACTGGATGTCCTTCAGGCCGCAGAAACATCTCTTACTCGTACTACTCAGCCTGCATTTAAAGTGGCGGCAAAGGCCTGAGTAGATACTCTTACTCGGGTATTTTGAAAACTGGTTGCTCCAACAAAACGAGTGACAGGATTTTAGCCTGCCACTCGTTTTGTTGACTGCTGAATACTGATTACCGATTACTGTACTTCTTCCTGCTTCTTGAACTGGCTCATGTACAGCTCGTAATAGAAACCCTTCTTCGCCAGCAGCTCGTCATGTTTACCTCGTTCCACGATCCGGCCTTTATCTAATACTAGAATGGTATCCGCGTTGACGATGGTGGACAGGCGGTGGGCGATGACGAAGGCTGTGCGCCCTTTGAGCAGCTCGTCGAATGCTTTTTGGATCAACCGCTCGGTGCGGGTATCGACCGAGGAGGTTGCTTCGTCCAAAATCAATATTTTCGGGTCTGACAGCGCCGCCCGCGCAATCGACAGCAACTGGCGCTGTCCCTGGCTCAGACCGGAACCGCGCTCGCCCAGCACTGTGTCGTATTTTTCGGGCAGGCGCTCGATGAAGGTCTCGGCGTAAGCCAGCTTGGCCGCCGCTCTGACCTCTTCGTCCGTGGCGTCCGGCCGCCCGAAGCGGATATTGTCCATCACAGAGGCGCTGAACAGGAATGTATCCTGCAATACGATGCCGATCTGCCTGCGCAGGGACTCTGCCGTCACATCGCGGACGTCGATCCCGTCGATTTTGACGGAGCCAGCCGTCGGGTCCCAGAAGCGCGGGATCAGATTGATGATGGTGGTCTTGCCCGCGCCGGTCGGGCCGACGATGGCCACCGTCTGCCCTGGCTCGGCGGTAAAAGTGACATCCTCGAGCACTGGCTCGTCGATCTTGTACGCCGATGAGACGTGCTCGAATTCCACCTTACCGATGATTTCCGGCATCTCCTGCGCGCCCGGTTTGGACTGCACCGAGGGTTCCTCATCGAGGATGTTGAAGATGCGTTCTGCGCCCGCGATGGCGTTCTGGATGTTGGTCCACAGCACGGAAATCTGCTGGATGGGCTGGTTGAAGCGTTGGACGTAGGCCAGGAAGGTCACCACCAGGCCGAGTGAGATGACCGTGCCCATCAGAGTCTGTCCCTTGAGCAGGTACCAGCCGCCCACACCCACTACGATCGCCAGCGCCAGGTACGACATGGCTTCCAACGTTGGAGCCAGGGCCGAAGTAAAGGCCACGGCACGGATGTTGGCGTCCCGGTTGGCGGCATTGACCAGCTTGAACTGCTCGATGTTCTCATCCGCGCGGTTGAAGGCCTGCACCTCGCGCACGGCGGAGATGCTCTCCTGCAATTCGGCGTTGACCGAGCCAATCTCCTGGCGCGCCCGGCGGAAGGCCTTGGGGGCCTGGGTCGAGAAGTAGATGGTCGCCAGGAACATCAAAGGCGCGACTGCCAGCGAGAGCACGGCGAAAGCCACACTGGTGGTGAACATATTGTAGGCGATCCAGACCAGCAGCAGGATGCCGCTGACCACCTGCACCAGCGCGAACGAGATGGCCTGTTCGATGGCGCTGGTGTCGTTGGTGATGCGGCTCATCAGGTCGCCGGCT
>DAOTXM010000131.1:0-13458 GCA_034435215.1 Anaerolineales bacterium
CGATCCGTGCCCGGCTTGGAATGCGCTGACCGGCAAAACGCATATCTTTGGCAATTTCCAGTCGTAAGGTTTGTGCACCCCAGCCAGGATGTTTTTCTCGTAACTCGAGAATAGCATCTCTCATCGCTGCGGGCACTGTTGCCAGCACTCCAGCAGCAGGCCTGCCCATATGGCTGGACAGCCCTGCTCGCCCTTCCCGCAAATACCTTTGTCGCCACTTGCGAATCGTGGTCAGCGGACGTCTCAGTTCTTCTGCAATTTCACGACTGCTTTGCCCGGCTTCTACCCGCTCGGCAATCGTTACGCGTTCTGCCAGTGTGGTTGTTTGCCCTTTGTGGCTCATCTTATCCATCCTGTTTTCGCTTTTGCTTCACAGGCAGGTGATACGACTTTTCGAGACTTTTGTTAAGGTTCGGGTAATACGACTTTATGAGATTTGACAGTTATTCAACTTGAAAGGTTCTGTTTGGATAAAGTCTAGCTTAGGATGGGAAATCAGCAGCTTAACGCAACAAAAAAACGGTCTTTCCTGTTGAAGTTATTCACGTTCACCCAACCTGATCGCCATCCGGGTTGCCCGTGAAGTACTCTGTGGTAGCCTGGCCCGGCTGGTTGACCCCTTCGCGCCTGACGGTCTTCCACAGCGTAAGCAGGATGATCTTGAGATCCAGCCAAAAAGACCAGTGGTCCACATACCAGACATCATAGCGGAACTTTTCCTGCCAGGTGATGGCGTTGCGCCCGTTGACCTGCGCCCAGCCCGTCAGACCGGGATAAACCTCATGGCGGCGCATCTGTTCGGGTGAGTAGCGTTCCAGGTATTCCATCAGCAGCGGACGCGGGCCGACCAGACTCATTTCACCGCGCAGGATGTTGAAGAGTTCGGGTAACTCGTCCAGGCTGAGGGTGCGCAGAAATCGCCCCAAGCGTGTGAGTCGCTCGGAATCCGGGAGCAGGTTTCCGGCTGAGTCCGAAGCGGTGGTCATTGTCCTGAATTTGTAAAGAAAGAAAGGTCGTCCCTTGTATCCTGGTCTTTTTTGGCAAAAGAGAATGGGCCTTCCAAGAAAGAACCCCACAGATAACGCCGTCAATAGCATGACGGGCAAAATCAAGATAAATCCCAGTGCGGTTGCAACCAGATCGAAGATACGTTTGCTGAGGGGCATTCCGGGTGGAAAGAGCATGGAGGGATTTTATCAAACTTTGTGGTATATTCTGCGTGGGAGCACACATGAACGAACGAATTTTGATTATCGAAGACGATCAGGCTATCTTGAAGCTTTTACAGCGCGGCCTGGCTTACGAGGGTTACACGGTAGATACCGCCACCGACGGGCGTACCGGTTTGATCGTAGCGCGCGACCACACACCGGATCTGGTCATCCTGGACTGGATGCTGCCGGGCATGGACGGGCTGGATGTCTGCCATCGCCTGCGCACTGGCGGTTCGATCCCGATCCTGATGCTGACCGCCAAAGACACGGTGCAGGATCGCGTGCAAGGGCTGGATGCCGGGGCGGACGACTACATGGTCAAGCCCTTCAATCTGGACGAGCTACTGGCACGCGTGCGCGCCTTGCTGCGCCGCACCCAGCCGGAGCGTATCCCAGTGCTGAAGTTTGCCGATCTTTCCCTGGATACTGGCTCCCGCCAGGCTTCGCGCGGTAACCGGGTGGTTTCGCTGACGGCTAAAGAGTATGAATTGCTCGAGCTTTTCATGCGCCATCCCAAACAGGTCATGACGCGCGAGGTCATTTTCGACCGGGTCTGGGGGTATGATTTTGGCGGTGAGAGCAACGTCCTGGAAGTTTACATTCGCTACCTGCGTCAGAAGTTGGAGGCTGATAGTGAGCCACGCCTGATCCATACGGTACGTGGCGTAGGCTACGTCCTACGGGAAGAGTAATCTCCAAAAGGCCGGGCAGTACAGCCCGGTCTTGTTGCTAATATGTTGCTGCGAACGCGTCTCACTCTGTTGTATTCCTCTCTGGTGATGGGGATATTGCTGGTTTTTGGTTCTGCCGTCTATCTTTTGGTCAGCGTTCTACTCATCAACCATATCGATGACCAGTTGGATGCCACAGTCAGCGGCATTGTCAGTGTGACCCGGGTCAATGCCTTTGGCGATATCAGTGTAGTCAAGTTTCCTCCCCTTGACATGTCTACTGATGTCTATATCCAAATCTGGAGTCGAGATGGGCGTCTGATGTCCTCCTCACCAAACCTGCCGCAAATCAACGAATCGCTCGACTCGGAAAACGTGGGCACCAGCCATCCGGTGTACCATGAAACAAAACTGCGCGGGGTGCATTTGCGCGTTCTGAGCGTGCCTTTGATTGTCGCCGGACACCCTGTCGGCACGTTGCAAGCCGCATCCAGCCTGGCAGTAGTAGATGCCGCTCGTGAAATGATGTTGTACATCATGGCTATTGCCACCGTGGTATCGGTAATCCTGGCTGCTTTTGGGTCCTGGCTGGCCGTCGGCAGATCCCTGGCTCCGCTGGAGGCCATTACAGAAACAACTGAACAAATCAATCGCGCCGATGACCTCGCCCGGCGCATCCCTTACGATGGGCCCAAGCAGGACGAGATCGGCAGTTTGATCGAAGCCTTCAACCAGACGCTGGAGCGCCTGGAGACGCTTTTCACCTCCCAGCAGCGCTTCCTGGCGGATGTCAGCCACGAGCTGCGCACACCGTTGACGGTCATCAAGGGCAATGTCGATTTGATGCGACGCATGAAGAGCCTCGACGAAGAGTCGCTCACCAGCATCAACCAGGAAGCCGGACGCCTGACCCGCTTGGTAGGTGGGTTATTGCTCCTGGCTCAGGCTGAGTCGGGCAGTGTGTCACTCACCATGAATCCCGTGGAACTAGATACCCTTTTATTGGAAGTCTTCCAGGAAATGAAAGTGCTGGCAGGTGAGAAAAATGAATTACACCTGACCGAGATCGACCAGATCCAGATCAACGGGGACCGTGACCGCCTGAAACAAGTACTGTTGAACCTGGTCGGGAATGCGATCCAATACACACCGCAAGGGGGGGATGTTTTCTTGAGCCTGGGGAGGGTGGCGGAGCAGGCGCGCCTCATCATCCGGGACACCGGGCCTGGTATCCCCGCCGAAGACCTGCCCCACATCTTCGAGCGGTTCTACCGCGCCGAAAAATCACGCACGCGCGGCAAGACAACCGGCTTCGGATTGGGGCTTTCCATTGCCCACTGGATCGTCGATAAACATGGGGGACGGATCGAGGTCGACTCCAAAGAAGGTCAGGGAACGACCTTTTGTATCTGGTTGCCACTGATGAGCGATAAGCTGCCACTGGTCAACAGGTAACCTGATCAGGGCAAGCCGAGGCGGCGTGCAGCCTGCCTGCACAAACTTGCACCATAACGCCCATACCATTCGTTCAAAGCAGCGCTGGTGCTGGCACCTCCACGCGCATCTTCATAGATCGGGAATCCGTATTTGACATATCTGACCGTCTCAGCCGCCCAGGTCCATTCACCGCGGCGGATGACGCCGATCCCACCGTTGTAACCGGCCAGTGCCAGGCGGGCGTTGCCACCAGCCGCATCCAGGGAACGTTTGAGATACCCAAGTCCACGCAGGGCGTTGGTATCTGGCAGGTAGGGATTCTCGCCCGCCATAAAGTGGTACGGCATGACTTGGAACAGTCCCATCGCGCCAGCGCGTGAGGTGGCGCGCGGATCGCCACAGGATTCGATCTGCATCACAACGGCTGCCAGGTTCGGGTCCAGGTCGGCGGCGGCTGCCCAGCGAAGAATGGATTCAGCCCAATAATGGATTTCAGGCCTGAAGATGGGAGAGAGGCTGCTCGATGAGGGCAGGGCAGCCGGTTCACCTATCACAGTCATGACTAGCGAAGACTCTTCCTGCAAGGAGGCAGATGGAACAACAGATGTCTCTATTGCGTTCGTACCAGGGGGCAAACTCTCCGCCTGCACAGGCAGGTTGAGACCGCTGACAAAAAAAACCAATAACATGCCAACCAATAAAACCGCGAGCGGTGGGATGAGAAAACCGGACAAACAGCCGCTTCCTTGCGGGGAGGCGGCTGTCTGCCAATCGGACGTATAGGAGGAGCGAGCGCGGGGCATAGGCAGGTTTTTCCTTGTTTGGGATACGGGTTCAGGAACCCGGCTCGGAGGAGTAAGGCTAAATTTTAGTTGGGATATTTAGCAGGCAGGAATTTGACAAATTCCAATGCCAGTTCTATCCAGAACACGTCGCGCACGCGTTGCGCCAAAATTTCACTGAAAGCTATTATTTCGATTAACTTTCATACCGATCGTTCTGGCTGTGACCGTTGAAGGACATATTCTGGTAGGTCGGTTCCGGACGGACGTAATTGCTTTGCGGCTTGGGCGTCGGACGTGAGTATGCGCTGGCCGGGCGTGGCAGGCTGGAGGCTGGGCGTAGCGTCGCAGTCGCCCCGCTGGCTTGCGTCTGTGGGCGCGCGATGCTGCGCAACCGACTGTTATCCTGGCTGAACAAGCGGTCGCCTGCCAGGGAGAATGTACCGATGATCAGCACGCGGATCAGCCAGACCATGATGGCCACAAAGACCGGTACCACCTTGGTCAACGTGGCATTGCTGACCACAGAACCCGCCCCTAGGCTACTGTGATTGATAATGGCAACCGAGACGCCCCACCAGGTGAGCATGGCGTTCATGGCGGCAGCCAGCAACCAGGCGCCAAAAAGATACCAGACTTCGGTCGGCTCTTCACGGCCCTGTTCCGGGGTAAAAATACGGGCGATACCGGCAAAATCGATTCCACAGAATGCAATCGAGAGAATGGTTGCCCAGCGGAACCCGGCAAACTTGAGATCGCCCAGTACATCTTTTAGCGCGAATTCGGTGGTGCTGAAATTGAACACTTCAAAGGCCAGCAGTGCACCGATGATCATCATGCCCCAGGCCGCACCGCGACTGATGCGACGACCTTTAAACAGGGCAGCCAGGCCATCTCCTGCATTACGACGGTATGTAGTCATCTCGACCTCCTTGTCGAATGAGTGGACATGGCAGAATTATAGAACTAATGTTCTATTTTGTCAAGCCGGGATTTTTACAAAAAAGGCCTGTATCGTCCCAACCAACGAACAGGCCTCACCAGTTTTACTTCGTACTGCCCCCACCCGCGATCTCATGTTTCACAGCGTGGTATAAATTTTCCGCCTTCAACTCACTCAAGGTGTAACACGGCGCCTTCAAGTGATCGGCCAGGCGTTGCGCCAGACCCTGGTCGAAGGCGGCATGTTCCATGTTGATCACGATGCTACGTGTATTGTCATGGGAAATGAGCTCTGCAAACTTATATGATTCTTCCTGAGGCGGCAGCGTGCCAATTGCCACGTTGCCGGCGCCGTCGGTCAATACAATCAGCAGCGGCTCCACATCCGGGTGGACATACTTCTCATGCGTAAGCACATCATGGGCCATCAATAAACCTGCGGAGAGCGGGGTTTTCCCGCCTACCGGGATATCCACCAGGGCCTTCCGGGCAAGTTGCACGCTGTTTGTCGGTGGCAGCACCATGGTCGCCCGATCCTTCTGGAATACGATCAGGCCCACCCGGTCGCGCCGCTGGTAGGCATCGGTCAAGAGGGAGAGTATGGCTCCCTTGGTCGCGTTCATTCTTTCCGCGACTGCCATCGACCAGGAGGCATCCACCAGGAAGAGCACCAGGTTGGCAACCTTCTTGACCCGAATTTTGCGCTGTAAGTCGCTTCTCTCGATGGCAAAGGCCAGCCGCTTGCGTTTTTCGACCCGACGTTTCTGGTAAGGCGCAGCAGCGCGGAAGGTGGCATCGAAAGCGATATCGTCCGTTTTTTCGCCTGCCGGTCGCGCGCGAATATAGCGTCCGTGCTTGCGCTCGGTACGCGTCAGGGATCGCCGCCCGGCATGGCGGCGGGCTAATTTGTCCAGGGGGGTATTGAGTTTGCGCGGCTCGAAGGTTTCACCGATCTTGACCTTTTGCCCGCCCTCCCACCAGTTGGCACTGGCGTTATTGAACACATCCTGCTGCTGGGGTTCGGGCTGTCCCTGGGGAGAACCCTCCTCGGCTTCATCCTCGAGTTTTAAGTTTTTTTTTGAGCCTCTGACTCTTGCGGTTTCGACTCACTTTCATCCGCCTCGTTCGGGACCGATTGGCCGGCTAGCTGCTCGATGCGCTCCTGCAATTGCTCGGTGCTCATCTCCGCCTGTTGGAAGGGTGTCCGTTTGATGCGGTGCGGCAGGGCCAGTTCGGCCGCCAAGGCGATATCATGGTCGTTGATCGCGGTGCGGCCTTCGAAGGCTGCCTGCGCGCGTGCTGCCTTGAGGATCACCAGGTCGGCGCGGTGACCATCTACATTCAGGGAAGCGGTCAGCGCAGCGATGGAGAGCAGGTCCCGACTGGTGTAAGTGACCTTATCGACGATCGTACGCGCCATCGCGATTTGTTTCGAGAGCTCCTGTTCTTTCGGCATCCATTCCTGGCGGAAAGCTTCCGGGTCCTTTTCGAAAGCCAGATTGCGCTCCATAATAAGCACACGCTCACGCGGGTCACGGATACCGGTGATATCAACGGATAAGGCAAAACGGTCCAATAACTGCGGGCGCAGATCGCCTTCTTCCGGGTTCATCGTGCCAACCAGGATAAAGCGGGCAGGATGCGCAAAAGAAATGCCTTCGCGTTCGACGACATTCACGCCCATGGCAGCCGAATCGAGCAAAATATCCACAACATGATCATCGAGCAGGTTGACTTCATCGATGTAGAGCAAGCCGCGGTTGGCAGAGGCCAACACCCCGGCTTCGAAATGCCGTTCGCCTTTCTGGATGGCCTGTTCGATGTCCAGCGTACCGACCACACGGTCCTCTGTCGCAGAAACAGGCAGGTTAATGAAAGGGGTTGTCCGCTCGGTAACAGGCAACTTGTCTCCGTTCGAGGCAGCGCGCTCCTTACATTCCGTGCACCAGGTGTGAGGCTTGTCCGGGTCACAACCGAAACGGCAGTCGTGCACGACTTTTACGCGAGGCAGCAACGCAGCCAGGGCGCGCGCCATGGTGGACTTGGCCGTACCGCGCTCGCCGCGGATCAACACCCCGCCGATGCGAGGATCGACAGCGTTCAAGATCAGGGCGCGCCGCATGCGCTCCTGGCCGACAATAGCAGTAAAAGGATAGATCGCTGGCATAAATGACTCCGGCGGACATTATAACGTGTTTTTCGGCAGCAATGAAAAATCCCCGGAGCAACCTCCGGGGATTCCAGGCCTGCTTCCGTTATCCACGGTTATACAACGGATTGCGCCTGCTGGTAGAGCTGTTCTTTCAGTCTCATAATATCTCGGCCAACCTTGGAGCCTGAATCGCCTTTTATTTCTTTGGAGATTTTCTCGATGGCATACATCACGGTCGTATGGTCGCGGCCGCCCAGGACTTCACCGATCTGTGGCAGGGACACGTTGGCCTCTTCGCGCAGCAGGTACATGGCAATCTGGCGCGGCAGGGCCACGTCACGCGAGCGGTCCCGTCCGAGCAGCTTTTCGGCTGACAGGTTGAAGTAATGGGCGACCAGGTTCACCACCTTTTGCGGTTCGAGGTCACCACGCTGGGGCAACAGATCGGACAGGGCAACATCCACCAGGTTAGGGGTCAGGGAAGAACCGCTCAAGTCTGCAAAAGCCAGGATGCGGTTGAGAGCGCCTTCCAGTTCGCGGATGTTGGATTGCACCCTGCGTGCAATCGTCTCCAGGATTTCATCCGGCACGTAGCGCCCGATGCGCTCGGCCTTGTGGCGTAAAATCGCCAGGCGGGTCTCCAGGTCAGGCGGTTGGATATCAGCGGTCAGGCCCCACTCGAAACGCGAACGCAATCGTTCCTCTAGCGTGACCAGCGATTTGGGCGGGCGGTCAGACGAAATGATGATCTGTTTGTCCTGCCCGTGCAGGGTGTTGAAAGTGTGGAAAAATTCTTCCTGGGTGGATTCTTTGCCAGCAATAAATTGAATGTCATCTACCAATAACACGTCGATGGAGCGATACTTGTCACGAAAGGCTTGCGTCGTGTGCGTCCGGATGGCGTTGATCATATCATTGGTAAACTCTTCCGAAGAAACATACAAGACGCGCAACCCACGCGCATGACAGGCATTCCCGATAGCGTGTAATAAATGCGTCTTTCCAAGTCCGACCCCCCCATACAAAAAGAGAGGATTGTAAGCGCGCGCCGGCTTCTCCGCCACCGCCAGGCAGGCGGCATGTGCCAGTCGATTGCCAGATCCGACAACATAGTTTTCGAATGTATAACGAGGATTGAGGGTTAGATTTCGCTCAAGCGGGACTGAGGATTCGTCTCCATGTCGCTCTATCGATTCGACCAGTTGGGACATTTCTTCATCGGTATTTTGCGATACTGTAAAATTGACCGAAACATTCGAATCCATAATACCAATCAAGAGGCGGCTGACCGTGTTGGCCAGGCGGCTCTCCAGCCAGTCACGCGCATATGCATTGCGGACGCTGATGGTAAGCACGCCATTCTCATATTTTACCGGCCGGGTATCGCGCACCCAGGTATCGAAAGATGCACGGGGCATCTCGATTTGGAGTTGTCCGAGCACAGATTGCCATGCCTGTTCTACGTTCATAACTGCTCCCTCGTCAACGGTTTTAGGGTATGGAGAACTAATCCGCCAGGACATCAGCGGCTTAGTGAGGTATATGCACTTTGTATTCGATTCTTACAGGGATTTGGACAAGGGCAGAAACCCCGTCCACGTTTTCAGCGTGCCCACATTCTAGCAGAAAATATCCTCTCCTACCAACACGTCTGCCCTACGAAATCTTAAAAACTTTCCTTTTTTTAAGGTCAAGGAACCTTAAAGAAACATTATGTAACAATGAGCGCCCGGGAGCATAGTCAGAACACTTGTTTCAGCCAAAAAAGCTGCGTGGTCTGTCAGATACCCCCACATATGGGGTTTCCCCTCGAAATACCCCCCATATCCCTATATGTGCTTAAAAAAGAGGTCGGTTGACTTCCTACTGTCAGCCGGATGCGAAACCCCAAATCCTGGGATTCAATTCCAAGATTCGAAACATTAACAACAGATTAAGGCATAGAACTGCGCGGCACCCAGGCCAAAACTGTTGTTCCCTCGTTGGGCGTGGAAGAAATGTCCACTTCTCCTCCCACATTGCGAGCGCGAGTTTGCATATTGGCCAGGCCATGCCCAATGGATGTGTTCATCATCCCCATATCAAAACCTCGACCATTATCCTGCACCTCCATCAAAACACGCTCACTGGTCACCCATACACTCACTTCCAACCGCTTGGCCGCCGCATGTTTGGCTGCATTCGCCAACGCCTCCTGGCAAATATGGAACAAGGCCAGTGCGTGACTTTGCGGCAGGTCGTCCAATGCTTCTTTCGGACCCGTCAGAACCGCTTCGGACAGGGTATGAGCGCGATATTCGCTGATCAACCTTCGAAGACCATCCATCAGACCCTCGCCGTTCAACTGGCGAGGGCGTAAATCAAGGATGTATGCACGCAAATCACGGATAATTTGATTCAAGTCATCGATGGTATGCCGGATGCCATCCTGTGCTTTCTGCGGGTTCTCCTTGATCAGGTGCGAGATATTTTCCAGCGATAATCCCACACCAAAAATGGACTGGATGATACCGTCATGTAAATCCATGCCAATGCGTTCGCGCTCCTCCAACACAGCCAGGCGCCGCGCGTTTTGATGCAGGCGAGCATTTTCGATGGCCAGCGCAGCCCAATTCGCAACGGCTGTCAACAGACGGATGTCCCGTTCATCCACAGGGTTCTTGCTGCGCGTGACCACACTCAGCACGCCCACCATATTTTCGCTGGTCGCCAACGGGATGCATGCAATTTGCTGGAAACCGGCTTTGACCACCGCATCGCGCAAAAAGCGCAGGTCATTTGCCAGATCGTGACTGATGAGCGGCTGCCCCGTCTTGGCTACGATGCCGATAAACCCCTCATTGACCTTGAAACGTGTGCGCGTCCAGAACGCCTCAGCAGCCTGTCCGCGATGCAATACCAGCCGCAGTGTTTTTCGATCATCTTCCAGCAAAAAAATTTCCCCGGCCTCTACTTTCATATAGTTCATCACCAGGGCCAGGGTTTTATTCAAGATTTCATCCAGTTCCAATGAAGCCGTCAGCGTAGACGCAAAATCGTTCATCAAGGCTAGGTCTTCGCTGCGTCGTGTCAGGGCAATATCCCGTTCCTTGAGATGCTTATACAACATGGCGTTTTGGATGGCCGCAGCGGCATAAGCAGCCAGCATCTGGATGATCTTCTCGTCATCCTCATTGAATTCGGCTGCGTTGATTTTGTCGGTCAGATAAAGCTGCCCCAGCTGCCGCTCGCCTGTGCGGATGGGCACACCCAAAAACGATGTCATTTGTGGATGATAAGGTGGAAAACCAGAACTGCGCGGGTGCTTCTCGATCACCGGCACACGCAAGGGTTCCTTCGTATTCATCAACTCGCCGATCAGACCCTTCCCCACCGGTGGGTGCGCGATTCGCTTTATTTCGGTTTCCGACATACCCACAGCAATGAACTTGTCCAGTTTCCCCTCATTATCTAGCACACCCAACGCCGCGTAACGAGCTTCCGCCTGTTCACAGGCCACGGTTGCGATGCGTTCCAAGAGCGTCTCCAGGGAGACATCTTTGACCAACTCCAGGCTCGCCTGATGCAGCGCAATCAGGCGCTCTCTCAACTCCTCACGCGTCAAAAGCATTTAATCTACCTCTATTAGGACTATTATATCCAAATATCACAAGTTTGATAGGTTTTGGCAGGCGCACCTAATAAAATTGTAGGCATAGGACAAGACGCGCTCTTGTCCTATCTTTACGAAGGAAAAGGTCATGACAACTTCCCGTCTCTCCGGCTTCTATAACCTGACTCTGGACGAACGCCGCACCAGGATAACGGAATCCGCGCCTCTTACTCCCGAAGACCTGCTCCCGTTTACCAGCGGTGGACTCACCCCCGAGGCTGCCGACCATATGATCGAGAACGTGCTCGGGTTGCACAGCCTGCCGCTCGGCATTGGACTCAACTTCCAGGTCAATGGCAGGGACGTGCTTGTCCCGATGGCTATCGAGGAGCCCTCTGTGGTGGCCGGCGCCTCCTTCATGGCCAAACTCGCCCGTGCAGGCGGCGGCTTCCAGGCAACTACTTCCGCGCCTGAGATGATCGGCCAGATTCAGGTATTGGACCTCAACGATGTCGCCTCCGCTCGCTTGAAAATTTACGAACATCAGAAAGAACTTCTCGAAGAAGCCGATTCCATCGATCCCGTCTTGAAGAAATTCGGCGGCGGCGTGCGTGACCTGGAAGTGCGCATTATCGAGGACTCCCCCATCGGTATATTTCTCGTCGTCCATCTCATTTATGACGTGCGCGACGCGATGGGCGCCAACGCGGTCAACACCGCCTGCGAGCGGCTTGCCCCGCGTATCGAAGCCATCACCGGCGGGCGCGTGCACCTGCGCATCCTCTCCAACCTGGCCGACCGACGTCTGGCCCGCGCGCGCTGTACCATCCCGGTCAAAGAACTGGCCTTCGAATCTGTGGGGCAAAATGGCATTTTGTCCTACAGGGGTGAACAGGTGCGCGACGGCATCCTCGAGGCCTGGGCCTTCGCCGCCTCCGATCCCTACCGCGCCGCTACGCATAACAAAGGCATCATGAACGGCGTGGACGCAGTGGTCATCGCCACCGGCAACGACTGGCGCGCCATCGAAGCCGGCGCGCATGCCTATGCCGCGCGTTCCGGCAAATACACATCCTTATCTACCTGGGGCAAAGACAAAGACGGCAACCTGGTCGGCACGCTGGAAATGCCCATGGCGGTCGGCATCGTCGGCGGCGCGACCAAAGTCCACCCGGCCGCGCAGGCCGCCGTCAAGCTGATGGGTGTCAAGACCGCAAGCGAACTTGCCGAGATCATCGTCTCGGTCGGGCTGGCGCAAAACCTGGCCGCCCTGCGCGCCCTGGCTACCGAAGGCATCCAGCGCGGACACATGTCCCTGCATGCGCGGCAGGTTGCCATCGCTGCGGGAGCGGAAGGCGAGCTGATCGAGAAGGTGGCCGCGCAAATGGTGACCGAAAAGACAGTAAGGATTGATCGTGCGGAAGCATTGTTGAAAAGTTTGTTGGAAAATTTTTCAGAAGATTTTATGGAAAACGGGAACCAACCGCCTGTTCAAAATCGCGATGATATGCTCCCGTAGAAAATCCGCGCACTGTATTCCCTCTCCCCACGGGAGAGGGAAAGGGTGAGGGCATACTTCACCGCGCAGATGGTGGCTGAAAAGACGGTTAGAATCGACCGCACGGAAGAGATCTTGAGGAGTATACAATGACATTTCAGAGTAAACCCAAAACAATTCGGCAGCAAGCATTTTGAAATTAATAAGATTGATAAGAAATGCAATAATTTATGAAAAAAGATTAGCCAGGGATCGAGAGGGTTAATTGGAAAAAAGTAATAATCGACCTATCATATTTGGTTTAATATTAACCGCAGGGGCTCTATCTGGTATTGCCCTTTTCATCTTTTACCAAGCAAGCGTACTATTCAAGGAGTTTGTTGACTTTACAAATCATCAAAAGGTTGGTGTAGCTTATACAATTCCTGATTTACCAAAAACAATTGAAGAAGTTCAATCTGAATGCTCACTAGGAGAGTGCATAGGTCTTTGTCTTTCTCATGTAAATACACTGATCGATAGAGGCAAAATTAATGTCTCCGATTTACCGGAGGATGACATTTATCTTGTTTATTATCGTGTAAAAGATGATGATCTTGTTGAGCCACGAATACCAAAGGTGCGTAACGATTTTATTCCCCTACAAGAAAATATCGATTCCCACCTCGTCATTTGGAATTACTTTAAGGCGCTATTCCCTCCTGAAGCGCGCCCGGATTTAATTCAATATGTGGTGTATATCAGCTCGAAGTCAAGTGGAATGTTTGACCACACAGCAACAGGTGAATGGATACTATATTATGACCTCTTTAATTCTCAGGATGCTTATGAATTAACAGAAACCCTTGTTCATGAATATGGTCACTATCTTACATTGAATAAAACTCAACAGGTTCCAAGTCTAAACGAAATTTGCAGGCAGAAAACGGTTTATAGATGTCCTACGCCCGGTTCATATCTAAACTTGTTCTATGAAAAGTTCTGGAAGGATATATATCCAGAATGGTATGAAGCAAATCATGGTGCAACAGGTTCGGATCGTGCTATGGAAAAGTTTTACAACAAATACCAAGAGAAGTTTATAAATGAATATTCGTCTACACATCCCATCGAAGATATCGCCGAATCGTGGATGTACTTTGTACTAGCTCCAACACCAGCAGGAAACAC
>DAOTXM010000132.1:0-6856 GCA_034435215.1 Anaerolineales bacterium
TAAACGCTCCCGGAAGTAAATCCTTCACGGTCGTCTCCTGCACCAGTTCCCCATTCCCGTTCGCGATCAGCACCACCGTATCCAGCCCAAATTCGGCCAACACCTGACGGCAGGAGCCACAGGGGGAGCCGCCATTTTCGGTCACCACAGCGATGACTTCGAACTCGCGCTCGCCCTCCGACACGGCCTTGAAGACCGCCGTCCGCTCGGCGCACGTACCTGCGGGCAGGGCGGCATTTTCTATGTTAACACCGGTATAGACCTTGCCAGATTTCGTCCGCAAGGCCGCGCCAACAGGATAGTTCGAGTAGGGCGCATAGGCGCGCCGCCGGGCCTCATTGGCCAGGTCGATCAGGAAACGGCGCTCTTTGTCAGTTAGAGGGGGCATTTTCCTTGTCACCTTTTTCGTCAGTTGTCATGCGACGGGCGCGCACGCGTCGGATGCGTCGACCGATGATCTGTTCGATGGTCAGGAGCAGGCCATCGGTCTGGAGCGATTCGCCTTCGTGCGGGACACGCCCAAAGTGGTCGTACAGGTATCCAGCCAGGGTATCCGATTCTACCTTGGGGATATTACTGTCCATTACTTCGTTGAAATCATCCAGGTCGATGCGTCCGAGGAACACGTATTCATCCGGACCAGCCTGCTGCACCAGGTCCTCCTCGCTGAGGTCATATTCATCCTGTATCTCCCCGATGATTTCTTCGATGATGTCTTCCAGCGTCACCAGCCCGGCTACCCCGCCGTATTCATCCACCACGATCGCCATGTGAATACGCTGGGCTTGCATCTCGGCCAGCAGTGCATCGGCCTTCTTGGTATCGGGGACAAAATAGGCCGGTCGCAGCAAATCGCGTATACCGGCTTTTTTCTGGCCAACTTGCATGATCTGCAACAGATCCTTGGCATAAAGCAAGCCGATGATATTGTCGATGTCATGCTCATAGACCGGAACGCGCGAATGGCCGGATTCGGTCAATGCTTTGGTTGCCTGGGAGAGGGATGTATTCACTTCGAACGCCAGCATATCCATACGCGGCACCATGATCTCGCGTGCCAGCGTATCGCCAAACTGGAAAATAGAGTAGATCATCTGGCGTTCTTCGCGTTCCAACCCGCCCTCCTCCTGCTCCGATTCGACCCAGGTTTTCAGCTCATCTTCGGTCATTTGCGCCGCCACTGGGGCTGGCCATTGCGCTTTGAGCAACCATACGGGTAAAAACACCAACGGCGTCATGACGAAAATCAAAGCGCGGGCAAACGATGCCAGACGCAGGCTCCAGCGTTCTGGTTCCCGCAGGATGTTGCCCTCGACGGTAAACTCGACAACCATCAGGGATAGCGCCACCAGGAAAATGATCACCAGCAGGATGACGAGCACGAATCGGGACTCTCCCGCAGCCTGCCCGGCCATCGACAAAATGATTCCAGCCAGCAGGATGCGTGTGGCTGTCTGGCTGAAACGTAACGTGGGACGCAGGCGGGCATCTTCGATCAGCGCCAGCGTGCGATCCACAGCGACAGGGAATTGTTCATGCAGAGAAAGCAGGCGCAGCGGGCGCAGATTCAGCAGGCTGACGCGTGTAGCCGCAATTAACAGGTCAAGCAGCAAGAATAGAATGACCAGTGGGAGGCCCCACTCAAGCGGGATCACGTTTCTCCAACTTTCGGATTGCCCGGGCTGGCATGCCTACGACCAGTGTATCTTCCGGGACGTCTTTGGTCACGACTGCGCCAGCGCCTGTACGCGAGTGGTCTCCTAATTTCAAGGGTGCAACCAGCATTGTATCTGAGCCAATGAACACGTTTTCACCGATTTCGGTGGGATATTTCTTCTCGCCATCGTAATTGCAGGTGATCGTTCCTGCGCCAATATTGGTTTTCGCGCCGATGGTGGCATTGCCAACATAGGAAAAGTGTCCCATTTTGACACCGGGGCCGAGGGTGGAATCTTTCACCTCGCCAAAGTTGCCCATATGGACATGCTCCATCAAGTGCGCCCCTTTACGCAGACGAGCGAAGGGGCCGATGTCCACGTCGTCTTCGAGCTGCGCACCTTCCATCACCGACATAAAGACTTTGCACCTGTTCCCAATGCGCGAGTTGCGGATATGGGCATTCGGCCCAATTTCGCAACCTTCCCCGATCGTCGTCACCCCCTGGATGTACGTATTGGGCATGATTACCGTATCCTGGCCAACCGTCACGCCTGCTTCGATGTAGGTCGAGGCGGGATCGGTCATGGTCACGCCCGCCAGCATCAGGTCCCGGTTGAGGCGCTGGCGCATGGCCGCTTCCGCTTCGGCAAGATGCACACGGGTGTTGATCCCGATTGTCTCCAACAGGTCACTGTGCACCAGCGCCTGCACGGACAAACCAGCACTGACCGCTAACTCGACTGTATCGGTCAGGTAGTATTCACCCTTTTTGGGATTCTTTTTGATATGACCCAGCGCTTCCCACAGCCAATCAGCCGAAAAACAATATGCACCCACATTGAGTTCCTGGATGGCTTTCTGCTCTACGGTAGCAACAGCCTCCTCCACAATTGCGGCGACTGTACCGTCGTCCTTACGTACGATACGGCCAAATCCACGCGGGTCCTCGGCAATGACTGTCAACATCGAAAAAGGGCCGGTGTTCTTTTTCTGAGTTTCGACCAGTTGCCGGAACGTCTCACCCCGCAACAGAGGCATATCTGCATAGGTAACGATGACATAGTCAGCTTTGCCCTTGAGAACAGGTTCAGCTTGCATGGCAGCGTGACCTGTGCCAAGTTGTGGCTCCTGCGTAACACAGACCGCTTCCTCGCCAACAAATTTTCTCACCTGATCTGCACCATGACCAACGATCACAACAGGCTTCTCGGTACAGGCCTGACCCACAGCCTGGAGCGCATGCCAGAGCATGGGTCTACCTGCCAATAGATGCAACACCTTCGGCAAATTCGATTTCATGCGTGTGCCTTGTCCGGCAGCGAGCAAAACGGCGGCGATTTTCATACCTTACTCCTAAAATCAGCTCTTCACGAAAGTTAAAGCACTTCTCCCGGTCATTTCGTGATTTACTGAAAATAAAAACAGACCTGCGCTCCACGGGGCGGCGTGAGGCCTGTTTAGGTTTAGAGAAAAAGCCCCGCGAAAGCGGGAATGGGTGAGCGTAAAATGGCTGGGGCGCCTGGATTCGAACCAAGAACCACGGCTCCAAAGGCCGGTGTGTTGCCGTTACACCACGCCCCAGGGTTGCCCCTTCGGGCGGGCAAGATTGTAACACAGGGCGTGCGGTTGAGCAATATGGTTATTCTTTTTCGTCTCCGGGCGCCAGGCCCAGTTGACGCGCCTGATCATAGGTAATCACATCCGGATTGGTAGGAACCCTACCCTGTTTAGCGGCGGCGTTTTCCCAAAAAGCCTCCAGTTCGTCGGTGGTGATTTTTTTCTTGGATTTCAAGAGGGTTTCGATTTCCAGTGCTGTTGTTTGTGTGACCGGTTCCACATATGTAGAAACACCCTGCTCATCTTCATCACCTTCGGAAACAACCGGAGCAATACCCATGTATTTCAAGGACCTCTTCACTTCGTCACGCACAGCCAGCATCGCGTTGACAGTATCCAGTACATTCTCAAGCGTGGCCAGGTTCTTCCCGGCCAACAAAAGCGCATAGGCTGCATTCACTGGTATAAGCAAGAGGTCATGATCGCCACCTGCAAACACATGATAACTATCCAATTCTCCCTGGCGCATGTAACGCGCCACCTTCAGCCCGGCGCTATAGATCGCCATCAAGGCCGAAAACAGGGAGGCCTCCATGCTGCTATCTTTCAAAGCGCCCGCACATGCCAGCACCCGTCCACGGTCACTGAGCAGGTATACAGCCTGGGCATTGACATCTTGCCTGAAATTGGCCAGCAGGTTCGAGAGCGTCTGGTGCTGACCGGATTCCACCTCCCCTTCTTCTGGCAAAATGGTACGATCCAGGTTGAGTGCACGCTCCACCGTATCCAGAAAATCAGTCAATGAGATGGGCTTGTCGAAAACGGCCACAGCGCCCGCATTCAGGATTTCGTCGCGTGCTTTGCGGTCCGTCATGCCCGTAACGAGGATAACGCGCACATCCGGATATCTGACACGGATTTTGTGCATCAACTCCACACCCGTGATACCTGGCAAACGATAGTCCGAAACCAGTAAATCCACTTTGTTGCGCGAGGCCTCGAGCAAGGCTTCTTCACCGGAGGGCGCTTCGATGATCTCCAACTCATGCGCTAATGTATTCAATGTAGAATGAAGCAACTTCAAGATATCACGGTGGTCATCTACCAATAGAACACGGGGAGCAGGCATAAGACTTTTCCTTGAAAGCGATTATTTGACCATCCAGCAGGCAACCCAGTGGTCCGGGCTGATCGCGCGGAATTCGGGTTCCTGTTGCGAGCATATCTCATCTGCAATCGGGCAACGGGGGTGGAAACGGCAACCTTTAGGAGGATTCAGCGGGCTGGGCACGTCTCCTTTGAGAATGACGCGCTTACGCTTGAGATGTGGGTCCGGGATGGGAATCGCCGACATCAAAGCCTGTGTGTACGGGTGGAGCGGGTTCTTAAATAATTCGTCACGTCCCGTCAATTCGACCATCTTGCCCAGATACATCACCGCCACCCGGTCGGAGATATGCTCCACTACGCTCAGGTTATGAGCAATGAAGAGATAGGTCAGACCGAATTCCTGCTGTAGGTCCTTCAGAATGTTCAGCACTTGTGACTGAATGGACACATCCAAAGCCGAGACTGGCTCATCACAGATGATGAATTTTGGCCGCAACGCCAACGCGCGCGCAATTCCGATGCGTTGTCGCTGGCCGCCGGAGAATTCGTGTGGATAGCGGCGAGCGTGGTAATCCTCGAGGCCTACTTTTTTGAGCGTCTCGATCATAATGTCGAAACGCTCTTTAGGACTGCCGATGTTGTGGATGTGCAATCCCTCCATTACGGACTCGCCGATTGGCACACGTGGATCCAACGAAGCATAGGGATCCTGAAAGATAATCTGCATATCGCGACGGATGGCCTTTAATTCCTTACCACGCAGGTCGAGTACATTTTTTTGGTCGAACCTCACTTGACCAGAAGTTGGCTCGATCAGGCGTAACATGCTGCGGCCAACCGTGGTCTTGCCGCAACCTGACTCTCCCACCAAACCCAACGTCTCCCCTTTCCTGACCGCGAAACTGACATTATCCACAGCCTGGACATGCGCAACAACCCGCTGCAACAATCCGGCGCGTACCGGGAAATATTTCACCAGATTTTTGACTTCAACAAGGTATTCCTGGGGGTTTTCAATCATCGGTCATCGCTCCACTAGCTAGCAGAAAGCGGGGCATGATAGCCCTCTGCATTTTGATATAACCAGCAACGCACCTTATGGCCCGGCTTGAAATCGATCAGGTCCGGCTTGACATCCGTGCAGATTTTCAACCCATATTCCACCATTGCTTTACAGCGCGGAGCAAAACGACAGCCGGGTGGCAAGTCCACCAGGTTTGGCACAGAACCAGGGATCACCTCCAGACGGTCTTTGAGTTTGCCAAGGATCGGGATCGAGCCGATCAATCCCTGCGTATACGGGTGCAAAGGCATGTCGAAAAGCGTACCGATATCGGTCTGTTCCACGATCTCGCCTGCATACATGACTGCCACGCGCTCGCACATCTCGGCCACTACACCCAGATCGTGCGTGATCAAGATAATGGCCGTTCCGGTGTTTTCACGCAGGTTGCGCATCAAGTCCAAGATCTGGGCCTGGATGGTTACGTCCAGCGCGGTGGTCGGCTCATCCGCGATCAGAAGCTCGGGCAAACAGGCCAGCGCCATGGCAATCATCACGCGTTGGGCCATACCGCCTGAGAGTTCATGCGGGTACGCATCCACACGCCGTTCGGCATCGGGGATACCCACCATCTTCAACAATTCGATTGCACGCTTGTAGCCTGCTTCCTTGCCGAAATCCTGGTGTATGTTGAGCACCTCACCGATCTGGTCGCCCACTTTAAAGACCGGGTTTAACGCTGTTTGCGGTTGCTGGAAGATCATCGAGATGCGATTTCCGCGCACATGCACCATCTCCTGCTCAGGCAATTTGAGCAGATCAGTATTGTCAAACAGAATTTCGCCTTGTTCTATTTTCCCTGGCGCAGAGATCAGGCGCATAATCGAGAGCGAAGTCACACTTTTTCCACACCCGGATTCCCCCACCAACCCTAACACTTCACCTGGGTATACCTCGAAATCAACGCCATCCACAGCGCGAACTGTACCGTCTTCAGTATAGAAATAGGTCTTTAGTGCTTTGACTTCCAAAAGGGGTTTCTTTAGCGTCACGGTATTCTCCTCGTGCTGGACCGGCAGAATTATAGCAAAGATTTACTCTACTGATAGCATTCTCATGGAATTGGAATTGCCAGCACAGGGGCGCCGTACAGGCCACCCAGCCCATCGATAGCCTGGGCAAAAGGATATTGAAGATTCCTGTAAGCGTCAACACGCACACTCACATACAACGGGATGAGGGGCAGGTCTCGCATTAAATCGGATTGAACTTCGAACGCCCGGGCTTTTGCCATTTCCAAATCGCTGACCTGTGCCCACGCCTCGCATGTGGACACGAGCTTGCTTCCGCTATAAGCGAACGGGTTCTGATCGGATGGCAAAAACCATTCACAGAGGTATGCAGGGTAGGAGCTCAAACGCCAGCCCAGCAAGGCCATATCGTAATCCCTGGAGCCATAGACCGCGTATAACAGACCATCGAAATCGGTTTTCTGCACATCCAACATCAATCCCAGAGTTTCTGCCT
>DAOTXM010000133.1:0-5156 GCA_034435215.1 Anaerolineales bacterium
TGCCAACGACCTGTTGGATGCCTACCTGACGGTCCTCAGCCAGATCAAGGACAGAACCGTGATTGGTGAGGGTGTCACGAACGCGCCGGGAGAGGCGCATATGTTCTTGGAACCTGGGCTTGCTCCCTACATCGAAAAGGCATCCTTCCTGGTAGGCAAACCTGCCGGGGTTCAGGCAAACATCGTCGCTCCGGATGGAACGTTGATCGCATCCAATACGCCGGGCGTGCTCTTCAGCGTTATGGATGACCCGGATTTCATGGTGATAACGATTGCCCATCCCCAGAGCGGTGGTTGGACTGTTCAATTGGATGGCACGGGTCCCTGTCTGGTACGAGCCATCCTGCACTCTCGCCTGCGTGCTGAAATCGAATCTCCTTCGGCATATCATCAGGCAGGGGCAGCCTTACCAGTTGTTGTACGCCTTCTGGAAGAAAGCCAAAACGGTCAAATGACGAAGATCATTGGGGAGGCGAGTTTTTCAGCCCTGATTACCCTGCCAGATGGTTCGCGAGAAAGCCTGGATCGTTTCTACGATGATAGTACACACGGCGACTTGAATGCAGGCGATGGAGATTTCACGCGGCTCTACGTCAACACCGGGCAGATCGGCCAATATCTGTTGCGGGTTGATAGCCGCAAAGGTGCAGTGCCGGTGGAAATCAGCGCGCGCTTCGAAACCATTCCCTTCCCGGCGCTGGTGGTGGATGAACCTGCACGCTCCGGGACCATCATGGCTTTACCGGTTTCGCTGGCAATCCATCTTGAGGGTGGAGCAAAGTCCGTTCTTGATCAGGGAAAGATCATCGCGCGTATTATATCGCCTGGAGGAGAAGAACAAAGCATCCCTCTTGCTGAAGAATCTGGTAGGTACCACGCCTCGTTCTTTCCACAGGAGGAGGGTATGTATCACGTTTCCTTCGAAAGCCAATCGGCGACGTATTTCGGCTTGCTCTATGAAGAATCAGTGGAGGTCAGCTTCGAGGTGGACATCCCACAGAGCTTGCAGATCGACCCCGTACACATCCAGCCGCCGGGATGTTTCGAGCGTGAAATTCGCATGACCATCCCTGTTTTCCTGTCCAGTACAAAGCCGGAAGAAATTGAATTTCGCGTGGATGGTTTGGAAGGCTTTCAGGCCGTACCACTATCTGTTGCGCTGCAACCGGGCAAATCACAGGTTTCGATGGGGTTGACCCTAGTACAAACCCTCTTCTGGGGCGAGGAGCACGAGGGTCTGTTGATTGTAAATACCCAGCCCGACCTGGAAGTGTCTCCGGGCGCACAGGTCCCTTTCCAGTTCGGGATGCCGTCGCTGTTCAGGCGCTGTTCGCGGGTGATCGGCTGGGGTGGGGGAACGACGCTACTGATGTGCCTACTCGCCTTGCTGGCACTCAGGCGCGCGCGGCTCGCAACGGCTCCCCCATTAGTGACCGGAACACTGCGGTACGGGCTGGCAGGCTCCGGGTCAGGGGAGAGGCGCGAACAGGACCTCACCAGCTTGAAGCGATCTGAACTGGTCATTGGCAGTAGCGAAGCCTGCGATCTGGTCATCCCTGAACTGGCAGCCCGGCATGCCGTCCTGCGGGCTGTCAAGACTGAGAGTGGCGAGAAAGTTGTGCTGGAGCCGTTGGCTGAAATCAGGAAGGGCTACGGCCTACTTCACGCCGGCCATCTCCTGGAGCACGGTGATTCCGTGCGCATGGGCGCCTACGAGTTCCAATTTTTGAGCGATACAGGTTTGTAATGGAGGTATGGACATGACCACAGAAATCCGTTTTGAACCGACCCTGTTCTTGTTCCTGGGTACCAGTTCCGGGCAGATCGGCTGGCGCTTGAAAGACCTGTTGCGCCGGGCGTACGGCGATGTGCCCATCCTGCGCTTCCTGTGGGTGGACGCAGATAGCACAGTCGATCCGTACCTGGCCTCCTGGTTCAACCCGGGCGAGCGTGTGGAGCTAGTGGGCTTCAATGGCGACGCGGTGTTGGCAAACCTCAACAACTTCCCCGCCTTGCGCGCCTGGTGGCCGCGGGAGTCGCGCCTCAAGGCCGGCTATATCAATCGCGGCGCGGGGCAGATGCGTCCTATTGGCAGATTGGCGCTCTTCCGCATGTACAACGACCGCAACGCCGGTCCCGCCTTCATCGACCGCTTGCGCCAGGCTACCGAATCCATCCAGCAGATCGACAACATCGACGCCACCGAGCAGATGAGCAACGATAAGATCCGCTATGTTGTGGAACGCGGCAGCGTGCGCGTGGTGCTGGTCTTCTCTTCTTGCGGCGGGACGGGCAGTGCGATGGCTTTCGACCTGGCCTATCTCTGCCGCCACCTGCTGCGTGACCTCAACCCGACCATCATCGCCATCACCCTGCTGCCCTCTATTATCGACAAAGCCATTAAGAATGAAACCCCTGTCCAGCGCGAGCGCATCCGCGCCAACACGTACGCCTGGTTCAAGGAATGCAGCCACCTGATTGAAAATCCGCATTGGTACGTGCAATATCCCGAAGGCGCGCCAGTGGACGTACAGGCACCGCCCTTCGATATGACCTTTGTGGTCGAGCTGGGCAACCAGGCTGGCAACCGACTGAATTCAGAAGACGACATCTTCAATATGGTCGCCTCGGCCGTTTTCCTGGATACCGGCTCTTCCATTGGCGGGGCTATCCGCGGTTTCAACGCTAACGTCAGCGTGTTGTTGGAGGAATTCCAGGGCCGTCGCAGGGCGTACAGTTCACTGGCAGCCGCTTCGCTGGTGTACCCGGCCCAGAAGGTGCTGGCCTACTGTGGCGCAAGATTAGGAAACGCCGTGTTGCATGAAGTTTGCCTGGCGCAGCCGGACCTGCGCGAAATTCGCGAGGCCACAGGCATTCTCCTGGGGCACATGCAGGTACGGGATACGCAATTGTTAGAGGCTCTGCTCAACGGGCACCAGGTCAGCAGCCTGAATCTGCCCGCCATCCGCAAAGCCGGGGAAGTGGAAGATTTGCGTCGGTTACTGGCTTTGCAGGAAGAAAATGACGCCAGGGAACGCGAATATCTGAAAACCAGGATCGCCGAACGTTCTGCCGGATTGCTGGCAGAAGCTGAAGGGATGTTGAGGAAAGAAATATTGGCGCTCATCCAGGAGCGCGGGGTACGCTTTGCACAGGGAGTGTTGGACGAACTGGCAGGCTCCGTCACGGAAGCAAGCCGCGTGGATGAGACCATCACCTCCTTTTCCGGGTTGAAAGCCAGGCTGTCCCAGTTCGGGGTGAGCGAAACTGGCCTCTCTCAGGCCGAGCAGGCCTATCGTCAGGCCCGCGACCGCTTGCGCGCCATGGCCGGGGATGTCATTCACGCCGCGCAGCGCATCCTCTTGCGCAAATCCTGGCTGGAAGGCCTTAACCGTACGCGCAATGACTGCCTGTCCTGGATGGGGGAAGTCAATGCGCGCACGCTGCAATTGCACGCGCAACGCCAGGCCGCCATTCTTTATGACCAGTTGGGGGAGCAAGTCCGGCGCTTGAAAGCCGCCATGACGGAAATTCGCCAGGCGCAGGAGCGGGCGGCGCGCAAACTGGACGAACGCGCCGGGGAATGCCTGAAGCCCGCCTCCGCGGAAGATGGCATCTTCGAGTTGAACGTGGAAGCGGTTGGGGCGGATTACATCCGCGCTTACTACGAGAAGTTATCTACTGGGATCAACCCAGCTGCGGTCTACCAGGCGATGTCAGAAGCGAATGGACCGGTTACGCTTGAATCGCTGTCAGCCTGGAACGAGGGGGAATGGGCAGACCGGCTGCAGACGCATGCCCGGCTGTATTTCGAGGAGGAGAT
Source organism: Anaerolineales bacterium (assembly GCA_034435215.1). Classification (GTDB taxonomy): domain Bacteria; phylum Chloroflexota; class Anaerolineae; order Anaerolineales; family Villigracilaceae; genus JAABUE01. Next base: position 3,824 of record DAOTXM010000133.1, read on the forward strand.
GGAAAACACCTCCCTGCTGGGCGCCTTGCAGGAACATTATGGCAAACTGGCGCCGAAGAAGACAGCCGAATTCTTCGACCGCTTGGTGCGTTACTGCCATCCTTTCTGGCAATATGACGCCAACAGCGGCATCCAGGGGCAGGAGGGCAAGAGCATCATCGGCGTCGAAGATGAGCACAGCCCACTGATCCCGGAGCGTTACCAGCAGGATCCGCAATACGAGGTCAAGTCGACCGGTTTCAAACATCGCATCGACTTTGCCCGCGTGCAGCATGGCTTGCCGGCCTCGCTGCTGCACGAGATGCCGGATTACAAAGCCTATTACGACAAGCGCCGCAAGGGGATCGATCCCCTGCACGTTTTCCCGGAGGCCTATCTGGCGCAGGAAGTGCTCCCGGAACAGAAATCCGAAGCGCGCAATGTCTTTGCGGTCGCTGCAGCGTTCGAGTATGTCATCCAGATTGGCAGTTTTTACTACTTCGATCCCCAAAAGGAATACGCGACCCGCAACATCCGCCCCATGCGAGAGTATCGCCTCGACCAGGGGCGCGAGAAAGCCGAGGATGCCTTTGTGCAACGCGTAGACTTCGTTCAGGAAGCCGACCAGTTGGTCGAAAAGGAAATCGTCAACATGGGCAACCAGGCCGCCGTAAACCTGCTGGAGACACGGGTTGGGGAGTACAAGCAGGCTCTGGCCAGGATGGCGCCGGACAGCGACCTGCGCCGCCAGTACGAAGACGAGATCCGCGCCCTGCAGGTCAAGCAGGTGGACCTGGGCAAGATGTAAACGGAGCATGGATTGTGGGAACCGAGAGGAAATAAGCGATGAAAAAATATCAGCACCCCATCCCAACTCCGCCCACGTTGGTGATCGCTGTGGGTAAACTTGCGCTTGAAACCACCGGGGATGTGCGCGAAACCTTCCTGCGCGGCGCGTCCCACCGGCGCGTGACGACGGCTTTCATGTCCCTGGGGCCCGGACAGAATGAGCCGGGCGGATTGAAATTGCAGCTTTTTGAGGCTGCAAGGATACCGCAGGATGAGAGAGCCCTGGCAGCAAACCTGGAATCTGAAACTGCAGCGCAGTCTTTGAAAGCCGAACTGGAAGCGACCTTGCACAGCCTGCGCCTGCACGAGTGCTTGATCGAGGTGGGCCTGGGCGACGAACGGGACCTGCCGCTGGGCCTGATCGTGCTGGCCGACCTGACCGATCCGTCCGCCTCATGCCTGACTCCCCTGTTGGGCGCACTGCGTCGCTTGCTGGAGCATGAACCAAACCATTATGCCTATCTTTTAGCGTTGACAGGGGTCTTCGATGAGGGAGAGACTGGTC
>DAOTXM010000134.1:0-10516 GCA_034435215.1 Anaerolineales bacterium
CCCCAGCGTCCCTCCCGCTTTTCGAAGAAATCGTAAAAGCGCCCGAAGCAGACCACGTCCACCAGAACGCCGTCCAGCGGGGCGCGCTGGTTGATGGTCATCTTGACTTGCGAGATGGCGCGCGTGCCGGAAATATCACACGTCCAGCCGCCGAGCAAATGCAGGATATTGCCGCCCTGGTCGAAGAGCTTGCGGCTGGCTTCGATAAAGTCCCTGGCCGGGCCCTGGAACCAGGTGGCGGTCATCCAGCCATCGGCCTGCCAGACGGTGGCAAAACGCTCCCAATCCCCGGCATCGCGATACAGGACCCAATTCTCCACTATCTCACGGATGGCGAGCTTGTCTGTGAGTAAATCGCTCATGGTCTCTTCCCTACGTCTGGAATATTGTGAAACGTCAGGGCAACCCCTTCGCTCATTTCCTTGATGTCGACCGAAAGGGATAGATACCCGTTTTCGAAGCGCTCGTTGAACGTTTCCTTGAGCACCCTCATGACGCGTTCAGTCATATCCCTTTGGACCTCGATTGGGCGACCCGCGCGGATCAACAGGTTGACACTTACAAACGCGTACTCCGGATTTCCGTCCGCGATGCGGTATTCGCTATGCCGGACGGCGCGGCTTTTGAGTCCCTTCAGGCTGATGGCTCCCGTCGCTACCAGTTCGGCATGCAGACGTGCCAAGAGCGGCTGAACATCGAAGTCAAGGTTGTCGGTGTATTCAAGGGTCAGGTGCGGCATAGGATTACTCCACGGGTGGGGTTCCATGTGTATGGAAGGATGGGATGGTTGGCAGCCCCCAGGCCTGGCCCTTCTTGCGCTCCGCTTCGCTCCAGACGATGGGCTGCCAGTCGGGAGCCAGCATCAGGCGCGCCCCGGCACTGGCGATCTCGAAGCGGTTGCCGCCGGGCTCATAGACATACAGAAAAAACGTCTGTTGAATGGCATGCTTGTGGGGGCCGGTCTCCATGAAAACGCCATGCTCCAGACAGATATCGGCGGCGCGCAGGATATCCTCGCGGCTGTCGACTGCATAGGTGATATGATGCAGGCGTCCTTTGGCCCCGGCCCAATCTTCGACGATGGCCACATCGTAAGTTTTGTTCGTAACCGTTACCCAGGCCGCCTTTTCCGATCCGTCGTCGAAAATGACCTGTTCTGTCAGGCGACAGCCGAGCACTTCCTGCATGAAAATCCGGCAGGCGCGCACATCCGCTGCCAGGATGTTGATGTGATCGAGACGCCGCAGGGCAATTCCGCGATTGGGCAGGCGCGAGGCCTGGTTTTTGAGCGCTGGGCGTAAATTCTCGGGCGGCTGGTACCACTCGGTTTCGTAATAGAGTTCCAGATTGTGTTCATCGGTATCGGTGAAGCAGTAGGCGGGTCCATGCCCGATATTGTCTTCCTTCCAGCCTCTTCCCAATCCCGATTTCTCGAGCGCAGCCACCCGCCGTTCCAGGGCTTGTGGACTGGTCGCCCGGAAGGCATAGTGCCCCAGTCCCGGCTGCGGGGAGGCCGTCAGTTGTAGCGAGTGATGTTCGTAGTCGTCCCAGCCGCGCAGATAGACCGAGTCTCCTTCCCGGCCGCTTTCGATCATTCCCATAATGTCCACAAAGAAACGGGCGCTTTCCTCGAGTTTGGGCGTTAACAATTCGATATGGGCTAAGTGAGCAAGATCAAAAATAGGTTCACCACGGTTCATGGATTTCTCCTTTTCTTCTCCACAAATTCACGCAATCCGTGCAAATCATAAGATGTTTCACCAGCGACGAGTTTTTCCCGCAAACGCGTTTCCTTCTCGAACCGGGCTTCGGAAGCCTGCAGGACTTCTGTCAGGCGCTCATGCCTGATGCGAACGCCGCCATCCGTGTCCAAAACGAGAATATCACCAGGAGAGATCCGGGTTCCGCCGACCGTTACGGGCACGCTCAGTTCGCCGACTTTCGTCTTGGTTGCGCCTTTGACCCGGATGAAACGCGTCCAAATGGGAAGACCAAGCCCGACCAGCTCTTCCACATCCCGCACTGCCGCATCCACCAGGATCCCCGCGGCTTCCCGGATCTTGACCTGCGTGGCCAGCAATTCGCCGATCAGCGCCACTGGGCCTGGTTCCGGCATGCCCAAGACCAGCACTTCTCCCGGCTGGATCTGCTCGATGACGGCGTGTACCATCAGGTTGTCATCCTGCCCGCAAAGCACGGTCCGCGCGGGGCCGGCCACGCGGCTGCCCGGCAGGAGTTGGATCAACGGGATGTCGATCAACCCCTCTCTACCCGAGGCTTCGTAGACGGTTGCCACGCCAAGTTCACTTAATCGTGCAAGTTCATCTTTTGTCATAAGCTTTTCACCACCCAGGGCAGTGTGCGTTGTAAAGCCTCTGCAAATTTAACTTCCTGCATGCCGGAAATTCGTCTTGCATGGTTGCCGCGCCGCGAGGCGAGTTCCATGTAATAACTTTGCAGGTAACTTTGCGCCTGCATGCATTCCATGGCCTTCCGCTTTTGTTCCATGACGGGGGTGATATCCACAAAGGTATTGGGATGGAATTCGCACAATTCCGGTTGATGCGGCTCGAAGAAATACAAATCCGGTGGGGTGATGCGGTTGAAAGCGCTGGCCACACCTGCCCCGGATGACAATAGACGCGCTTTCTGCACTGCCTGGCAGGCCACGGGATGGTCAGGGTTGAACGGGTCTGCAGGCGTATGGGTCAGGAGGATGTCCGGCTGGACTTCCTGGAAAATTCCCACCAACTGCTCCATGGCCGACTCGCTGACGGTCAGGGGATAGTCACCCAGGTCCAGGCAACGGAAATCAGCCCCAAGGGTCCCGGCGGCAGCGCTGGCTTCCTTGTGGCGGATGCGTTTGACGTTTTCGACGGTCTGGTCCGGTTCCTTCCACAGTTCTCCCGATTCCCCTCGTTCCCCGTAGGAAAGCGCGATCACGGTTGCGCTGCCGCCCTGCGAGGTGACCAGCGCAATCGTCCCGCCAGCCCGCCAGACGAAATCGGCGGAATGCGCGCCGATGACAAGCAAATTTTTACCCATAAACTCTCCTTGAAAAATAAGATCTTTTCGCAACTATTCAGCATGCCTTTAGGGTGGCGCTTTTGTTCTACTTTTTTTGTTTAGGTCTGATAGATACATCTTTTCAAAAAGATGAGGACATGGGGCAACACCCCACGCCCCGATTAAAAAAACATCTTATTTTGTTATTCTATTTTTGTCGTTTTCACGTGATTGAATAACATCATCGACATATTCCATGTCGAACCACCACTTTTTGTCGAGGCGACCTTTGCCTGGATCGAGAAGATAGGCGGCCCGGATGGCAATCCGATGCGTCAGGCGGGAGTGTATGACCAGCCTGCGAACCAGATTGTGTGGCCAGGTTAGCGGGTTGGTCCATGGGCAGCTTTTTACGCAACGATTACACATGGTGCCATTTTTGTTTGTAAAGTTGAAACTGGTGCATCGCTTTACATTCAATTTCCAGGTTTCGTAACCGTTGTACATCACCTTATCGCCCATGGGAATAGCGCGGCTGGGGCAATTTTCGGCGCAGATTTTGCAATTCTGACAGAAATTCTGCAGGCCGAAATCGATCGGTTTATCGGGGATGATTGGCATGTCCGTCAGGACAGCAGCGGCTTTATACCCAAGCCCCAGGAACGGGTTCAGGATAATTCCCGCCCGACTGACCTCGCCGATGCCCGCGGCAAGCAATAATGGCGGCAATAATACCGAATATTTATTTACAAAAGACGGCCCATATTGGGGGGAAGCGTCCCACCCCAGGCGGCGGATATAATTTGCGATCGTCTCGGTGACCATGCCAAGATGCTGGTAAGCCTGAAAGCTGATGGGATCGCCCAACCAATCTCTGCCGGTGGAGGCATGTACTGCATCATTGTCTTTCCCCATTACAATAACGATGGCATTTTCATAGCGCACATCTATTGGGTTACCTTGTTTGTCGTGACTGTAATACGCCGATGGTGGCACTTTGCAGGTTCCCATGACATCAGCTTTTAGAAAATAGCCAACCGCTTTGATATGCCGGGTCAGGATTTCAGGTTCTTGTGGAATTGGCGCTTTCTTCCCAGCCACTGGGTGTGACTTGAACAGCGCAATGTGGTCAATAACATCTTTCTGGGCAGCTGACAACGGGTATTTTTCCGGTTGTTTTTTCGATACGGCTTTCTGAACCACAGGACCATACTCGCCGCGTGCAGCCAGTCCGTACGCATTGTCTCGAAGATCGATTCTTTGAACAGCATCCGTGATCGTGTTAGTAGGTTGGTCCACGCGCCTGAGTCGTTCCAGGGGGAACGGCCCTAATTGGTCTTGCCTGTATAGAATGTTTTTTTGTTTTCCAGGTTCCATTGTCAATATTGATCCAATAAATTTATAAATTACACAACTGAATGGGAGAGGACCGAAAACTGGGGGTGTAAGCGCCGCTCGCACCCCCAGTTTTCGGCACCCTTTCATAAATGCGTAAGTTCCAAATTTAATATAATTTCTAAGGAATGTGACGATGGCCAGAACAGCCATCGTCACATGTATTGGTAATGGCTGGCTAAAGCAATTACCTTTCTTCAAATGGTGGAGCCGGATAGAGGAATTCCGCAGTGGCTTGCTCAGGCGGCCAGACCAATTCCAGCTTGCTGTTTTGCCATTGGATGAGTGGGTTCAACACATTACCGGTACCATCCTCGTTGAAGGTCACCGGGCCGATCACCGTCGACATATCGGTGGCAGACATGGCATCACGGACTGCCTCGCGGTCCAAGGTACCGGCTTTCTCGATGGCGGCAGCCACGATCTGTACACAGGCGTAAGCCGGACCAGTCAGAAGATCAGCGGGGCGTCCGAATTTGGCCTCGTACGCTGCGTTGAGCTCGTCCACTCCCGGAAACTTCTCGCCATGGTGCCAGCCGGGGAAGATGGTGACATAATCACCAACCTTGCCCATGGATTCACCCCAGTTGACACCCTCCGGTGCTCTGATCACCAGAGCGAATTTCGGCGTCCAGCCAAGTTCAGACATGGTCTTGAACATCCCGCTACCGTCTGGAAAAACTGGCAGGGAAAGCAGCACTTCGGCCCCTGCTGCCTTGGCCTTGAGGATCGAGTCAGACCAGTCATTGACTCCTACGGGATTTTCCGCGCGCAAGACCACTTCATAACCATTATCAGTGGCACTCTTCTCCCAAAGGTCGCCCAGTTCTTTACCCCAGTCGTCGCTGTAGGAGAAAATCGCTACCTTCGTGGGTCGTTCCCCCTCCGGGATGGCCGCGTTAAGGATTTCAAAGGTGTCCTTTGCCTGTTGTGGGGACTTGGGGAACGGCGAGAACAGATACTTGTACCCCTGCTGGTGGATCTTGTAGAGCGCGAAGGCGATGCCACAATAAGGGACCTTGTTCTTTTCTGCAATGGCTGAGGCGGCAGCGTGCATGGAACTGCCTGCACCACCCAGATAGGCCACCACATTCTGATCGGAATATAGCGTTTCTAACTTACTTACCGCCTTGGTGGGATCTGATTCATCATCGTAGAAGGTAAGGCGCAAAGGAATTTTGACGCCATATTCCTCTACATAGACCCCACCAGCTGCGTTGATATCCTGTACTGCAAATTCATAGCCAGGGAGCACCATATTTCCAAGGGAGCCGAAATTTCCGGTCAAGGGAATGGATGCGCCAAGTTCAATGAATTCCGGCGCAGGCGGTTTGGGAACTTCTGTAGCTGGTGCTTTCGTAGCGGCTGGCGCTTCAGTTGGCGGTGCCTTGGTCGGTTCCGGTGCTGCTGTTGGAGCCGGGGCGCAGTTGGCAACCAGCAGGCTTGTCACGAGCACGATCGCGATCAGACTTGCTAATTTGGCTTTCATTACTCATCCTCCTTAGTACTATACAAAAATGGGACAGAATCTTTATTTGCCTTTCAAGCTCACATCTATAAGTCTTCTCCTTTCCTGGCCTGAGGCCAAATAGCGAGGAATTAGCTCTCTTTGTCGGAGGGAAGCTCTAGTGCGATTACTTTTGCCTTTGACCGGCGATTGAGTCCATTTTGTATCTTTTCCAGATTGAAATGATTCCACCGGGCAAGAAGAGAACCACTAGGACAAACAGCATGCCAAATACGATCAGATGATATTCGCCTACATTTAGGACCAGAAACTCCTTCATTACCACAAAAAACACTGCGCCGATGATAGGGCCAAGAATGGTGCCCGTTCCCCCGATGTAGACCATAGTCAGCATATCCAGGCTCCACATCGGGGTAAATGGGAATTGGAAATAGTAACTGACGTGATAGTATGCAAAAGCCCCGCCGGCCAGGCCGGTAAAGAAAGCGCTGATCCCCAGGGCGAGGAGCTTATGTCTCAACGCGCTGATCCCAAGTGATTCTGCGGCATCCTCTTCTTCCCGCACGGCCATCATGCCAAGACCCAACCTTGAATTAACCAGGATGTAGGCAGCTCCGACGACAATAATAGCCAATCCCAGGAACAGGTAATAACGTGGTGCAAGTTGATAGGCGGTGAGTGCTTCGATCGGAAGGGCAGCAATTTCAGGATATACATTGCCAACCGTAACGTTGAGAATCTGCGCGAGTGCCAGCGTGCCAATGGCAAAATACACCCCTTTTAACCTGAAAGCAGGAGCCCCAATCAACGAAGCGAAGACCACTGCCAGGAGTCCTCCTGCCAGAATGCTGAGAAAGACTGGGAACCCTTCTATCCAAAGCTGGCGAGTCGCAAGCGCGCCCAGGCCAAAGAATGCAGCATGACCAAGGCTGGTCTGCCCGGTATAGCCTCCCAGGATATTCCAACTCGAAGCCAAACTGATATACAGGAAGATCAAAATCAAGAGATTTATGGTGCTATCTTTTTTAATTACCAGAGGAAGACAGGCCAGGATGATAATAAGAAGGATGATGAAAATGATTTTAATGCTTCTCATCGCTTACCTCTCTTTTATCCCGAACAAACCCTGAGGCCTGAAGATCAAAATCAGCAAAAAAAGTACAAGGCCAACCACTTGCCGGTAATTGCCGGTGATGAAAAAAGCTGTAGCCGATTCGGTCGCACCCAACAGGATGCCTCCAACAAAAGTGCCCATGAAATTTCCCAACCCTCCCAAGACCATCACGATCAGCGACTTGAGGGTCCAGTGCATTCCCATAGCCGGTTCAACGGAAAAACTCACACTTACCAGCGCACCTGCCACCCCGGCCAAGGCGGTCCCTAACAAGAAGGAGAGAAGGTAGACCTTGTGCACATCAATTCCTACCAAGGAAGCTGCTTCCCAATCCTCTACCGTGGCTCGGATGGCTTTCCCGGTATAGGTCCTGCGTAGGAATTGCTGCAAGGCAAACAAGCAAACCAGGGAGATGACCAGACCCGCAACACGCACGTAAGGAAAGCGCACACCCAATATGGTAAAAGCTGCCATGGAATAGGAAGTAGTAATTCCTCGATCATCAGCAGTCCAAAGGATTAATGCTGTGTTCTGCAAAATTAAAGACAACCCAAATCCGACGAGCATGGTGTTCTTGATCTTTTCCTCTGTAGGGAGCTTGACCATACGGACAAAGATTAGCTGATAAAGAATGGCTCCGATCAAGAGAAGGAAGACGATGGTCAAGGGAAGCGATAGAAACGGATCGAGGTTCAAAAGCTTAAAAAGCCAAAAGCTCGCGTACCCACCGAACATCAAAAGCTCGCCATGGGCGACATTAAGGAATTTTGTAACTCCGAAGACCATGGCGATGCCCACAGCAGCCAATCCGTACAAGGCGCCCAACAGAATTCCGAAAACCAGGTTTTGCGCTACAGCTTCAATCATGGAAATATCCTTTTCTATGCCAGGTATGCGCTGCGTATCGACTCAAATGAGAGGAGGTCATCGCCCTTCCCCTCTCCTACGATTCGGCCATTCTCGATCACATAGGCTCTTTGTGCCAACTCCAAGGCTGCGCGGACATTTTGCTCCACCAACAGAACAGTCACGCCTTGCTTGTTGATCTCTTCGATCATCTCGAACATCTGTTGCACCAGGATAGGGGCCAGGCCGAATGATGGTTCATCAAGCAACAAAAGTTTTGGCTTTGACATCAACGCCCGGCCGATGGCCAGCATCTGCCGCTCGCCGCCGCTCAGCGTTCCAGCTTGCTGGTCTTTTCTTTCCTCAAGGCGCGGGAAGATTTGATAGACCCACTTCAAGCTTTGATCTTTGACTTTTCTGGCTTTGGGAACGAACGCCCCCAGTTCCAGATTTTCAAGGACACTCATCCCGGAAAAAATCCTGCCTCCCTCGGGTACCTGCGATATGCCCAGTTCCACAATTTTATGGACCGTTTCTTTGTCAAGGTTGTTGCCATCAAAGTTGACATTTCCTGAGGCAAGTCTTAACAAACCGGTAATCACCTTCAGGGTGGTAGTTTTCCCGGCGCCATTGGGACCGACCAGTGCGACCAGTTCGCCGTCATTAACCTGTAGGGAAACACCCCAGAGTGCCTGGAGGTCCCCATAGTAAGCATTGATATTGTCTACTTTAAGCATGGGGTTTTCCTAAATACACGTCGATCACTTCAGGATTGTGGATAATTTCCTGGGGGAGACCTTCTGCTATTTTCTCGCCCATGTTCAATACAAGGATGCGATCAGAGAGACCTACAATAGCCTTGACGATATGCTCCACCATCAAAATGGTTAGATCCAGATCAGCCTTTATCTGCCTGATTAATTGCATCGCATCTTCCGTTTCGGCATGATTCAAACCAGCCATCAATTCATCCAACAAAAGCAACTGAGGTCTGGCTGCCAGTGCTCTGGCCAATTCCATTCGCTTCCGTTCCATCAGGGTCAGGTCTTTGGCTAAAATGTCTGCCTTGTCTAAAAGCCCCACAATTTCAAGGATTTCTCTGGATTCCTCGGCAGCTACTTTTAGATTCCTGGCTGGTTCTTGGCCGTATACCCGCCCAACCATCACATTCTTCAGAGCTGTAAATTCAAGGAACGGTTTTATGATCTGAAAGGTTCTTGCCACCCCCTTTCGGCATACCTGGCTGCGTGGAAGTCCAGCAACATTTTTCCCCTTTAACATAATGGTGCCAGAATCAGGTTTCAAGAATCCGGTCAGCAAGTTCATGGTCGTAGTCTTGCCAGACCCATTGGGGCCAATCAGGCCCAGGATTTCACCACGTTCGATCTCGAACCCCACATCGTGGACTGCTTTTAATCCCCCAAACGATTTGCTCAGTCCTTCCACTCGTAAAAAGCTCATGACAGCCCTCCGTCATCAAAGATTGTTATTTCCAATCCAAACGAACCAGGCAATGTTTGTACAATTTATCCGCCAGATATATGGGGGAAGAAACATAGTCGGCACTGGGGCGGCACCGAATCTTCCAACTCACTTTGGACTCCGTCGATGGTTATCAACCCAATTTCCTCGGGATTCAGCCCCAGGTGGAGCGCCACATCCTGGACATTCATCGGGCGCTCCATTTCCAGGGTTTGCTTGCGTGGTTTGCCGGGCAACAGTTGCCCGAACAACTCGATTCCGACAGTCACAAATCACCTAGAGAGTGTTGAAAACCGCATCCAGTTCCGAATCAGGCACGTCGAAAACGACATTGTGTGGTGCAAGTGGTTCTTCGCGCATGTATTCGGGAATGCGGTAGTCGGCCTGCGTGATGCCCGCGCGGCGGTTGAATTCCAGTTCGGTGCGCAGCACCTCGCGGTTGGCGCGGTCGTAGTCATCCTTCGTCCAGCCCCAGCCATAAATGCCGTTGATCATATCCACCATCAGCTGCGGGTCGGCGATGATGGGCGGACGGGCAAACAGGCACAGGCCGGTGCTGTCGAGCATGGCGGCGATGATTTGCAATTTCAGGGAAAGCTCCTTTTGTCCCTCAATCCCCAGGGGGTTTACTTCTTTGCGGGCTCCAAACGCGTTGCCTGCTGTATGGTCCGCGCCTTGCGGAGATGTGGCATAGGTGACTCCGTTCCCTTTCAAACTGCGCGGATCGTAACCCGGCATAGCCTGACCTAAAGCTGCTGGCACGCGCCGGATTCCAAACACACGACCGGCTGTCACTACGCCGTTGCCAATGACCCGTCCCAAGACAGTTCCTTCTCCAACCTGTTTCAATAGAGAGATGATGCCTTCCGTATCCCCAAATTGGACCAACCCCGCTTCGATAGCTACCCCCAGAGCTGCTCCCGTTTCGATGGTATCCAAGCCGAAATCGTTGCACATGTAATTCAACCGCGCAACGTCATCCAGGTTGCCGATCCCCAGATTAGAACCGACCAGGGCGATCGTCTCGAACTGGAGCGTGCCAACAATCGGCAACCCTGCCTCGTCCACATACTGGTTGCGGCAGGCGATCACACATCCGGGCATGCAGCGCGTTCCGATTTTCCCTTCTCGCGCCAGGATGACCTCACGCATGTGCTCGCCGCGCAAATTGGCAGACTGCTCGAATGTGCCACTGCCAAAGTTGC
>DAOTXM010000135.1:0-2540 GCA_034435215.1 Anaerolineales bacterium
TGCGTAGCCCGTCCACAACACCCCACACCCCGATTTCATACCAATTACCCGACTGTGACATTATCGAGACAGATAAAGAGGCACAATGGACCCTCAAGCCTGTATTTTGATCGTGGACGATGAACCGGGTATCCGCATCGGTTGTCAGCGCGCCCTGGAACCGGCTGGTTACAGTGTGGAGATGGCGGAACGCTTCAAACAGGGACAGGAGATGATTGCCGCCAGGACCTACGACCTGATCCTGCTGGACGTCATGCTCCCGGACGGTCGCGGTATCGACCTGCTGCCTGCCATCGCTGCCAGAGATCCGGATACCGTAACGATCATCATCACCGGTTACGCCACCGTGGAGATGGCTGTGAACGCCATCAAGCACGGTGCCTACGATTTCATTTCGAAGCCCTTTACTTCGGATTTACTGTTGCTCACCGTCCAGCAGGGCCTGGAGAAGCGTCGCTTATCGCTCGAGGCGCAACGGATGAAACGGGTCGAGGCCGAAGCAGCGGAACTGGCTCGCCAGAAGACGGAGGCCGAGCGCCTGGGAGCCTTCAAAGCCCAGTTTGCGCTGACCGTGGCCCACGAATTACGCGCCCCGGTGGCCGGCGCCCAAAGCCTGTTGCGCACGCTGACCCACGGTCTGGTGGGCGAGTTCAGCGAAAAGCAAAGAGACATCCTGAGGCGCCTGGAATGCCGCCTGGATGAATTGCTGGCCCTGATCAATGACTTGCTGACGCTGGCGCGCAGCAAGAATCTGACTGAAGACACACACCTGGCGAAAATCCTCCTGGGGCCTGTCATCCGCAAGATCCTGCACCAATTCGAAGCCCTGGCGGCTGAGAAGGGCCTCAGCCTGCATTTGGAAGAACCGGAGATGGAGATAGCTGTCTACGGGACGGAGGATGGGTTGGTCATCATCTTCACCAATTTGATCAGCAACGCCATCAAGTATTCGAAGGAAGGGGGCGAGGTCAGGGTCAAATTTCAACCAGGGGAGACATTCGCGCAGGTGCAGGTAAAGGATCAGGGGATGGGCATCCCCGAGGCGGCGCTGCAGAATATCGGTCAGGAATTTTTCCGAGCGCCGAATGCCCAGCAATCCGGCATTACCGGCACGGGCCTGGGCTTGAGCATCGTACAGCAGTATCTGGCCCATTTCGGGGGCGCGCTTTCGATCGAAAGCCAAGAGGGACAGGGCACCACCGTGACCGTCACACTGCGCACGTAGCGTTCGACGCTTGCGGGTGGGTCTGTAATGCGCCGGAAACCGAAATCGAACCACGGATGAACAGAGATAAACGTCAATTGGTTCGATAAACAGATAGGAATATGCTGCCGTCGTCTTTCCCCGCGAACCGGCGACCTGGCCAGAGGGCCTGTTGGCCCAGGATGAAGCGCCGGGCGATAGGTTTGGAGATGGACAGCGGACATCCTGCAAAATATGCTGGAACCGGACACGGACAAACTGAATGGCAAGAACCGGGTGTACACGTCCTTCCCAGACAGCGACGACCGCGCCAGGAAGTTGATCGAAAAGAATTTCATCCTGCGCTTTCTGAGGCAGAAATTTGGGGGCAGGGTCGAGCAGTTTACAGAGAACGCTGTGACACGCTTTGGGATGAAATCGATCACGCAATATGGTGGCAGGGGGGAAAAGATGGCTGAGAAATTAGGGCTCAACCCGGTACGCGCTTTTTACGAGCATCCCATTATCTACTCTCTTTCGAAGCCCGGCGCCATGCCTTCCTACGTCCCAAAGGATGACTTTACCGTGGCGCTGTTCGATTTGTTGAACCAGGCTGGAAGAGACGACCAGAATAAGGATGGCGATCCCGCGCGGAGCAAAATTACAATAGAAAATATCAGGAAGGGGATCGAAAAAATCGCTCAGCCTGCATTGAAAACCCGCCTGAAAGCCCTGCTGGATACCGCGCAGATCAATAAAAAGGATAATACCGAGGCCGGGATCGAAGATTTTCGCAATACGGTCACTGCCTGGTTCGATTCCACCATGGAGCGCGGTAGGGGCTGGTACAAACGTAAAATGCAGTTCATCGGCATCCTGTGCGGGGTGGTGCTCGCCGTCCTCCTGAATGCGGACACGATCAGTTTATCGACCTCGTTATGGCAAAATGCTGTTCTGTGCGAGTCCGTTTCGCAGGCGGCGGTCGTGTATGCCGAGCAGGGGGATACCGCCAGTGCACAAACGGCGCAACAACAGCTCCTCAACCTGGGCCTGCCCATCGGCTGGTCCTTCGCCTTTGCAGACCGGGATCCCACCACAACCGACAACCCGCGCGACTTCCCCTCCACGCCCGGCGGCTGGGTCTCCAAAGCCATCGGCCTGATCCTGACCGGCTTCGCGATTTCACAGGGGTCGCAGATCTGGTTCGACCTGATGAACCGCCTGATCAACCTGCGCGCTACGGGCTTGAAACCGGAACCCGAGGAAAAGGAAACTGCAAAAGTAGAGTAAGGGCAAAGGATATCTTTTCAACAAATCGAGTGTGGGGTGTTGTGGACGAACGTAGTCCGTCCACAAC
>DAOTXM010000136.1:0-10778 GCA_034435215.1 Anaerolineales bacterium
TAATCAGTCTCAGGACTGATTACGCTTTTCTCAACCGCTGGATCGACCCCTTACACACTGGTTATGAAAAACCGTAACCAGTCCTTTGACCGGTTACGGTTTTGAAGATTGCCCCGCCAATTACTCACGCACCGATTACGTTTTTCGTAATCAGTCAATGCTCGTGTCTAACCCTCCTTTCGAGGGATTGAAACGAACCGGATTTCCTTGCGAGTCGACTGGAATCCCGCGCTATTAGCCCCCTATGCCCTTTCGAGGGATTGAAACTTATGCCTCCAATGATCTGATCCGATGCAATCAGGTAGCTATTAGCCCCCTATGCCCTTTCGAGGGATTGAAACAGGTCGCGCCCGGCCAGTTCGCTGTGCTGCTCGAAGAAGCTATTAGCCCCCTATGCCCTTTCGAGGGATTGAAACTCGATGCTGGACAAGACCTGCGCAACAGAAGTCCTGAAGCTATTAGCCCCCTATGCCCTTTCGAGGGATTGAAACCGTCGTAAATTCCGATGCCGAACTCGTCGGGGCCATTCAGCTATTAGCCCCCTATCCCGGCAGCGAACGCCGGGACTTTGCCCTAAGCCCCCCGAATGGGGGGTTCGAGGGATTGAAACCTGATAGCTACCACGCGTGCGTCGCGCCAGACGAGTAGTCCCTGGCCGATGGATCGTGAGAGTCTCCTCAGGAAGGATTCCCTGTCAAACAAGGCGCGACGCACCCTCCGCCCTTCGAGAGAGCGTGGTTAGCGTTGCGCGAAGTCGAAGCGCGCGCGAGAAATGCGTGCCCACTCTCAAAACTTGTGGAATGAGCGTGATAAAATTGTGGTGTCATATTTCCGTTTTGGAAGGTGTATTATGCTCCATCTCAATCTAAACATTCGGCCAAAGACCGCAAAGCGCTTGAAAAAAGTATTGGAATTTTCGAAGAACGAAGAAGCGTTTGCCCAGGGAATCATTGCCTACCAGGTAGCAGAAACGAAACGCGCCATCCTGAATTTACGTGCGGATATACAAACTTTCGAAGAAAAATATCGTTTATCCAGCGATGTGTTCTATCGCCGGTATGAGCGCGGCGAAATGGGCGATGACGAAGATTTTGTGCTTTGGGCTGGTTTGATTGAGATGCTAACCAGTAATGAGAAACGCCTGCAGGGATTGGAAGGATGATCGAGGAATATTTCGATACGCTGGAAAAAAACTTGCGGGATTTTCCGGTCATCCAGTCATATACGTTAACCAAAAAACCGTATAACATTTATCAGGGATTTGTAGCTGGCAAGGTAATCTTTGAAAACGGATTTTCCCTGCACTTTGTCGAAGTGATGGATGTTGAGATTGGCCGTAAAATAAAGTATCGCTATCAGTGTATGGATATGCAACAGAACTTGGTCTTCCGCTACGACAATGCACCGCATCACCGGGAAGTAAATACATTTCCTCATCACAAGCACGTTTTAGAGCATGTAAGGGCAAGTGGGGAACCATCGTTAGGCTCTGTGTTGTTGGAAATCTTACGAATTATCAAAGGAGAACGCAGCGGGTAGCATCGTCCCTGCCAGGGGACTCAGGGATTACCCTTTATCTTATGACTCAGGGTAATGCTGGGCGAAGTCGAAGCGCGCGCAGGGAACGCGTCTTGCAGGATGTATTTCGTTGTGCGCGCGGGAAACAGTCGCCTTCAGGCGGCTTGGTAGGAATAGCCCCGGCGTTCACGCCTGGGGCGGCGTTGGGGCCGGGGATCGGGCCGGGGTTGGGGGCGGAGGCAGGGATGAGGTTGGGGCGGCGTCGCAAGAACAGTCGCCTTCAGGCGGCTTGGTAGGAATAGCCCCGGCGTTCACGCCTGGGGCGGGGTCGAGGCGATAGCGAGGTTGCAGGATTTGCAAACGGGGAGTATGAAAACCGTCCCGAAGGATTTGGAACCTTCGGGACGGTTGCTTCTTCGTCGGTGCTTGGTTCATCAGCTCCCCAGCGACACCGCCAGCACATCGTAATACGTCCCGGCGCCGAAGCCGTCGAACAGGATGTGGTCGCCGGGCTTCAGGCTGGGCAGCTGGCGCAGGAAGGCGATCATATTCGAGGCGGCGCTGACGTTGCCGAAGTCGCTCAACAGCCAGGGCGTAGAATGATATACTCAGAACGTCATGACATCCTATTATTCCGACACTCACCCGAAAATGGAAGCCCTGCAAATCGAACTATTGCGAAAGGCAAGTCCAACGCGCAAAATGCACATGCTTGCACAACTCAACGTGTCCGCTCGCATGTTGGCAATGATAGGTTTGCGTTCACGGTATCCACAAGCCAGCGAAGCCGAACTGCGTTATAAATTGGCAAGCTTGTTATTAGGGGAAGAAACAGCACGTAAAGTATATGGGGATTTATTAAATGCAAAATGAACCTGTCGAAGTCACGCTGAAAGTGACAAGCACTCTCGAAAAACTCGCTGTGCCATATCTAGTTGGCGGCTCGCTTGCCAGCACCCTATATGGCATGGTACGCAGCACGCAGGATTCGGACATCATCGCAGAAATGCGTCTTGAACACCTGCAGCCGTTCGTCTCAGCGTTGCAAGATGAATTCTATATTGACGATGAGATGATCGCTGAATCTATTCAGCACAACTCAAGTTTCAATATTATTCACCGCGACACCATGTTCAAAGTGGACGTATTCATCCCACGCCCGCGTCCTTTCCTTCAATCCCAACTAACCCGCGCCAAAAGACAAATATTTTCTCTTGAAACGGAGATCAGCGCAAAATTTGCCAGTCCAGAAGATACAATTCTCTCCAAACTCGAATGGTATCGCTTGGGTGGAGAAGTCTCAGACCGCCAATGGCGCGATATTCTGGGTGTGCTGAAAATGCGCGCGGGCGAACTTGATCTTGCTTATATGCAAAAATGGGCGAAAGAATTGAAAGTGGAGGATCTGCTCGACCGCGCACTCGAAGAAGCATAATTTACGATTGGAAACAGCTGCCTTCAGGCGGCTTGGTAGGAATAGCCCCGGCGTTTACGCCTGGGGCGGGGTCGAGGCGATAGCGAGGTTGCAGGATTTGAAAACGGGGAGTATGAAAAACGTCCCGAAGGATCTGAAACCTTCGGGACGTTTGCTTCGTCGGTAGCTTTGTTCATCAACTCCCCAACGACACCGCCAGCACGTCGTAATACGTGCCCGCGCCAAAGCCGTCGAACAGGATGTGATCACCGGGCTTCAGGCTGGGCAGCTGGCGCAGGAAGGCGATCATATTCGAGGCGGCGCTGACGTTGCCGAAGTCGCTCAACAGCCAGGGCATGGGGAAGTGGATGCCCAGGTTGGCCAGCTGCTTTTCCTTCAGCTTGTTGATCTTGTAATTGGCGTGGTGCACGATGGCCACCGCGATGGACTTCTCGGGCATGCCCATCTTTTCCATCAGGTGCTGGTAGGCCTGGTAGACGTCGGTCACCACCTGCACGCCGGTGCGCACGAAGAGCTTGACCATGCCCATCGGTCCCGCCATTTCGATGGCCTGCCCGTTCGACGGTTCGTGCATCAGGCCCGCCACGCGGATGTGGGACTGCCCGGCCTGCGACACCTCCAGCAGCGACTGGCGCGAATGCGGGTAGTACATGTGCACGGCCAGCACGCCTTCGTCGTCGAAGACTTCGCGGCTCTTGCCCACCAGGAACTTCATCGTCTGTCCGGGGATGACGCCGATCACGCCCGCGCCGTTGCCGAAGAGCTGCAGCGCGTTCTTGTCGTGCGCGCGGCTGGTGAAGCGGCTCAGGCCTTCGATGCCGCCCACCAGCACCTTCTTGCCGTACAACTGCTCCGCGATGTTGACCGTCCCGGCCCCGCTGACTGCGGGGTTGAGCGCCAGGTGCAGGCTTCCCACCGACCCATCGCAGGCCTTGTGCACGCTGACCTTCAACGCGCTCTCCGGGATGCCCGCGCGGCGGCAGATCTGCTCGACGTAGTCGTCCGCCACCGGTCCGCTCATGCCGATCAGCACGGCCTGGACCTCGTCCGGACCCCAGCCGTTGGCCAGCGCCGCCTCGCGCAGCAGGCGTGAACCGACGGCTAGCTCCAGTTCGAGGTGTTCGGCTTCGCTCAGGTCCGGGATGTGGTGCCGGGACACGAAGCCCAATTCCGAAAGGTTCATCCTGTCTTCGTCGCTCAACGGGATGCCCATGCGGTCCGCGACCAGTTCCGGCAGGGTCTGGTTGTCGTAGCTGTCGCCCCAGGTCCCGTACGCGCCGCCGATGCCGACCTGCGCGTTGCTGACGCGCTCGACCCCAAAGGGGATGCCGCCTGCCACCGGGAGGGTCTCGTACTGCACCTGCGGGCGCTTGAAAAAGGATGGAATAGCTCCAGCCAGGTGATCCAAAACGGTGTCTTTGTCCATTTCTAATGCTCCTTCGTCTCGATTAAAAGTAACGGTTTCGTAGTAGCGACTTTAGTCGCTTTATATCATTCCCGCGGTTGAAAATTGCGCATTCCTTCTCGTAAAAAAAGCGCAATTTTCAACCGACCTGGGTATAACGGGACGGCTGATCCCTTGCGGGACGCTTCGCGGAGTCGTCACTACGTTTTCATCCTCGACTGTTATGCTATATAACCCGTAACAGGCTGGATAGCCTCTATCGAAAGAGCGTCCCGAAGGTTAGATCGGAGCGATTCGATGCCCTTCAGAAGACCTTCGGGACGGTTGTCTACCGCTGCCGCTCCCAGGCTTTGCGGTCGGCGGGGTCTTCGGCGTCCAGATCGCGCGGGTCAGCGCGCCGCACCAGCCGGTGGCCGTGCGCCGTCCACAGCTCCGCGGCGAGTTTGCGCGCGTTCGTTTCGACGCCCTGGGCCGCGAAATACTCGCAGACGCGGGTTACGTCGCGCCGGAAGATGCTCCAGGCGGCGGGGTTGCCGTCGGGCGGCACCACCTGCGGGAAGTCGATCAACGTGATCTCGCCCTCCCAGTACAGGATGTTGTAGGCCGAGAGGTCGCCGTGGATGCGGTCGTGCGCCAGCATGCGGTCGATGTCGCCCAGAGCGCGCTCGAACAGGCTCTTGGCCTCGGCCGGCTCCAGGTCCAGGGATTGCAGCGCGGGCGCAGCCAGGTCCAGGTCGCCAATGTAGCCCATCAGGATGGCGTTGTTCCCCATGGCGTAGGGTGCCGGGACGTCCACGCCGGCCGCGTGCAGGTCTTGCAGGGCCTGGTACTCGTGCGCGATCCAGGACTGGTGGCGCAGTCTCTCGCCGTAGGCGCTGCGCTGGCGGATGGCATGCAGCACGCCGTCGTCCGTGATGATATGGCCGTTCTCGTCCAGATCCCCGCGACCGACGCGGTAGAGTGCGTCGTTCTTGAGGGCGCGGAACGGACGCGGGCGGTAGACCTTGGCGGCCAGCAGCGGCGCATCCACCGCGACCCCCGACCTGCACAGGTAGACCGAGGCCTCCTTGCCGCCCTTGATCAGGCGCAGCACGTCCGAGATCCACTGCTGCTCGTAGAACGCCCCGAGCGAATCGAGCAGCCAGCCCGCTTCGTGACGGGAAGCTTTATAGGTGAAGTCGAAGCCGGCGCGCGTGTCGTCCTGCGCGGCGATGAAGGCGTTCTCTTCCGCTTCCAGTTTCTTGGATATGCGGCATTTGGGGTGTCTTGGACGCTGCCCGTCGAATTGCAGGTAGGCGTCTAGGGCGTCGTCGTCGTCGAGTTCGTCGAAGAACTCGATATAGTTTCTTGAACTCATATTCCTTTCCTTTACGCTGCGGAGACCCAGATCATCTCCGAACTGTCGTTTTGCAGGGGAGCGCGTGCGAAATTGCCGTAAAGCGCCTGAACGGTAAACCCGGCACGGGAGAGCAGGTGCTCCATTTCGAAGCGGAAGATGCAATGCAGCGCGACCGGGCCCCTTTCCCAGCGCTGGACCAGGTTGCCCTGCACATCGCGCTCTTCCCAAACGGTGTTTGCAAACGCCGTTTGCGTGGCGGGTTCATAAGCCCAGGCCTGGGACACCGTCACCGGGTTGTTACTATCCGGGTGCGGGACTTCGCGGAGGCGCTCGAACGTACCGCCATCCACTTGATACAGGTTCCACAGCCAGCCCAGGTCCTGGTGGTCGACGTGAACGACAAGCCGGCCGCCGGGGTACAGGTGGCGTTTGATGGAGCCCAGGCACGCCAGTTGGTCGGCGGGCGTCAACATGAACTGGAAGGAGTGACCCGGGATCAGCACCAACCCGTAGCGTTCCCCCATCTCGAAGGAACGCATGTCGGCGCTCTCCCAGCGGACGTTCCCCATGCCTGTGCTCGACGCGCGGGCGATGCCCAGCATCTCTGGCGATACGTCGAAGCCGGTCACCGCTATGCCTTGCCGTGCCAGGTCGATGGAAATGCGGCCTGTGCCGCAGGCAACCTCCAGAACGGGTCCATGCGCTTGCGCAGTCTGGGCCAGTTCCCGGTAAAAGTCGAGCTCTCCCGTCCACGCTGGGAGGGTATGCTGGTAGAGTTTCGCCGCCAGTTGCTCGACTGTCAGTCCTGCCCCGCCGGGCGCTGGAGAGTTTCGAGGATTTGTTGTGCTCATTTCCATGTCGCATTCCTTGAAAACAAAAACCACAGGGTCGATCGCCTGCGGTCGAGGGAATCGAAAACCGCAGGGCAGAACGCACCTGCGGCTAATGGATGGTGTATGTAGTAACGACTTAAGTCGTTACTACCTTTTTGGCAGGAGGTACGTTCAATACACGTTTGGGGTACGCAAATCGCATGCTGCTCATTGGATTGTCGGGCCTCCTTTCGTCAGGAAATGGTGGCTGATTTTACCATTAAAACCCTCACCCTCCGCCCTCTCCCGGGGGAAGAGGGAAAACCTGCCCTCACCCTCCGCCCTCTCCCACAGGGAGAGGGAACAATCAAAACAAATCCACCCCGGCCATTGCACGCAAAACATATCAGGAACCTGCTCCTTGCGCCGTCCTCGGCGCAAGATATACTCGCAAAATGCCGCCGAGTACGCGGCTTGAGCCGTTATCACCGACAACCTTTGCGTGCATACCCCTCGCCCTATGTTCTCTCCCAGGGGGAGAGGGGAATATTAGAACAAATCCACCCCAGCCATCTGGCCACCGTCTACCAGCAGGACGGACCCGGTGGTGAACCCCGAGGCCGTAGAGGCCAGGTACAAGGCCGCGCCGGTCAGTTCCCCCGGCTGCCCCATGCGCCGCTGGGGAATGCGTTCCGCGATCTTTTGGTGGATTTCCGGCGTTTCCCACAGCACGCGGCTGAACTGGGTCTGGACGAAGCCCGGCGCCAGCGCGTTGACCTGGATGTTGTCCGCGGCCAGCTCGACCGCCAGCGTGCGGGTCAACATCAGCACGCCAGCCTTGCTGATCCCGTAGATGCCCATGCCCTGCTGGTGCTGCATCCCGGCCACGGAGGCCACGTTGATGACCTTCCCGCCGCCGCGCTGGCGCATGCTGGGGACGCAGGCTTTGACCGTGCGGAAATAGCCTTTGAGGTTGACGTCCAGGATCTTGTCCCAGTGGCTCTCCTCGGAGGTCAGCAGCGGCCCGAAATGCGGGTTGGTGGCGGCGTTGTTGACCAGGATGTCGATGCCGCCATATTGCGCGATGCCCTTCGCGACCAGCGCCTGCACGCTTGCGCCGTCCCCCGTATGCGCGGCAACCGGGAAAGCCTCTCCGCCCCGGGCGCGGATCTGTTCCGCGGCCTGTTCCAACGCCTCCCGTTTACGGCTGGCCAGCACCACCCGCGCCCCGGCCAGCGCGAAGGTTTCCGCGATGGCAAAGCCGATGCCGCGCGAGGCGCCCGTGATGAGCGCGACCTTCCCAGTCAGATCGAACAGGTTTGTATCCATTTGTTCTCCATTTCCTAATATCAATACTTCACGAAAATTGAAAGAGGACCCGAAAATAGGGGTGTGGAGCGGGCGCGCGCCCCCACGCACAACCATTTTTTCGGGACTTTCTTGGAACTTTGCACTGTCAAGTTAGATTACGGTCGATAAATTCATTGCCCTTCCCTAGCAACTCCTCATAATCCTCCGGCGCGGGCAGGTCGGCCAGCAGCGCGCGGGTCTTCTCGCGCAGCACCTGGCGCGCATCCGGCCGCCCTTCGGCCTGCCAGCGTTCCATCGTCCAGCGCGGATAAACGCCGCTGATGTAATAGCCTGTCTTGTAATGCTTCCGCGTCGAGGGCGCGGACAGGAAACTGCCGCCCGGCCCGACCCGGGCGATCTCGTCCAGCGCGGCCTGGGCTTCGTCCAGTTGGAAGCCTTCCGCGAAACGCAGGGCCTGGTCGATGATCTCGTGGACGTGCACGATGGTGGTCGGCGAAATGACTTTTGCGCCCAGGCTGTCGCCCACAAAGGGAGCCAGGCCGCCCTTCGTCAGGGAGAAGGTCAGTGTGTTCATCCAGTAGGTGTCGGCGGAGATCAGGTCCATGCCCCAGCCGGTGCCGCTGCCCGAGGTGCCGCAGTGCGGCAGGCCGTAATGCGCCATCAGCTCGGCGCAGGCCAGGTTGAGCAGCACGCTCTGCGGGTCGTAGAAGTTCAGCATGGACTTCATGTCGAAGTAGACCGGCAGCATGCCCAGCAGCAGCGGCGTGCCCGGCTGCAGCGCCTGGCTGATGGTCAGCCCGGCCAGCAATTCGGCCAGCAGCAGCGCCAGCGTCCCGGCGGCGGTTAGCGGGGTGGAAGCGCCCGCCATGCTGTAATTCGAGAAGATGAACGGCAGCCCGCGCTGGATCGCAACTTCCATTTTCAACAGCGTGCCCGCGTCCATCACCAGCGGCGAGACCGGGTTGAAATACGGCAACACGAACGGCTTCTCGCCCAGCCCGCCGTGCAGGTGCTCGAACAGGTCCAGCACGGGCGCGAAGTTGTGTTCGTCTGAGACCAGCAGCACCAGCGGTTTGGTCGTGTTGGCGATATGTTCCAGGCTGCCGTACAGGTCGCTCGTGCGCTCGGGCACATCGCGCACGATGCCGGGCGTGGAGATCACATCGTACAGCGGCAGCGCGCTCCCCAATCGCGTCAGGTCGCGCAGGTGGGCGCGCGTCAGGAGCTCCAGGGTTTCGCCGACAGGTTCCTGGTAATACAGTGCCGTGACGCCCACACCGAAGCGCAGGCGGTCATTCCCCAGGCAGAAGACAGGCTGTCCACACCGGTCGTACATCTGGATGGTGGAGGGTGCGGAACGGAGAGCCGACTCGACCAGTTCAGGGGACAGCTTCATATAGCTTCCCCCGCCCTTCGGCTGTGTTCCACTCGGCTCAGGGCGTATTCGAACCTGCCCGGTCTGCTTCAGCCGCTCGGCCACGGACGGCGAGTCCACGCGCACGCCGGTCTCGGAGAGGATGCGCAGGGCATAGCCGTGCACCTGTTGGATCTGTTCTTCATCGAGCAGCCGGAGCTGCGGGCGGACGTTGTTCATGAGGCGCTCCTGTGGATGCTGTCATTGCGAGCGACCGGGGGAGCGTAGCAATCTCCTCATGCCAGAAGACCGCCACGTCGCACTTCGCGCTCCTCGCGGTGACATAAACCATTTTACATGCTCATCAAAAAACCGCGCCGAGCGTTCCATGAAGGCCCACCACTGGTCGGCCAGGAAGGAATGGCCCTCGCCTTCGTAGGCAAAGAGCTCGGCCTGTTTCCCGGCGGCAATAAAACCCTCGTAGGTCTTGCGCGACCATTCCGGCGGGGTGCCGCTGATGAACTGGCCGTCTTCTGCCCCGTAATGGATTTGCACGGGAGCAGTCACATCGTCCAGGTGATGCAGCGCCGCGACCTGTTCGAGCAGTTCGGCATCGCGGGCGGCTTCCTTGTACGCCTGGATCAGGCCGGGGGGCAGGTCGAGCGGCAGGATGTCCGAAGAGTTGCAGCCATACAACTTTTCCCCGCTGGCGATGTCGCCGATGCAGCCGGGTCCCCAGCGGTCGATGATGTCGGCGTCGTCGGCGCTGACGGTGGAATAGAGGACGGCGGCTTTGATCCGCCCTGAGCGGAGTGCCCCTGAACTTGTAGAAGGGGCGCGAAGTCGAAGGGCGGGTTCAATCGTTAGCACCTTCAACGTCACCCCGCCGCCCATGCTGTGGCCCCACATGCCGATGCGCTCGGGGTCGGCCTGCGGCAGGGAGGGGACGGCGTCCAACAGGTTGATGACGTCGATCACCAGGCCGGAGTAGAACAGGCTGTAACCGGTATCGGAGCCGCCCCAACTGCGGTAATCGGGCGAGAGGGTAAGGTAGCCGCGCCGGTTGAGGAACTCGGCGGCGCGGTCGGTGCCGTCCCCGGAAACGTAGCTGCCGCGGTTGAAGAAGCCGTGGTTCATGACGATGACCGGGAACGGTTCATCCCCCGTTTTGGGAACCTGCATCACGCCCGTGATGGTCAGGCCGTCGGAGGGATAGGCGATCCGGTAACGGGTGTAAACATCGGTCTCGAGCATTTTCTCCCCCACCGTGATCTTCCCGCCCCGGTATTCGTGCGCGCGCAGTCCGGCGATGGTGTAGGGATAGATCCATTCCGCGGTGGTAGGAGGCGGCGTGGGGCTGGGCGTAAGCGTGGGCGGCGCGGAGGTGATGATGGTCACCTGCGGAGTGGGCAGGGACGGCAGCGGGGCAGCCGCCTGGGTGGACAGGCAGGCAGAGAGCGCCGAGCAGGAGAACAGGCAAAACAACAGGGATTTAATGTCCATATTTTACAACAAACAGGATTATAATTTTCACCAGTATTTTTAGCTCTTTGGGAATTTCCGTGGTAGATACCCGGATTTGGGGGTTGGGGGGGGGGGGGGGG
>DAOTXM010000137.1:0-3525 GCA_034435215.1 Anaerolineales bacterium
TTTAACTTGACAAAGGGGACTTCATCGTCTTATACTCATTCCGATACACCACAACGGGGAGTCCGTTTTACGGGCTGAGAGGAGCGTGTAACGCTCGACCCGCAACACCTGATCCGGATCATGCCGGCGGAGGAAAGATACCAATTCATGCACATCCTCCCCCGGCGGAGGATGTTTTCATGCCACGAATCGTCATTTTCGCCAACGGGGAATTGCCAAATCTGGAAATCGCAAAAACCTTGTTGCGCGCAGATGATTACCTGATCGCTGCCGACGGTGGCAGCAACCATATATTGAAGATGGGATTTTTGCCAGGAATTGTCATCGGTGACCTGGATTCGGTCGGCGACGATGCGTTTCCTGCGCTAAACGCTGCCCAGGTCGAACTCGAAAGATATTCAAAAAGCAAGGACGAGACTGACTTCGAGCTTGCCTTGCAATATGCGCTCAAGTTGCAACCTTCCGCGATTCTGATTGTGGGAGCGCTGGGTGGGCGGCTTGACCAGACCCTGGCCAATCTGTCCATTTTGACGGATCCGCTGCTGTCTACAATCGATGTCCGTCTGGATGATGGTGTGGAGGAAGTCTTCTTCTGCCGGGCGTCAGCTGCGAAAGGGGGGCAGGTAGAAGTCCAGGGGCGAAGCGGGGATACCGTCTCGCTGCTTCCCTGGCACGGTCCAGTGGAAGGCGTCAGTACGGAAGGTTTGCAATGGCCCTTGTACGATGAAACATTGTTTCCCCATAAATCGCGTGGCATCAGTAACATAATGCTTGGTAATACAGCTTCGATCCGTATTCGATCAGGATTGTTGCTGATCGTTCACCGTCGTTTCCCTGAAATTTAAGAAAGGAGTTCCCATGAAACGATTTGCGTTCCTTTTGTTCTCTGTCGCTTTCGTGTTGGCTGCTTGCGCGCCAAAAGGTCCCACCGAATTGACCGTCATGACGCACGACTCCTTCGTGGTCAGCGAGGAGGTAGTAGGGGCTTTCGAGCAGGCCAACAATGTGAAAGTGACTTTCCTGGCCAGCGGCGATACCGGCGCGGCGCTCAACAAGGCCATTCTCAGCAAAGACGCGCCGCTGGCGGATGTGTTCTACGGCGTGGATAATACATTTCTCTCTCGCGCGCTCGAAGCCGACATTTTCGAACCTTATCGATCGCCTGAGCTGGCGAATATCCCGGTCAGGTTCCAACTTGATCCGTCCAACCGCCTGTCCCCGGTGGATTACGGCGATGTGTGCATCAATTATGATAAAACGTACTTTGCTGAGAAAAATTTGCCAATCCCAGCAGCGCTCGAAGACTTGTTGAAGCCCGAATACAACGGCCTGTTGGCGGTCGAAAATCCAGCCACCTCCTCTCCCGGCCTGGCTTTCCTGCTGGCAACGGTGGCGCATTTTGGCGACCCCGGCTATCTCGATTTCTGGGAGGCGTTGCGCGCAAACGGTGTGGTGGTGGTGAACGATTGGGAGACGGCCTATTACACCAATTTCAGCGCCTCTTCCGGGCGAGGTCCGCAGCCGATGGTTGTTTCGTATGGTTCCAGCCCGCCCGCGGAAGTGATCTTCGCTGAATCCCCGCTGGATGATGCGCCCACCGCCTCGATCGTCGGACCCGATACCTGCTTCCGTCAAATCGAATTTGTCGGCATCCTGAAAGGGACCCGGCAACGCGCTCTGGCCGAGGAGTTCGTGGACTTTCTGCTGGGTCAGCAGTTTCAGGAAGACATGCCCCTGCAGATGTTCGTCTTCCCGGTAAACCCGGATGCTGTTTTGCCGGAGGAGTTCGTTAAATACGCCCAGATTCCTGACCAACCCGCCCAGCTCGATCCAACCCTGATCGCTGCAAACCGTGAGCAATGGATCCAGGCCTGGACAGATGTTGTACTTCGTTAGGTTGCCGGATGTCATTCGTACTTGACCATGGAGACACAGAGACACGGAGATTAGATTTTCTGCGTGCCTTTGTGTCTTCGTGGTTGTCCTCCCGCTTTTTTCTGTGGCTCTTTCCACTGGCGTTTATTGGTTTATTCTTTTTCTATCCCCTTGCTCGCATTTTTGCCGTGACGTTCAGCGTCTCAGCGCTCACCCCTGAAAATTTCGGGATCACTTTCTCTGCATTGCGGTTTACATTTTTCCAGGCGGCCCTGTCCACAGTCCTAACCCTGTTGCTCGGCCTGCCCGCCGCTTACCTCTTTGCACGCTTCGAGTTCCCTGGCAAGGCCTTGTTGCGAGCGCTGACCGCCGTCCCGTTTATGTTACCGACAGTGGTGGTGGCAGCAGGGTTCAACGCTTTGCTCGGCCCGCGAGGCTGGATCAACCTTGGGCTGATGAACGTGCTTGGATTGGAAATACCCCCTGTCCAGTTTGTGGGTACGCTGGGCGCGATCTTGTCGGCGCACATTTTTTACAATACGACGATTGTCATCCGTCTGGTGGGCAGCGCCCTGTCGCAGCTCGATACGCGTTTGGAGGCTGCCGCGCGCACCCTCGGTGCGGACGGGCACCGGGTCTGGTGGCACGTGACACTGCCGTTATTGCGCCCGTCTTTGCTGGCGGCAGGGTTACTGGTCTTCCTGTTCGATTTCACCAGTTTTGGCGTTATTCTCCTGCTGGGAGGCCCCGGCTTTGCGACACTGGAAGTCGAGACCTATATCCAGGCGCTACAGATGCTCAATCTGCCGCTTGCGGGCTTGCTCTCTGCTGTGCAGTTGCTATGTACGCTGGCCTTTGCGGTGCTGTATACACGCGTGGTTGCAAAGCTGAATGTGCAGGTTTCCCCGCGAGCGGCTCAGTATAACCTGCGGCGCGCTCGCGGGTGGAAAGAAAGCGTGTTTGTGACCGGTATGGGGTTATTCCTGATTGCATTTTTTATTCTGCCGATGCTGGCTTTGCCATTGCGTTCCATCTCCCGTCTGGAGGCTGCGCGCGGTCAACGCACGGATGTGCAGTCCGGCCTGACAATCGATTACTATAACGAACTCTTTGTGAACCGGCGTGGTTCCCTCTTCTACGTACCTCCCATCCAGGCAGCGCTCAACTCGCTGGGCTATGCTGGTTTGACAGTGCTGTTCTCACTGCTGATGGGCTTTCCGGCGGCCTCCGCCCTGGCGCGCCCCGGGAAATTCGAACGCTGGCTTGACCCATTCTTGATGCTACCGCTTGGCGCATCGGCTGTAACACTGGGGTTGGGCTTCATTCTCTCGTTCAACCAGCCGCCCCTTCGCTTGCTGGCTTCACCCTGGCTGGTTCCACTCGCGCATACCATGGTAGCTTTACCCTTTGTGATACGGACGTTGCAGCCAGCGCTGGCTTCCATCCCCGAACGCCTGCGGGATGCGGCTGCCTCTTTGGGAGCATCGCCCTTCCGTGCTTGGCTGGCCGTGGATTGGCCGATCATCTGGCGTGCCTCCCTGGCGGCGGGGACCTTTGCATTCACAGTATCATTAGGCGAGTTCGGCGCGACCGCCCTGCTGACCCGTCCGGATTATCCGACCATCCCGATCGCGATCTATCGCTTCCTCT
>DAOTXM010000138.1:0-3047 GCA_034435215.1 Anaerolineales bacterium
TGCGCCAGACTTTGATCCAGCGAACGTTCATTTCCTGCCTCCATTCCCGTTGATGTCATTGACGATCATGCCATCCGCGATGTGAAGTTGTCTGGTTGCGCGGCGGGCCAGGTCGGGATCATGGGTCACCATCAGGATAGTTTTGCCCATGTTCACGAGCCTCTCGAACAAGGCAAAGACAGCCGCAGCGGTTTTCGAATCCAGGTTGCCGGTGGGTTCATCAGCGGCCAGGATGGGCGGATCGGTGGCCAGAGCACGCGCGATGGCCACGCGCTGTTGCTGCCCGCCGGAGAGCGCCGAGGGCAGCTTGTTGGCCTGGTCTTCGATTTCCATCAACGCCAACAGTTCCCGGGCGCGTTTCCGGCGCTCGCCAAAGGCAGGTGTGGCGCAGAAGTCCATGGGCAGCATGACGTTTTCGAGCGCGGTGAGTGTGGGGAGTAACTGGAAGAACTGGAACACCACACCGATGGTACGTCCGCGCCACTCGGCCAGTTTGTTTTCGCTGAGCATCTCCACTTGCGCTCCACCCACACAGATTTCACCCTGCGTGGGACGGTCGAGGCCGGTGATCATGTTGATCAGGGTGGTCTTACCGCTGCCCGATTTGCCGATAATGGCGACGAACTCACCTTCGGTCACATGCAGGTGAATATCCTTCAAGGCCAGGAACGGACCCGCCTCGGTCTGATAGGCTTTGGTAACGCCGTGCAGGTCGATCAGGGAGGGCGTGGATGACATGCAGGAACTACTCCTTTCGTTAGACCTTCCAGGGAAAACCAACTCCCCGGATGTATCTATATATAGAATACACTCCGGGGAGGAATTTGTCTGGACTCGAAAGGAGTAGAAAAGGAGTATTTTTTGTCGTGAGCGCTCTAGCCGCCGTCCTCAGCGACGGGGACGCCGTCGGGAGCATGCCTTAAATCTATCCAACCTCGTTCTTTTGCTGTCATCACTGCCTGGGTGCGATTCGCTACCCCCAACTTGCTCAAGATGTTTGCCACATGCTTCTTGACCGTGTTCAGCGCCAGCACCAGCTCGTTGGCGATTTCCTGGTTGCTTTTACCATCCGCCAGCAAGCGCAGGATGTCCAGTTCGCGACGGGTAAGCGAGATCAAGCCATCAGAACGGGAGGAGATTGCTATCACGGGAGCAGGTTGAGGTCTGGAAAGATGCGCGCTCCCCGCTTCACGGCGCATCACCTCCAGCAAGTCATGCACGTATGCCTGCGGAACGGTCAACCGGTCACAATAATTTTCAATCAGATCCAGCAGGGTTTTCCCTTCATCGGCAAAGATGCGCACATACCCGCCCTTCGCGCCCAGATTCAGAGCCTGGTCTAGGCTTTCCATAGCTTCCGCGTGTTTCCCGGCGTTGTGGAACGCATAGGCGCGCAAAAGCAAGGTTTCGATCCGTGGTGTGACCCGTTCGCAGCGTTCGATTTCGCCCAGCAATTCGTCGAATTTGGCGAACACATCTTCCCCACGCAAGACACTTGCGCGCAACATGATCAACTGCGCCATTTCACGAATGGTGTAAAACATCCTGGCCAGTTCGCTTTCACTGTATGTTTTCATCCACTGGGTAGCGCGCGCCAGGTCGCCTTGCAGCAGGTGAACGCGCACGCGGAAAATGTTCACAAAGGTGTCGTCGAGAACGGTGCTGGTATGCTCGGCTGTCTGGAGGGCCTGCTCGAGGCGGGTAATGGCGGCCTGCCAGTCCCTGCGTCCGGTCTCCAAGCGCGCAAGCGCCAGGTAACCGTCCATGCTGGCCATCGGTTGCCAGACCTGGCAGTAGGCAATGCCTTGCTCCGCGTAACGGATGGCTTCATCGAATCGATTTTGCTCCCGTAACAACTCAGCATAACTGACGTAAGGCATGCCAAGCAAAACCGTGTGTTGCCCCAGTGTTTCCTGCGCGTAGTGGATAGCCTGTTGGAAAGCGCGCTCTGCCAGCACCAGTTCCCCGCGTATCTGGTGTGTCTCGCCCAGTTGCGTCAACGCCACGATGGTGACCAGGGGATTGTTCAGCTTGCGAGTCAGTCGGATGGTCTCGGTGAACGCATCCACAGCTTTCTGTGTCTCCCCCATCAGGACACTATTGAGGCCCAGGTTGAAATGCAGGACGCTGTGCAAAAACTTGTCCCCTTCGGACAACAGGACGAATGCTTCGGATATTTCATTCGTAGCGGCGACTTGTCCCTGGAAGATGCCCGTCAGGATGCGCAACGCGCTCGCTTCGCCCCTCAGCTTGTCTCCGTCCTTACCAGAAGGGGCCAACACCTCGGCATGACCAGCACAAGCCAGCGCCTGGTCTGCATCCAGTGCAATGATGCTGCCCCACCCTTTCGCAAGCGTCAAGCGCGGACGCTGCATTACCAACTCGGGGGGTAACGTCGAGAGCCATTCGAGCAGGGCGGATTGTTCGCCGCGCTGGAGCAGGTCGATGTAAGTGGATTCGATCAAGCGCGTGGCGCGCTCGAAATCCCCGGCGTGGGTTGCATAGTGGATGGCGTCGTCATAGATACCATTCTGTTCGAACCAAAGGCTGGCTTTCTGGTAAAGGGTAGGGATTTGTTCCGGATATCGGCGCTCCATCTGCTGGCGCAAGAAATCTGCAAACAGGGCATGATAACGGAACCAGGTCCTCGAAGCATCGAGCGGGATCAGGAAGAGATTCGACTTTTCTGCATAGGCAAGCAGGTCAATGACCGGGAAGGATGAATCAAAAAGAATTGAACAGAGGGGTACGCTAAATCGGTCGAAAAGCGCTGTATGCATCAAAAAGTCCTGTACCTGGGGCGATTCGCGGTGCAAAACTTCCTCAGCCAGATAGTCGAAAATGTGCGCCTGCCCGGCCGGAATTTGCCAGTCAGCGGGTTGGCGGGCAAGCGCGATGGCTGCCAATTGCAGGCCGACCACCCAGCCTTCCGTAGATTGGTTCAGACGGGATAGTTCATCCGGCGGGAGCTCGATTTCCATCACCCCTTCCAGGAAGGTGCGGATTTCATCCGGGTTGAAACGTAGATCCGCAGCGGAAATTTCAAT
>DAOTXM010000139.1:0-24713 GCA_034435215.1 Anaerolineales bacterium
TAGATGGCCTGGTCGGAGAAATGCCGCATGGAGATGGCGCCGTACTTGCATTCCGCGGCGCAGGTGCCGCAGCCGGAACAGGCAGCCGCCGTCACGCGCGCGACCTGCTTCTTCTCCCAGGTGATGGCGCTGAAGGGACACACCGGGGCGCACTGTCCGCACATCTTGCACAGGTCTTCGTCCACAATCGCGGTGATGGCCTCGACCTTCAGCCTGGGCTTGTTTAGCAGGATGGACACATGCGAAGCCGCCGCGCTGGCCTGGGTGACGCTCTCGCGCACATCCTTGGGACTCTCGGCCGCCCCGGCGATGAAAACGCCCTTGGTGGGGGTGTCCACCGGTCGCAGTTTGGCGTGGGCCTCTTTCAAGAATCCGCTGGGGGACTTCGACAGGCTGACCATCTGGCGGATGGATTCCGTGTTGAGGGCCGGCGTCGCGCCCACAGCCAGCACCAGCATGTCGAATTCGTGCGTTTCCAGCCGGTTGCCGGTGGTGTTCTCGACCGTGACCCGCAGGTTGCCGGTTTCCGCATCCTCGACCACTTCGCCCGGCAAGCCGCGGATATAGCGCACGCCGTTGCTCTTGCTGCGCATCAGCAGTTCTTCGAAGCCCTTGCCGAAGGCGCGCAGGTCCATGTAGAAGACGGTCGATTCGATATCCGGATAGTTATCTTTCAAATACTGCGTGGACTTGATGGTGTTCATGCAGCAGATGTTGGAACAATACGGATTGCCCACGTCGGACCCATTGGTCCGCGAGCCGACACATTGGATGAACCCGACGCGCTGCGGCAATTTGAGGTCGCTGGGGCGGCCCAGGTGTCCCTCCAGCGGCCCGCCGGTCGAGATCAGGCGCTCGAACTCCAGGCTGGTCACCACGTTGGGGAAGCGGGTGTAGCCGTATTCGTCCAGCGCGGTGGGGTCGTACACGTCCATGCCGGTGGCGACGATGATGGCGCCCACCTCCAGGTCGATGATTTCATCCTGCATGTCGAAGTCGATACACTTCTTGTCGCAGGCCTCGATGCATTTCCCGCAGGCGATCGGGTTCTGCCCCAGGCACTCGTGCGCGTTGACGATATACGCGGAGGGCACCGCCTGCGGGAACGGGATGTGGATGGCCTTACGGCTGCCCAGCCCCATCTGGAACTCATCCGGGACGACCACGGGACAGACCTTGCTGCAATCCCCGCAGGAGGTGCACTCGTTTTCGTCCACGTAGCGGGCCTTCTTGCGGACGCGCGCCTTGAATTTGCCCACGTACCCGGAAATATCTTCGATCTCGCTATTCGCCAGCAGTTTGATGTTGGGATGTCGACCGACATCCATCATTTTCGGTCCAAGTATTCATATGCTGCATTCGATGTCCGGATAGACCTTGTCCAACTGGGCCATGATGCCGCCGATGGACGGTTTGCGCTCGACCAGGTAGACCTGATTGCCGCCATCGGCCAGATCCAGCGCGGCCTGGATGCCTGCTACGCCTCCGCCCACCACCAGGGCTGCCCTCGTGACCGGGACCTGCTCCTCGTCCTGCGGGTACAGCCAGCGTGCCCGCGCGACCGCTACCTTGACGATGCCCTGGGCCTTGCGCGTGGCCGCCTCGCGGTCGTTGGGCGTGACCCACGAACAATGCTCGCGGATGTTGGCCATCTCCAGCAGGTACGGGTTCAGCCCCGCCCCCTGGATGCAGTTGCGGAAGATCGGCTCATACGAGGACGGCGAACAGGAAGCCACCACCACGCGGTTCAGGTTCTGCTCGCGAACAATCCGTTGGATCTCCTGCTGGCCCGGGTCCGCGCAGGTGTAGCGGTTGCGCACTGCTGCGACCACACCCGGCAGTCCCGCGGCATAATCGGCCACCGCCTGGGTGTCGACCGGCCCGGCGATGTTCGAACCGCAGTCGCATACAAAGACGCCAATGCGTAAGTTGTCAGTCTCCAAGGGGTACCTCCTGCAATGAGGGCTGGTTCAAAATACTAGTAATTACCAAGAAGATTTCAGTCTCTGAGCGGAGACGGAGCGCAGCGCAGTCGTAGTCGAAGCGCGTTTTTTTGGCCATCGCTCTTCGACTACGTTCACTATCGTTCACTCCGCTCAGAGACTGGAGATACTTATAAAACGACATCTTGATCCACTACTCCTGTGTTACCATCTGTTCATTGAGCCGCTCAGCGATCAAGGTGGTCAGGTCGCGGATTGGAATGGGTAGTTCCTCGCCCAGGAGCGGATCGCGCTGGGCGCATTTGAAATGGATCTGGCACTTCTGGCAGGCGGTCACCAACATCTCTGCCCCGGTCGCGCGGGCTTCTTCCAGGCGCTCGGCCTGGATGTTCTTGCTGACCTGCCCGCAACTGCTCCAGCAAGTTGTGCCGCAGCACAGGCTGGACTCGGCGTGTCGCCGCATCTCGACCAGTTCGTATCCCAGGCCGGCAAGCGCCTGGCGCGGCGCATCGTACACACCCATGTGACGTCCTAACCGGCAGGGGTCCTGGTAGGTGACCCGTTTACCCGCCGGAACGATATCCGAAAAGCCCAGACCCTTTTCCGCAAGCATTTCCCTCGTTCCGCTAGCAGTTGCACTGCTGGCGGGCGGCAGTGCAATATCATTCCCTGTGGAGGCTGCCGCAAGAACCGCTGGCGAAGTTTGAGCCAGTAATTCGGAAAGATGCAGCACTTCCAGGCCATGCTCCCCGACATACTGCGGGTAATCGATCTTGAGCGTGCGCGCGCATTCCGGGCAAGTGGTTACGATCCGTTTCGCGCCGCTGGCCTTGAGCGTTTCCATGTTCAGTTTTGCCAGCGCCTGGAAGTTTTCGACATCGCCCTGCCACAACTGGTCGTGACCGCAGCAGCGCTCGTCCGCCAGCACTTGCGGCCGGATGCCCAGATGGTTCAGAATTTTCACCGCTGCCTGCGCGATCTCGACTCCCTCTACGCCAAGGTTTTTGAAGATCGGATCATAATACGGCATACAACCGACGAAATAGATCGTGTCGGAATCTTTGGATGTTTCCAGGTCCTCTCGCAGCCAGCCCAGGCGATTCTGCTTCAAATTCGGGTCGGTCATCATGCGGCCCAGGGTTTGTATCATTTCGCTGTGTGTGCATTCCCCGCAGCGATCTTCCTCCTTAGCCAAAATCCGCGCATCGCGCAGGAATTCCGCAAAGTGCACATCCGAAGGGCAAAGTTCGGTGCAGCGTTTACAGGTCAGGCAGGACCAGAACAGGTAGTCATCCATAACCGCATCGATCTGCCCCTGAATGGCCCGTTCGATCAGCAGGCGCGGGCTGGCATGGGCGCGCGTCTCCCAGCGGGTGATCGGGCATACGGACGCGCACTTGCCACAATCCAGGCAATACCAGACCCGGTATTTGTTGATCGCATCCTTCAGGGCATTCATCGCCGACTCCGCGCCCCGTTCAAACCGGCGACAAAATCCCGTACCTTGTTCACCAGGTCCTGCCCCTCACCTGCGGCAACCCAATCCAATTGCAGTTGTGAGTCGTTGCATCCCAACACCTTCACCAATTCCTTTGCCTGCGCGTACACTTCCTCGGCGCGGCGATTGCCAAATTCGTAGTGACATTGGTCAGGCGGGCAGCCTAACATCAAGACTCCCTCCGCTCCGTTCTCGAAGGCCTTCAGGATGATGCCCGGGTCGATCTGTCCCAGGCAGGCCACCTTGAGCGGGTACACCCCCGCCGGGTACGCCAGCCGCTCCGCGCCCGCCGTTTCGAGCCCGCTATAGGCGTTCCAGTTGCAGGTGAACAAGATCACTTTCCGGGGTGTCATCGCTTCCCTAATCTCCTGGGGCCAAAATCGTCGCAAGCGCCGTTTCCAACCCCGCGCCCTCGGCGCTGATAAGACCGATCGCGCCGGAAGGACAATGCGCTGCGCAGGTGCCGCAAGCGGTGCAAACCACCGGATCGATCCGCGCAGCCCGGAGGGGTGCTTCGCCAACTAATTCGGGCGCGCCAAACTCGCAGATGTCCACGCATGTACCGCAGGCCCGGCAGCGCGCCTGGTCAACGGTTGCGGTATAAGGAATTTGATTTCCAATCCTGCCCAGCCAGGCTGTCGCCCGCGCAGCCGCGGCTTTACCGGTCAAACCCGAATCGAGGGCCGGATCGCACAAGAAGACGCCCAGTCGCTGGGCAGCCAATCCGCCCCACTCCGGTTTCACCCGCGGACGCAGTCCTTCGCGCCCAAAGGCAGCCAGCAAGTTTTCCATTTCACTCGTATCAGATGGAGCCAAAATCAGCGCCTGTCCTCCCCGGCCTTGATCGCCATAGAGCGCCAGGTACATGCCATCTGTGCGCACTACCAGCCCAGGCGTTCCCCTGGCGCGTTCTGCGGGCATTCCCATCTTCTTGAGCATTTCCATACAGACGGACGCCGCTTCGCCGCCTCCCACGATCAGGGCGGATTGCTCGACTGGCGTCAGAACTTTCGACTTGACCGCTTCTCCCCGCACCCTGGCAACTGCTGCCGTTACCAGGGCAATGGCTTTGGCTGTGGCTTTCTTCGGGTCATCGGCATGTACCCAGGCGCATTGTTCGCGGATATTGACGAATTCGAATGCGATACCGTCCAGGCCAGGGAAATGCCCATCGGAAGCCGGGAGCAGGCCCAGGTTCCGTCGGCTGCGCAGGCGCTGGTAGGTGCAACTGTAGCAGGCCTGGTCCAGGGAACAACAGGAGCAGGCAGCCAGGACTACCCTGTCCAGATTGTGCGCGCCAACCGCAGCATGGATAGTCTCAACCGCTTCCGGCGAGCAGGAGAAAGGTAACACCTGGGTATGAACTACACCGGGCAATTCGGCAAGTTTTTTACGCACTCGTTTGGTGTCGATGATGCTTGAAATATGATCGCCGCATTCACACACGAAGGCGCCAATCCGGGGGGCGTTTTGCAGCGGCGACGGAATACCCGGTATTGGAATTGCCCTGGTTTGCCAGCCTGCGCCAGCCAGAACATCCGCTGCGGCCGCGGAAGCAGCCAGGGCGTCATGCGGGGCTACGCGGTAGACGCCCTGGAGGTGCGTCAATTTTGTTTCGGCAGAGTCATCGGCGTAGATCATTGCGCCGACCTCCAGGCGCACGGTTGTCTCTTGCTGGTCATGGGCAATCGCGCCCGCTTTGCAGGCTTGCACGCAGGCCTGGCACTCACTACATGGACCGCATACCAGGCAACGCCGGGCTTCAGCAAGCGCCTGCTCCTCCGTCAGGGTTAGATCAACTTCATTGAAGTTACCTGCGCGTTCTTCCAAGGGAATGCTGGCGATCTTCACACGTCCATCTTGCGAAGCCTGGCTGTATTTTGTTTCGATTTCTTTCCTACTGTATGAAACTTTCTCGGACAATACAGGCTCTGCCGAACCCGCGTCCCCGCGCAGGTAGCGGTCGATGTTGCGTGCAGCCTTATGCCCTTCGCCGATGGCGTCCACAACGAAGAAGGTCACGCCCCGGTGGACATCGCCGGCCACAAAGACGCCTGGCATACTGGTCATCATGTTCGAGTCAGTTTGGATGCCAGCCGGTTTGCGCGTCTTGATCCTGCCATCCTGGGGCAGGAAGGACAGGTCTGCTCCCTGGCCGATTGCCCAGATGATGATGTCGGCAGGCAGCGTATGTTCCGTACCGGGGATTTCGTCCATGTCCGGGCGACCATCCTTGAAGCCGCGGAAGATCACTTCCGCGCAATGCACGCCAACGATTCGGTCTCCCTCGACGACGATCTCTTTGAAGGTGCGCCCCGGGCATACCTGGATCCCCTCTTCCTCGGCAACGACGATCTCCCACTCGAAGCCGGGCATTTCGCCACGCGGTTCCAGGCAGGCCATGCGCACTTCGCTGGCGCCCAATCGTAAGACTGTGCGGGCAGTATCCAGGGCCACGTTCCCGCCGCCCAGTACTATGATGCGCTTGCCGTTCAGGTCAATGGTCTCGCCCAGGGAGGCGCGGCGCAGCAGGTCCAGGCTCAGCCAGTTATCGGGATGGTCGGCGTTGGGGATGGGTAGTTTCTTGGCGACATGCGCGCCTGTAGCGATCAGGACTGCGTCATAGCCAGTTTCGAACAAGCCAGGGATGTCATCGATGCGGGTGTTCAATTGCAGTCCTACCCCTTCGTCCAGGATGCGTTGGATTTCCCAGTCCAGCAACTCGTCTGGGAGGCGGTGCGCCGGGATGCCGACCCGCATCATGCCGCCCGCGACCGGGAGCGCGTCGAAGACCGTGACAGTATGCCCCAAACGGTTCAAGCCTCGCGCGGCCGTCAGGCCGGCCGGGCCTGCCCCGATGATGGCAATGCGCTTGCCGGAAGAAGGGCGCGCAACGTGACGGTCACTGCCAAAGAGACTGTCACGTTGCTGTGCGTATTCCCAGTCGGCGACGAAGCGCTTCAACGCCATGATGTTGACCGGTTCGTCCACTTTCCCGCGTGTGCATTCCGCCTCGCAGTAGTGGTTGCAGACCCGTCCGCAGACAGATGGAAAGGGCATGGCCTCATGGATCAGATCGATGGCCTCGTGGTAGCGTCCCTGCGCGATCAACGCCACATAGCCCTGCACGTGGATGCCCGCCGGGCAGGTATGCGCACAGGGAGATTTGCCGATTTTGTCGATCGCCACACATCCCGGTTGCCCATCGAGATAAATGGCTTTATGACCAGTACCTGGAATTGTGACTGGGCAGACCTCGATGCAGTCCCCACAGGCTGTGCATCTGGTCAGGTCGATGTAACGAGGATGCTGGCGTAAAGCAACCTGAAAATCGTTGGCTGTTTCCTTCACGTGAGCGAGGCGTGCGTTCGTCCTGACCTGGATATTCGGATGTTTGAGGACCTCCAACTGGCGAACATGCAATAAGTGGCGAGGCGGGTTTGTCCCGCCGTTGTCAAAAAAGGGGGTCGCGTGGATCAAATGTACAGTGAGGCCCGCATCAGCCAGATCCAGGGCGGCTTGCAACCCAGCGATACTGCCACCGATGACAAGTACATCTCTGCTCATCCCATTATCCTCTTTATGTGCGGGAAACCTGTTCCAAGCCCTTTTCGAACCCAATTTCGAAAACTTTCAGATTCAGATCGACCGCCTTGCCAGGCACGGACTCGGTAATCGCTTGCCGCATGGCCTCCCGGCTGACAATGCCGGTCATTGCAGTCCAAAATCCCAGCATGACGGTGTTGGCAGCGCGATTGTTGCCAGCTTCTTCTGCAATTCGGGTTGCCGGTATACCAAATGTCTTAACATCAGCGCGGTGATCCGGCGGCAGGTTTACCAAGCTGTCATCGATCAAGAGCAAGCCATCGACCGCCAGGGTCGGCACATATTTACTATACGCACCCTGCGACATAATGACCATACTCGTCGGCTGGATCAGGTGAGGGTGGTGGATCGGGTCACTGGCCAGAATCACCTGCGAGCCTGCTGCCCCGCCGCGCGCCTCCGGGCCATAACTCTGGGTAAAACAGGCTTCCAGTCCATCATAGATGGCAGCTGCCAAACCGATGATCCGGCCTGCGCTGATAATTCCTTGTCCACCAAAACCGCCAAGTTGTACCTCCATACGAGGCAAAGGCTCTTTCCTTGCCGGTAATTGAGGTCGGTTGGTCAAAGTTTCTTTCTCAGAATGCCACATCTTTTCCGCCTGGGTTGCAAGCGCATTCAAAGCATCCTTCAAGGAAGGATTGGCCTCCACCAAAAAATTTCCCTCCACGATCTCGGTGATTTCGCCTTTTTCGTTGACCTTGATGTGCGCATCTTTTGGATGGATATCATGCGCCGTCCGGCCAACCTTTTGGTAATACTTCATGATCTCCAGACCTCGGCGACCCAATTTCTCTGGATCCAACCCGCGCCCTTCCGGATTCCAGCGCGCATAAGCGGTGGAACAGGGCGCAATAATCTCTACGAAACTGAAACCGGGATGGACCAGGGCTTCGCGCAGCGTCCATTCCAGTTGGCGGGCATGCAAAACGGTCCAGCGCGAAACGAAGGAAGCGCCGCTCGCTGCCGCCAGATAAGGTAGGTTGAAGGGGTATTCGAAGTTCCCATACTGGGTAGTGACAGCGCGGGCTTCATGCGGGGTAGTAGGACCCACCTGTCCGCCGGTCATCCCGTAATTGAAATTGTTGACACACAGAACAGCAATGTCCAGATTGCGCCGGGCGGCATGGATAAGATGATTGCCGCCAATACCGGCAATATCCCCGTCACCGGAAACCACAACAACCTTTAAGTCTGGATTGGCCAGTTTCAATCCCGAAGCAAATGGAATGGCACGCCCATGCGTGGTATGGAACGAATCCAGACGCACATAACCGGCAATACGCCCTGTGCAGCCAATCCCCGAAACAACCGCGACCTTGTCCAGATCCAAGCCTTTGTTCTTCTCCAGCCATTGCAACGCACTCACAAAACTGGTCAGGGCAGTTCCCAGACCACATCCCTGGCACCAGATATGCGGCAAGCGCTCCCCGCGTAACAATGAATCCATCGGGTGCAAGCCGGTTTTCCAGTCACTCGCCTCTGGAGCCTCATATCCCAACACCATCAAGCGTTCGCTGCGGTTCATTTCTTCAGGCATGCTTCACTCCTGCGTTTCATCGTTGGCTACACGCCCTATACGTTTTCCACTTTGGATCGACCGTCCAGCAGCTTGTCGAATTACGTTCAGAACATATTCCGGCTCCAGCACATCGCCTCCAGGAAAATTCGCACCCAACACCTGCGCCTGACCAGCCGCACAGCGTTCGACTTCACGCACGATCTGGCCCATATTGATCTCGGGCACAACAAAGGCACGAATGCCCTTTGCCAACTGGCGGATGCGTTCTTCAGGGAACGGCCAGACAGTCACCAGCCTGAGATAACCTACTCGAATGCCCTCCTGTCGCGCCTGCTGGATCGGCCAGTGGGACGTACGCGCCGATATGCCATAGGAAACGACGATTACCTCTGCATCATCTATGTTCTGTTCTTCTATCTGGATGATATCGTCACCATGTTTGCGAATTTTTTCGATCAAGCGGGTCACATTCCACGCGTGTGTTTGCGCATTCATGACCGGATAGCCGCGTTCATCATGAGTTAGCCCGGTAACATGGATGCGGTAGCCCTCCCCTGCCGCCACCATCGGCGAAACATAACCGTTTCCCATCTTCGCGCTGTCACGGTAGATTCGGAAACGATCCGGTTCGACATCCCCTCTACGAACCTGGGGGCGGTCGATGATTTCAACTTCGTCTGGAGCTGGGATCACAACCTTTTCAGTCATGTGGCCCACTTCCGCATCGGTCATGACCAGCACAGGAATACG
The DNA here is from genome assembly GCA_034435215.1 of Anaerolineales bacterium. GTDB lineage: Bacteria > Chloroflexota > Anaerolineae > Anaerolineales > Villigracilaceae > JAABUE01. The sequence continues at coordinate 9,320 of DAOTXM010000139.1, forward strand.
GTATTTTTCGGACAAATTGAACGCCCGAATGGTCAGATCGAAGAGTTCCTGTGGAGAGGTGGGCGAGAGGGCAATGATTTCGTAATCGCCGTGGGAGCCCCAGCGCGCCTGCATCATATCCTGCTGCCCTACCAGGGTCGGTAGACCGGTCGATGGGCCACCCCGCTGGACATTCACCAGCACGCAGGGTGTCTCGAGCATGATGCCCAGGCCCAGATTTTCCATCATCAAGGAGAAACCCGGCCCGCTGGTGGCGGTCATAGACTTGACACCGGCCCATGACGCACCCAAGATGGCGTTCATGGAAGCCAGTTCGTCCTCCATCTGAATATAAATCCCTCCAACCTGAGGCAGGCGGAGGGACATGCGTTCAGCAATTTCCGTGGCGGGGGTGATCGGATAACCGGCAAAGAATCGGCAACCGGCCAGGATAGCCCCCTCGGCACAGGCATGGTCGCCCAACATGAAATGCGACCCGGTCAACAGGCCTCGCATGTCGTTCATGGAGGCCCTCCTTCCTTTTGAACCGGAATGATCCTATCCGGCGCGCGCACTCCCCCATCTTCCACATAGATAGCAAAATCCGGGCACAATAAGGCGCACAGGCCGCAATTGACACAGTTCAAATCGTCGATGACTTCGGGAGGGTGATATCCTTTGGAGTTCGTGCGCGCCGACATAACCAAGAGATGCCGCGGGCAGAACTCGACGCAGAAACCACATCCCTTACATCTTTCCTCGATGACATGCACGATGCCATGAGCGATTTGAATTCGATCCCGATCAAGAGGTTGTCTCCAATACGTCGTCACCGAACCTCCTTTGGGCCTTGAATATCGCTTTTAAAAACATTGTACATCAACATTGGTAGAAAACTTTAAAAATGGGACAATTGTCATACGCAAACAGGTATAACCGTCAAACAAAATACTAATTTCACTCCACCGTGTTGCCCGCTATCTGGCAATTAGTGTGGCCGCAAAACATGTCAGGGACAACCCGCGTACTTTCTGACAACCTTTGCATGCACACGACAAATGCCGGCGAATATTCCCTTTGCACCATTGGTATAATTCAAACGTTCTTAAAAAAGGATCAGCAGCAAATTCAGAGAACAGCCTGGACCAGAAACCCATCATGAAAAAAAACGCCTATACTGAAATGTTTGCGGTGGAAGACAAACACTGGTGGTATGTTGGTCTGCATGATCTGGTTGTATCGCTTTGTACGAGATTATTCCCAGATCAAAGGCTCAAGATTCTTGATGCAGGCTGCGGAACCGGCGGTCTGATGTCTATTTTGACCCATGCCGGCCATGAAATTGAAGGCGTGGACTATTCAGAGGACGCATTGAATTTCTGTTACCAGAGAGGACTCAAGCAAGTATTCAAAGCAGATATCAATAATTGGACTCCCAGGCCAAACTCATATGATTTGATCGTTTCCATGGATGTCTTGTGCCACAATTGGGTGCAGGATGAAATCCAGGTATTGAAATCGCTGGCCAGCGGCTTGAATGAAAATGGTTTGATTATGCTGAATTACCCTGCTTTTCCCAGCCTGAGTCGTCACCATGACCAGGTTGTGATGATCCGTGAACGATACACAAAGAAAACTTTAAGCAGATATCTTTTAAAAGCTGGTCTGGTTCCAGTTCTCCTAAGTTATCGTTTGCCGCACGCTTTTCTGTTTCTATCATTCTTACGGTTATTGGAAGCTATTCATAGGAACGACCCGGGAGCGAAATCTGACATTGCGAACATTCCATCCAGGTTTGTAAATCAGACCTTGATCGTCATCAACAAAATGGAAAACCAAATCATATCTTGGGGATTCTCAATTCCATTTGGGAGTTCTTTATTTGTCGTGGCCAGAAAAGCCAATTCGCCGATGGCCCCCTATTTGTAAATGCCATAGTTGTCAAGATGACAATGACAAATCCCGATCTGCCACGTATTTCTATCGTTATCCCGGTCTATAACGCCGAGAGGACGATTGCCAATTTGGTAGAGGCGCTGGTCACAGAATTAAGTACATTGTGCGCATTAGAAATCGTACTTGTTAACGATCGCTCTAGAGATACATCAGAATCGATTTGTATCGCTCTATTCGAAAAATATCCATCGATTATCAGATTCTTTTCTCTGGCAAAAAATGTCGGGGAGCATAACGCGGTGATGGCAGGCTTGAACAATATTTCTGGGGATTATGCCGTAATTATGGATGATGATTTCCAAAATCCAATCCAGGAGGTCAAACGCCTGATCGAATACACAATCCAGACCGAATATGATGTCGTCTACACCTATTACGAGAAAAAAGAACATTCCCTGTTCAGGAACCTGGGAAGCCTGTTCAATGACAGGGTGGCGAATATCATGTTGGGCAAACCCAAAGACCTGTACCTGTCGAGTTTTAAGATCATCAAAAGGGACCTTATCGATGAAATCATAAAATATGATTTGCCCTTCCCCTATATCGATGGTCTGGTTCTAAGATCCACAGAGAATATTGGTAAATTCAAGGTAAAACATGATGCGCGAACAATTGGGAAATCCGGTTACACATTATCCAAGCTGGTTTCTCTATGGCTGAATATGTTCACAAATTTTTCCATCTTGCCCTTGAGACTGGCAACATTCCTCGGTTTCATCTTTGCGGGGTTGGGATTTCTGCTGGGAATTCTTATGATCGTTGAGAAGCTGGTCAATCCCAACCTTCCGCAAGGATATACCCTCCTGTTCGTCTTTATCGCGGTGATTTCAGGGGTGCAGTTAATCTCGGTTGGAATTTTAGGCGAATATATTGGCCGGTTTTTTCTCTCTCACACAAAGAAACCTCAATACCTCATCAAAAAGGCTTATTGTGAAAATACTGAACACAAAATAAGCACAAAAAGTGGACGAAAGAACCAATAGCTATAAAAAAACCATTCGCAACTGATAAAACGGGAAAGCCCATTGAACTGGAAACAACTCTTCGCAAATCACAAAGACCAGCTTTTTACAATTCTCGCGCTCTTTATTGTATCCATCATCTCCTTTGGCACATTCAACTCCACGATCATCTCTTCCGATGACTGGAGTTATTTCGTGGCAAAGTACGTGTTTGGGGATCTCCATCCCGTTAATCCAACTGATCGTAGACCCCTTATTTTAGTTTTGTATTATGGATTGGCCTCCATTTTTGGATTACAAATCAAGTTTTACTATTTTTTCAACTGGCTGATCATATTTTCATCGGCTCTCATGCTCTATGTCATCGTAAGACGAGCTTTTCCCAAATCTGAGTGGATTGCCAGCCTGGTCGCACTTACCTACCTGATCTATCCGGTAGATCACGCCCGGACCTGGTTGATCATGCTCTATATCCGGTTTTGGTGGCTGGTCAGCCTGGGGGCAATCTGGCTGTTCATGGAATACATGGAAACCGGTAATCCCTGGATTTATGCGGGAGCAATGGCGGGAACAGTCGTTCCTCTCGGCGCATACGAAGGTCAATTTGGCATCATCCTGCTTGCCAGTCTGTTGATTGCGTTCTTACCACTCAGTCGGCCGGTCTCGCGCAGGCTGGCACTCATTGGAGGAGTTACCGCTATTGCCATCGCTTTTCTCATTTGGCGCGCTTATGTTCAACCATTGCTTTTTCACATCGACGATGCTTACGTGGAGGCTCTGCAGTTCGATCCAGCAATAATATTGGACAGATATCAAGAGGGATTCTATATATTTCTAAAAGGTTGGTTCGATCAAATCCAAGCCCAACTCGAATTGTCTAGAATCGACTTAACCTACTGGTCGTTAGTTTATATCCTGGTCTGTTGTACTGCGGGCATTTGGATAAATTCCAGGATATCTCTGATCGAAAGATTGGGGAATGGACAAAAAATTTCCACGATTAATAATCTTTTTCTTATATTCCTTACAGGTGCGGTTTTCTGGATAGCGGGTTACATTCCTGTGATTGCACTTTACCGTCCATCGATATCCGGGATCGCATCGCGCGTGAATTCTTTTGCCATTCCTGGTGCTGCAATGATGTTGGTCTCAGTCGTTTCGATCTGCGGAACCTTGATCGCCAACTCAGAACGCTTGAGACGATTTCTGGTCTCAACCATTCTTCTGCCCTTCATTCTCGCGGGCATCTTTGTACAATTGCAGGTCAATCGAGAAAACCAGATTGCATGGGATACGCAAAAAAGGATCTGGAACGGCGTGTTCGAAGTCATTCCAAACATCCAAGACCAAAAGCGCATCGTGATCATCATCCCTGGGTATCAGCAATTACGACCTTTCGAATCCTTCCCCTTTCTCTCAGGCTGGGAAATCGAGGCCGGCGCGCAAGTTCTTTACAACAATCCAAACATAGGCGGAAATTATTATTATAAGGATATCCAGCCCGTCGAATTACTGTACACGAAAAACGGGTTCAGGCCAATACCAACCGACAAGATCATTCCATACAAAAAATTGATATTCCTATACTACAACCCACAGGATAAGACAGTGAAGTTGGTCGAAAATTTAGAAGAAACACTCTCATTGCCCTTCGCAATAAACAATTACAACCCAAGAGAGAACATTGTGCCAATCACACCATCGACAACAGAATTTCGATGGTTGGTGGAATAACGGAAAACAATGACCAAGTCTCCTTTTTGGGGTCTTATGGCAGGGCTGACTGCGGCATCGATCTGGGGCGGTATGTATGTAGTTAGTAAAGCAGTCATGGTCGCAATTCCACCGTATCTGCTCCTGACCTTACGCCTGCTGCTCGGTATCCTGACGCTTTGTCTGGTCATAACGAGCAGGGGTGGTATTGCGGTAAACCGCCAACAATTCTGGCAGGTTTTTGGGGTTGGGTTTATAGGCTATGGCGTTTCGGTAGGATTGCAATTCGTCGGTACAAATTTGTCGAATGCATCCAACGGTTCGCTAGTAACTTCCGCAACTCCGGCCTTCGTGCTCGTTTTTGCTGCCCTGCTACTTGGCGAAAGGATCACCTGGCGCAGACTGATCGCCTTGCTGGTCGCCTCGCTCGGGGTAGTGGCTGTGATCGACCCGAGTAAAGCAAAACTTGCATCTGACCTTTTTTTGGGGAATCTGGCACTGGTTGGCGCGGCTTTGACATGGGCGTTGTATTCTGTACTCATCCGTAAAGTAACTCGCAGTGTCGATGTGCTAACGGTCAGCCTGATCGCGTTTGCGGGGGGATTGCCTGTCAGTGTTCCGTTGGGTATTTGGGAGACCAGCACGCAAGGCGTCGGGCCGCTTACGCCGGGCGTGATTACAGGTGTGCTTTTCATTGGCATCATCTCTACTGCGCTGGCAATGTACCTGTGGAACAGCGCCTTTGCAAGCCTGGATGCTGGTATTGCTTCGCTCACGTTCTTTGCACAACCACTGGTCGGGACAACCTTGGGAATCATCTTTCTCAATGAAACGATCACGCCGCTTTTTATCATTGGCGGCGTGTTGATCGGCATTGGGTTGGTGATTTCCAGTACGGGAAATTAAGGAACTACAACAGTTATCATGCCTCCGTTTGATCCCCCACGCTGTGCAACAATGCCATGTTCGGCGGACGCATCGCGCCAACCGGGAAACCACAAACCAGCACCACTTGTTGGCCCGGCTCGATACCGGACTCCATCATTGCCCCATCGACGTGCTGGATCATTTCCTCCAACGTGTTGACAAAAGGCACAAGCTGGGGGAAAACGCCCCATAAAAATGCCAATTTACGATATGTGTTGAGCTCGGGTGTAAAAGCAAGGATACACTTGGCCGGACGAACCTTTGACATCAACCAGGCTGTACTACCAGTCCTGGTAAAAACCGTGACGGCTGCAACATCCCGGTCGCGAGCCAGTTCATGTGCGGCGCGAGCCATGGAGGCGGCGTCGCTCTCACCTAGGCCGCGAATGCGATCTTGTTCCATGCCCCATTCCAGAAAATGTGATTCGGCCTCCCGCACGATTCGATCCATCATCTGCACAACCTCCAGCGGGTATTGACCGGAGGCTGTTTCAGCAGACAGCATGACCGCATCGGTCCCGTCGAAAATAGCATTGGCTACATCGGAAGCCTCCGCGCGGGTGGGCAGCGGATTCTGGATCATCGATTCCAACATCTGCGTGGCAGTAATAACTAATTTGGCGCGATCATTGGCTTTCTGGATGATATGTTTTTGCAAAACAGGCACACGTTCCGGTGGCACCTCTACGCCCAGGTCGCCGCGTGCTACCATGACCCCGTTTACACAATCCAGGATTTCATCCAAATGATCGATCGCTTCAGGGCGTTCCAATTTCGCAATCAGTAGCGGTAGCGGCTTTCCCTGAGAGAAACGCTCCATAGCTGAACACACCTGCTTGACATCATCTGCAGAGCGGACAAAGGAAACGGCTACGGCATCCACTTCCTGGGAAATACCAAAGGCAAGATCGGTTTCATCCTTGGTCGTAAACCCTGATATACGCAACTGGACGCCCGGTAAATTGATTCCCTTGTGCGATGTTAGTATTCCGCCGACGATGACATGTGCCTCGAGAGTCCGCGCGCTGACAGAATCCACTTCCAAAGTGAGACGACCATCATCGAGCAGGAGCCGTTCCCCGGTCTGGACTGATTCGAAGAGCTGCTGGAAGTCCACTGGGATGACATGTCCAACTGCATCAGGTTCTTCGTCTCCGGCCGTATAAAGGGTGACGCGCTGACTTTCATACAATTGTATGGGGGATGGCAATTTCCCTATGCGGATTTTTGGGCCCTGTAAATCTTGAAGTATCCCTACTGAAACGTTCAAACGATCCGAAATCGCCCGGATGGCTGCGATACGCGCCGCATGCTGTTCGTGTGTGCCATGCGAAAAATTCAGACGGGCGATATTGACACCCGCCCTGATCAATTTTTCCAACATATCCTCTCGATCGCAGGCCGGACCCAGAGTGGCAACTATTTTAGCTTTGCGTTTCATTCCAAATATCAGATGTAATGTAATTCTTGTGCCTGTTTCTTTAGCTCATCCCGGAAATCAGGATGGGCAATATTGATCAATTGCGTAGCACGCTGGCGAATGGTCTTGCCGTACAAATCTGCCACGCCATATTCCGTAACGACATAACGGACATGGTTTCGAGATGTAACCACCCCGGCTCCGTGTTTCAACAACGGCGCAATTTTGCTGATGACCGTCCCATCGCGCATGGTGTTCGTACTAGGCAGTGCAATCACAGGCACACCGCCCTTCGAGCGAGATGCGCCATAGACAAAGTCCAGCTGACCGCCTACACCAGAATACAGCTTGGGACCGATACTATCAGCACATACCTGCCCGGTGAGATCCACTTCAATGGCCGAGTTGATTGCCACCATGCGTTCGTTCTGAGCGATGACAAAAGGATCGTTGACGTATTCGGTCCGATGCAATTCGATCAAAGGATTATCATCCGCCCAATCGTACAATCGTTTGGTTCCTAACATAAACCCGGCTACGATCTTCCCTGGATGCAATGTTTTTTGCGCGTTGGTCAGCACCCCGGCATTGACCAGATCGATCACCCCGTCTGAGAACAACTCGGTGTGAATGCCAAGATCTTTTTTGTCGAAGAGATACTTAAGCACAGCATCGGGGATTTCACCAATCCCCAATTGCATCGTTGCGCCATCCGGGATCAGCCCAGCAATATAGCTGGCGATCTTTTCCACGACTTCGGATTGCTCTCCCTCACCCATTGGCAATTCGGATATCGGATAATTGACCGGAACGATATAGTTCAAACGGCTAACGTGAATGAAGGAATCGCCCAACGTGCGAGGCATTTGCTCGTTGACTTCGGCGATGATGATCTTGGCTGATTCAGCTGGCGTCTTTGTCAGGCCGACTTCCACACCCAGGCTGCAAAAACCGTGTTCATCCGGGGGGGAAACGTGGATCAAAGCAGCATCGAGCGGCAACAAGCCGCGCTTGAAAAGCAATGGAAATTCCGAAAGTAAAACCGGGGTAAAGTCCGCCCGTCCTTCATGTACCGCCTTACGGATATTAGCGCTAATAAAAATGGAGTTGACGCGTAAATGCCCCTCCATGGCAGGGTCGACATAGTCAGCAGGGCCAACCGTCAAAGCCTGGCAGATTTCCACATTCTCCAATTGCGGAGCGTACTCCACCAGCGCGGCCAATACTTTTTGTGGAACGGACACGTTCCCCGTCAGGAAGATGCGGTTTCCGGATTTTATGGCTTTGACCGCTTCCTGTGGCGTCACAACACGTGATTTATATGTACTAGTCCAGTCCATCGCTGATTTCCTCTTGACCGTTCAGGCGATATATGTGGAACATCTTCCCGTTACGTGTACAGATTGCTTTTTCGAGGGCAGGCGTTTCACGGATGCACGTATCGAAATCTTTGTTTGCCAGATCTAGGATATAAAGCATAGCCGCGTTGACAAAAGCGTGTGTGGCTGTGCGTGCTACTGCCGCCGGCATATTCGGAACACAATAGTGAATGATATTCTCTTCAATAAAAGTACAGTGCTCATGGGTTGTTGGTCGAGAGGTCTCAACGCAACCACCCTGGTCGATGCTCATATCGATGATCAAGGAACGAGGTTTCATGCTCCGAACCATATCACGCGTCACGACGATCGGGGCGCGCTGCCCGGGAACAAGTACGGCTCCTACCACTACATCTGCATATGCACAGGTACGTGTGATGTTATTCGGAGTGGCAATCATGGTGACCACTCCCGGAAAACGCTCATCCATTCGCTGTAACGCACGTAAATCCTTGTCAAGCACCGTGACGTGTGCGCCTAAACCAAGGAAAGCACGGGTTGCAGCCGTGCCGGCTACTCCTCCTCCAATGATCACCGCTTCCGCCGGCGGAACACCTGGAACACCACTCAATAATATTCCCTTGCCACCTTTATAGTTTTGCATGAAGTGAGCAGCGATTTGAGCGGTCATTCGTCCGCCGATCTCGGCCAGCGGCTTCTTGACCGGTGTGGTACCATCTGCTTCTTCGATTTGCTCATAGGCAATCGAGGTGATCTTATTCTTGAGCAAAAGATCGATTTTATCCTGACGGGCTGAAGCAAGATGCAACAAACCGGCCAGCATGGTGCCCGGTCGTAACCATTCGATCTCTTCTTTCAGTGGTCGGGCAAATTTGAGCAATAAATCTGCACGACCAAAAACTTCCTCCGGCGAATAGACGATCCGCGCTCCAGCGCGTTCGTACGCCTGGTCGGGGAACCCGGCTCCGACCCCAGCCTCATGCTCTACATATATCGAATGCCCATGTTGCTTCAGGATTTCTACCCCTGCAGGCGAAAGTCCAACGCGAAATTCAAAGGCACGTCGTTCTTTTGGAATTCCAATATTCATTTATATCCTCCGCACAAAGCATCCAAAATTTCGATCAGATTTGTGATTCGACTCTTATTGCATGTTCAGCACTTCTCGTATACTCGGCAGAGCCCAGTCAATTGTTTCTTGATCGATCACTAAAGGTGGAGCAAAACGGATAACGTGTTGATGGGTCTCCTTTGCAAGGATACCACGATCTTGGAGCGCTTCACAAAAACGACGTGCTCCCTGGGCTTCCGGTTTCAATTCTACGCCAATCAACAGCCCCTTTCCACGCACTTCCTTGACATGCGGGCTGGGAATCTCTGCCAGTTGTTCCACGAAATATGTACCGAGCTTCTCAGCCCGCTCTGCCAGTTTCTCATCACGGATCACACGCAACGAGGCACGTGCTACCGCTGCCCCCACCGGATTGCCACCGAAGGTAGATCCATGTTCCCCTGGCATGAACAGTCCCATCAGTGGCCGGTCGGCCAGCGTCGCTGAGACCGGGTAGAAGCCGCCTGAAAGCGCCTTGCCTATGATCATTATATCCGGGCGGACACCTTCATAATCACAGGCAAATAATCTGCCTGTTCGCCCCAGTCCGGTCTGAATTTCATCGGCAAGGAATAGAACATTTTCCCTCTTGCATATATCTGCAACACGACTGAGATAGCCCTCCGGTGGAATGATTACCCCCCCTTCTCCCTGGATCGGCTCCAGCATCACCGCAGCAGTATTGGGCGTGATTGCCTGTTCGATCGCGATTGAGTCGCCATATGGAACGGTAACAAATCCCGGCGTGAAAGGACCGAAATCGTCTCGATACAATGGTTCCGTCGAAAAAGAGATCGCAGTTGTCGTCCGCCCGTGGAAGTTACCTTCACAAACGATGATCTCTGCCTGATACCGCGGTACACCTTTGACCTGGTAGGCCCATTTGCGCGCCAGCTTGATGGCCGTTTCGACCGCCTCTGCGCCGGAGTTCATTGGCAGTGACATCTCATAACCAGTCATCTCAGATAGTTCCTGATACAAAAGTGGCAACTGGTCATTGCGAAAGGCACGTGAGGTTAGTGTAACCTTTTTGGACTGCTCGATTAATGCTTCCAGTATTCTTGGATGTACGTGTCCCTGGTTGACCGCCGAGTAGGCACTCAAGCAATCCAGATATTTCCGTCCATCCACATCGTAAACCCAAACTCCCTTGGCACTGTCAATGACAACATCGAGGGGATGATAGTTGTGTGCGCCGTATTGCTCCTCGAGTTGGATATAGTCCTGCGTTTTCATCAATCACCTTTTCTAAATTCGTTCGCCCCGAGCGCTACGCAGTCGAGAGGCGCCCCAGCCCGCCCCCCACCCCTTCCCTTCCCCCAATTCCCGCTGAAGTTACCGGAAAATTGGGGAAGGGTGGCCGAAGACCGGGAGGGGGTTCTAAGCTACTTCAAACAACCTCGCCAAGATGGCTTTCTGGGCATGCAGGCGGTTATGTGCCTGGGGGAAGATGGCTGAGTGTGGGCCGTCGGCAACATCATCGGTCAATTCATGGTTGCGATGGGCAGGCAGGCAGTGCATGACGATTACGTCCTTGTCTGCCTCGCTAACCAGTTTTGCATTAACCTGATAGGGCGGGAAAACCTTTTCGCGCTGAGCGGCCTCATCTTCCTGCCCCATGCTGGTCCATGTATCTGTGTATATGACCTGCGCGTGCTTCACAGCCGCATGTGGATCACGCAGATAGGTGATCTTCGCACCGGATTTTGCCGCTAAGTCCGCACCGGTCTTTTTCGCTATTTCGGGCATATCATACCCTTCAGGATTGGCGATCGTGAAGTTTCCGCCCAACATGACCACGATATGCATCAATGACACAGCCACGTTGTTGCCGTCGCCCACATAGGTCACATTGACGCCCTTCAACGTCCCAAATTTTTCGATGATCGTTTGCGCATCGGCCATCGCCTGGCAGGGATGGCTGAAATCGCTCAGGCCGTTGACGACCGGCACGGATGACCACTGTGCCAGTTCCACCACATGAGCGTGGTCGAACACGCGCGCCATGACCGCATGGACATATCCGGAAAGGACACGCGCGATATCCGATATCGCTTCGCGTTTGCCAAGTCCGATTTCGTTGGGGGAAAGATACAGCGCGTCTCCGCCCATATGGCGCATGGCCATATCGAACGAAACGCGCGTCCGCAGGCTGGGTTTCTGGAAGATCATTGCCAATACTTTGCCTTTGAAAAGCGGCGGGTTGCCGCCGGCAAAATATTCTTTCTTCAGCCGGATGGCGAGGTCTAGGATGTCCTGGATTTCAGCGGGGGAATGGTCGGACACGTCGAGGAAGTGTTTCATACGCGCAATCTCCTTATAGAAAAAAGGGTTTGCCCCGAGCGCCGCGCAGTCGAGAGGCTATTCGAATTTGTATGCAAATTTTATCACAGGCAATCTGCTCAATTTGTTGCCCGAAATTTCTTCCAGTAGCGTTGCAAACCGTCTGCCGACATACCGACCGGGTTTGCAACTTCATAAGCTTTCAGAACCTGTTCGCTCAATCCAGACGCAAGCGCCTGTTCTGCCATCCAGGCTGTGAACTTCTCACGCAACAATTCGATGGACGGGTCGGCAGGCATGATCGCTTCCAGCCAGCGTTCGGCATCATCCAGGTCCTTCTCCACCGCAGAAAGCTGCCAATCGGGATCATCGAAGAGGCCAAAGTGCGTGGGCGCAATACGTCTGAATGCAAATTTATGAAGTTGCCGGATGCTCTCTCGCCAGCGCTCTAGGTGCAACTCGGGCGGCACCATGGGCAGGCGCAGATAGGAGAAGCCGGGAATACGCACCCCGCCGATGTCACCGGAAAAGCAAATATCCTCGAAGAGATAGACGTAATGATGCCCGGCATGACCGGGTGTGTTGACCGGGGTAAAGCGCAGGTTGCCAATCACGATCTCCTGCGCATCTTCCGGGACCCGTAGCCTGTCTTCCGGCACCGGCAGGAATTCCCCCCACAACATGTCCATTTTGTCGCCGTAAATGCGGGCGGCACTGGCCAGCAATTTTTCCGGATTCAGCATGTGTGGCGCGCCTAACGGGTGGACGTACACTTCCGCGCCTTGGCGCGCCAGCCAACCGGCTGCGCCGGCATGGTCCAGGTGAATATGCGTTAGCAGCACGTGGGTCACGTCACGGGGCGAATAGCCTGATTCAGCAAGAGCAGCTTGCAGCGCAGGAAGTGTCGAACCGGGCCCACACTCAACCAACACGACACCGCTGGAATGCGGGATCAAGTAAGAAGCAATGGCCTGTTTTCTTCCCAAAAAGTTCAAGTCAAGTGTGATAATGGAGGTCTTTGCCATGTCATATCCTGTGATGTCATATGGGATGAAAAACCAGAAAGTTCCAGGGCGAGGTCTGCACCGCAATAGATCCGGCAAATGGGAATTTCACGCTCAAACAAGGTCGTGTAGAGTTTTTCACCGCCCCTTGCACCGCCAAATGACTCCGCCACGAGCAGCACAACCACCGGGCGCAAGTGACGTCTGTGCAGGTCATCCACAGCTGCCAGCAATTCCGGGTAAATTGTAGGCGTAACGAGAATCGCGCTGCTCCCCTGTGGGAGTTGTCCAGCCTGTGCAGCGACCAAACCGGCAATCGACAATTCGCTTTCAGCTTCAATAAAAGCCAGGGTTTCCAAGATCTTACTTTCCTGACGCTCGCTCCGTTCTGCAGGGATGACCCTGAACTGCGGGCTGACTGTCACCAATCCAACCGCCCTGCGCTGCTTGAGATAATAATGGGCCAGAGAAGCCGTGATACTAATGGCATATTCCATAGTAGACGGCGCTAACGCAAACTTTGGACGACGGTCGAGCAACCAACTTTCGATGAACATATCAGGAGGCTGATAGGGTTTTTCCGCATGAACGGAGCGCTGCGCGTCCAGAAACAGCCAGACTTCTGCTTGTGGATCCTGCTCGAATTCTTTGACGATGAGCTGACCACGACGCGCAGTGGATGGCCAGTGAATACGCTTCATGGGGTCGCCGGGGACATACTCACGTACTCCCGAAGCGTGCGGGGTCACATCCAGGGCTTTACGGCGGATCACTTGTCCACCGGGCAGCAAGCCAGGCGGAGAAATAAACGAGCTGATCTCATAAATCATGGGGAGCACAACCAGGGAATGCTCAGTCGGAAATAATCTTTCGATCCGAAACAACCCGAATGGATCCCCGGAAACCAGCCGGGTCGGGCCGAGTTTAAAGCCGCCACGCCGAACCAGCCAGGTGCGGGCAATATGCGTCCGCTTTTGTCTTCGCCCCACCATGGTCAACAAGCGTGAACCATATGCACCGGGCATATTCGATTCGTTGGAAAGCTCGATCCATAATTTCCCTAGTGGACTATCATTCGATAGCTCAAAATGCTCCTCAAAAGTGTCCCCGACACTGGCACGCAGGGAACGGGTACGGCGCTTGACGCTTACACCTTGCAAGGAAAACTGGGTCCAGAGCCAGGACACACCGGTAATCAAGATTCCAAGATACAGGAATCTGGTATAGATTTCGCCCGCGTCGACGAGTACCCCTATCAGGCCACCCAACAATAGAATGGCAACCAGGATTCGACCGGCTCTCATACCTCTTTCTTGTCCTTGCTTGCTTCCACTCGGTAATCTCCTCCCGGGACCGGGAGATTCTCGACAATCTCGCGCACGATCCGGTCGGCACTTACTTCCCGTAAACGTGCTGCCGGACCGACAATAATGCGATGTCCCAGCACCGGGACGGCCATTTCTTGGATGTCATCCGGCAGGACGTAGTCGCGGCCTTGCAAGGCAGCCCGCGCCTGACCGGTTCGAAAGAGGGCCAGACTCCCGCGTGGGCTGGCACCCAGGTAAACATCCTCGCTCTGACGTGTACGACCGGTCAATTCGACGATATAACGCCTGATCGCCGGTGAGACATAGATTCTTCTGACATCTTCGATTGCGGTGAGGATATTTTTCGTTTTCGCAACTGCCTTAAGCGTTTCAAGCGGATGCCGTAACTGCTGCTCTTCGAGGATGCGGATCTCGTTCGGGAGACTCGGATATCCAACGCGAACCCGTAGCAGGAAACGGTCCAGTTGTGCTTCGGGCAGGGGAAAAGTCCCCTCGTATTCGATCGGGTTTTGTGTCGCCAACACCATGAAGGGCTTTGGAAGTGCATGCGTTACTCCATCTACTGTAACTTGACGTTCTTCCATTGCTTCCAGCAAGGCGGCCTGTGTCTTGGGTGTGGCACGGTTGATCTCATCTGCCAGGATGATCTGTCCCATGATTGGTCCGGCGCGAAATTCGAACTCGCGTTTTTGCTGGTTGTAAATGGAGACACCGGTTACGTCACTAGGGAGCATATCCGGCGTAAATTGGATGCGATTAAAAGAACAATCCAACGAACGGGCAAGGCTGCGGGCCATGACCGTTTTTCCCACACCGGGTACATCTTCGATCAAGACGTGGCCTTGACATAATAATCCGATGACAATCAGTTCGAGAGATTGTCGCTTGCCCACCACCACCTTCTCCAAGTTTTCGATCACCTTCTCGCCAAAAGCTTTGATTTCTGACATGCTGCAATCCTTTCCAGACAAGAGTCAAGCTTGATTGTAAGGGCAATCCACAGGATGAGCAAGTGACGCGAAAAGGTTTTCGAGTATAATCGCCCCTGTGCCCCCGTAGCTCAATGGACAGAGTGCCTGACTTCGAATCAGTAGGTTGTGGGTTCGAATCCCGCCGGGGGCGCCTCGTTTATACCAACTATATCATCAGACCTACCCATGTGGGAAAATGAGTGACTGTTCCAAATTTGGTAAAAAAGGGGAAGTGAACGACGAACCAGCCAGGGAGTGGTTATCTTACAGCGAGCTTATGCAATCAGGCTGGTCAGATCGAGCCCGCGGTGCAAATGAGTACCGGCAAAGGCAATCAAACGGCTGACATCGAGAGCAGATTGCTCTTGTTTGTAGCCGCGCATCGAGCGATAGCGTTCTT
>DAOTXM010000140.1:0-6430 GCA_034435215.1 Anaerolineales bacterium
CCAGCGTCTCGTTTTCCAACGATGGAAAGTTGTTGGCAACCGTATCCCGCAAGGTCGTGCAATTCTGGGATGTCCCTGCGCTTCCCTTGGTACCCACCTCGCAGCTGATCACCAAGGCCTGTTCCCACCTGACGGCCAATATGAGCCAGAGCGAGTGGGAAATCATCTTCCCAGGAGAAGCATACCGTCCCATTTGCCCGGACCTGCAAGTGACAGGTCAATAAGAGCATCGAACAAATAATGTGATATTCGGAAATAATTCTTTTCTGGAGGAATGAATATGGCTGTTGAACCTCAACCTACCGTACCCATCCTGAACATTGCCTGGACACGCTATGCACAATTGGACGCGCTTTCGAACAAACATTCCAGGCCACACTATCGCTGGCGCAGGTGGATTTCCATCCTGGGTGTCCTGGCAGCCTTGTTTGCGGTGATTACACAGGTCTACTCTGACTACATGCCCGCCACTTTAAGTTGGATACTTAAATTTTTACTGATCGCTACCCCTATCACTGCATCAGTCCTGGCTGCCTTTGTCAATAAGTTTTATAGCGGCAACGACTGGCTGGTCTCACGTGCCGGTGCGGAAGAGATCCAAAAGGAAATCTATATGTACCGGACTTTCTTTAAGAATAACCCCGACCGTCGTGAGTGGCTTGAAAAACGCCTGGCAAATATCCAACGCCAGGTTTTTCGGGGGATGAGTGGCGAACTGGTGCTCAACAAAGCACCGGAGAAAATCCCGCCTTATTACAATCCAGATGATCCCAACAGTGATCCGGGCTTCAAGGATTTGACAGGTAGTGAATACGTTAAATACCGCCTTGAAAACCAGCTAGCCTGGCACATCCGCAAAGTACAGCAATTCGAAATTGAGCGCACGCGTTTACAGTTATACATCTTAGTGACAGGCGGTCTGGGAGCCTTGCTAGCAGCAATGGGTAACGGCTTCAGCATCTGGGTTGCCGTAACTGCTTCATTGGGCGCGGCATTGATCGGTTGGCAGGAACTCCGCAATCTCGACCCGACGATTAAAAATTACAGCAAAGTCATCATGGAGTTGATGATCATCTACGATCATTGGAATGCTTTAGAACCAGAAGAACGCACCGATTCCGAATTCTTCCAGATGGTCAAATCTACCGAAGATGTACTCTGGAGCCAGAATATCGAGTACATCAAATCGATGCAGGAAGTACTGGCCAGGGAGACGCTCGAAGAAGCCGAATTGATCAATGACGTGCTCAAGAAAGCTGTTGCGACCGATGCTGCGTTTAAAAAGCACATGCGTGATAGCGTTGTCAGTTTTACATCCCAGAGTATGGATGAAGCCCGTGGAACACTTGAAGAGCACTTCGATCAGACTTTAGGCTCGCTTGCCGAAGAGGCCTCGTCAGAACTCGTTCAGCAAGAATTAGCGGCTATCGGGCAGGCCATCAGCACGCGAGCTGCGAAACTATCAGATTCCCTGAAGCAGATTGCTGATGAATTTGCTGATGTCGAGATCAGTCGAGACACACCAAAAGAAGTCCTCAACGATTTACTCTCTCGCTATCCAAAAACTGAGGAAGTGAAGGGATAACAATGGCACTCAGAGGCATGTTCAGCAAAAAATCAAGGGCATCCACTGAAGAAACGTCAGATGCTGGCAATAAAACAACGTCCCAGGTTCCAGAAAAGCAGGCTGAGAAAGAAAAAATCGCCTCGATTACTCAGGAAACGATGGAAGTAGCTGAGAAAATAAAAATGCTTGCCACGGGGGTAGATGGAGAAAAAAAGTTGCGTCCCGAAGTGCGGCCACATGCTTTTGTGGTCATGCCATTTGGTAAAAAGAAAGGTGGCGACGGCTCACTATACGATTTCAATGCCATCTATCAAACCCTGATCAAGCCAGCTCTGCAAGCGGCCGGGTTTGAACCCTTCCGCGCCGACGAGGCAACGACCAGCGGCGATATCTTAACAGATATGTTCCAGGAATTGCTTTTGGCAGACCTCGTAATAGCAGATTTAAGCATCGACAACGCCAACGCATTTTATGAATTGGGTATTCGTCATGCCTTCCGGAAGCGCGGTGTCGTGCACATCCAAGCCGGGCGCGCTTATATGCCCTTTGACATTTTCAACGTACGCACACTCCCATATCACATCACACCTGAAGGTGTCCCTGACCCTGAATTTTTGGAGAAGGATATTTCAGCTATTGCGCGTATGACGCGCGATACCTGGGCTTCTGATAGGGACGCAATTCATAGCCCGGTTTTCAATTTGTTGACGGGTCTGGATGAGCCCGATCAAATGGCCTTACGCACCCCGTTGGCAACCGGTTTCTGGCGAGAATATAACGAGTGGAAGAGCCGTGTTACCATTGCACAGAGACAGAAACGCATCGGGGATATTTTGCTACTGACCGAAGAGATTACCAATCCACTTATCAAGGAAGAAGCAGTAGGACAGGCCGGCAAAGCGCTGGCAAACATGGGACGCAACGAACTGGCTTTGACGCTATATCGTAAAGGGCTGGAAGTGAATCCCCGTAATCTTTTCTTCCGAAGGGAGGAGGCTTTTCACCTCAATCGCTTGGGTAAAGTGGATGAAGCGATTGTGAAGATCGAATCCATTCTTGCGGACCATCCTAATGATCCCGAATCCACAGCCTATCTGGGACGTATCTATAAGGAAATGTGGGCTGATTCGTGGCGTTGGATGAAAACCCCTGAAAAACGACTGCGTATGGCCTTCGAATCATATCATTGGCTGATGAAATCCTATCAAATCTATGTGCAAGGTTTCCGTGCCGACCTGGACCAGTTCTATCCCGGCATCAATGCGCTGACTTTAGCGACCATCCTTATTCACCTTGCCGACAGATTCGATGACAAAGAAGATCCCGACCCAGATATAGCTAAGATCAGGGATGAACTGCCTGAACTGCATGGCACGCTCAAGTTTGCACTAGAAATCCAGGCCGAAAATCCCAATGCCGATTACTGGACACTTGTCTCACTGGCAGAGCTGCATGTGCTGACAGCCGAAAACCTCCAACGTGTTGTGCGCGCTTATCGCAAGGCGATGACTGCATCGCGCCGAAACATTTTCTTTCTGGAATCTTCGATCCAACAGTTGGAGATTTTGAAATCGTTGGAAATGCGTCCCGAATATGTTTCTGCAGGCATCAAGGTGCTCAGGGAAGAACTGGCCCGCATCCATAAAGAAGAGTATGCTGATGACGATGAAAGCAAGGATGTATCTGCTCACAAACACGAGGAAGGAAATGTATTTCTGTTCACAGGATATATGATCGATAAAAAAAAGGATGAGGAATTGCACTTCCCTGCTCATATCGAAGAAGCTGTCAGGAAGGCGTTTTTCGATTTGCTGGATAAATACCAGGCTGGCCCTAATGACCTGGCAATCACAGGTGGCATGGCCGCCGGAGGAGATCTGATCTTTATAGAATGTTGCATGGAACGAGGTATTCCAGTAAAGACTCATCTGCCATTCAATGAGGCAATCTATGTGCGCGACTTTGTCAGTCCCTGCGGAGAAGAGTGGGTAAGACGGTTCTACAATGCCCGCAATCACCCTCTGGTCGATGAGTTTTATCAACATGAACTTGTAGGGGCTCCACGTAAGGGTGACGATCCATTCGAACGCAACAATCGTTGGGCATTATATTCTTCCCTTTTACGAGGCATAGATAAAGTGTGCCTAATCGCGTTTTGGAATGATAAGAGCAAACATCAAACTCGCCATGATGCTCGCCACGTACAACATATGGTGGAGTTGATGCGAGATCTCGGTGGACAGGTGGAAATTATCAATCCATCTAACGTCGCCCCTCGGTCCACTGAAGTTGGCACAAAGAAAACGACAAGGCGCCAAGCAAAAAAAGCTGCCGTCCCGGTTGATCAAATCAACTAGGAACCTGATACAGTCATTTTATTTGGGATGCTTTCATGGCAAAAAATAGCCCTGTAGATGTGATCGATGCTTACCGGCGAAGTCAGAAACGTCGGTTTCCCTTCACATTTGCAGATGTGAGTAAGGCGCTGCTGCTGCTGGCTATGCTTATATCTTCGGTTTATGTCATGCTTACCGGCGGGCCGGAGTTCCCGACGCTAGTTGAGCTAAAAACCAATACACCGACCCTGACGCCAAGCATTACACCCACTGCATCCACGACTCCGACGATCACGCTAACTTCAACTGTAACACCAGACCCGGATAATCAATGCAACTGCCCTGCACCTGAAATTCTGGTGGTTACTGCCACATCTGGAGCCACAGAAACCTTAACATCATTTCCAACCGAGACCGATATTGCTGTATTCACACCGACCGAAACCCTGCCGCCGACAGAGACACCCACGCCTACACAATCCGCTACGCCTACCCCCACGCAAATTCTCTACACTGTACAACGTGCTGATACGCTGAGTGGTATTGCACTCAGATTTGGCGTGACTGTCGAAGCCATTCAGGCGCTCAACAATCTGGATACTACAATAATCTACATCGGGCAGATGCTCCAAATCCCGAGACCATGACGAACCAAGGCTGTGAAAAAGAAGCCCGCCTTTCAATCGGCGGGCTTCATTACGTTTTCAACCTTTCCTTTCGGGTAAGTCCAGATTTCACCCTGGATCCCCCGCGCCAGATAGAAATCCCCGGCCCGGACCGTCTCAGGCCCCTCCAGGGTATAAACCGTAACCATCTGGTCGGCATCCCCATCGGTTACATCGACCAAGGGGACCAGGTCTGTAAACGCCTTTTTCACGCAGACCCCCGGTCTGATCACCTCATAACTCTTTTCGAATATCTCAGCATCGACCGGCCAGTAATCATCAGGGGTATCCATTTCACTGACCAGGTAATCGCCGGATTTGGCGGTGAGCGATTCGCCCCAGGGTGTTGCCACCTCCATCCGATCCGACATGCCGGGTTCAGCGATAAACCGTTCGAAACGGCGTTCAACAACGCTTTGATACGACCGGAAATGCAATCTTTTTAGAATTGGGTCCTTCGACGTAATTACGATACGCTTGGCCATTTCAAAATCCTGGATTCATTCTACCACGCAACCTGGATAGAATATTTGTCCTAATTTTACTCCGCCTCCACTAATTGCACATCCCCCAAATGTTGTAAATGGACAAGATGAATGCGCCTCTTGCCGGACCTTCAACCTGTCCCCGTTTTACAAACGGACTGCGCCCACCCAACCCGGCAGTTGAGCGATCAAGCGACACATGATTTCTTTTGTACGTTCTTTGAATAGGGCGATATTACCGTATGCTTCCCCGCCCTGCTCGTTGACCAGGTCACTCACGGCGCGCAGAATCAAGAGCCGCACCCCATTCTTTCGCGCCACCCAGGCCAGCGCAGCCGACTCCCAATCCGCGGCGATCGCTCCCTGTTCCTTGAGTTGGGGGATCCTCGCGGGCGGCAGGTCGCTGTCAGCAGAAGCCAGAATCCCGCGTCGGACCGGATAAGGATAGGGCTCCGGTAGCCAGCTCAGGTCCAGGTTCGAGGCGTAATATTCCGAGACGGCGCCAAAATCGCCCATCAGTTCGACGATGTCATACATGCAGGTCCGTTCAACCAGGATGACCTCACCCAATTCGACTTCGCCGTCGAACCCGCCGCAAGTTCCCAAATTGACGGTTAAATCCGGGGCGTAATGATCGATCACGTATTGCATCGCTCCTGCAGAAGCGGCCTTGCCCCAACCGGCATGGAAGAAAGTGAACTTCCTGCCCGCCAGGATCACCTCGAAGCATTCGCCATAAGGGGAAATTTGGGTTTCAACAGGAAGGAGCACTTCTTTGACAGCATTCCATTCTGCAATGGCCGAGATGATGGCGATGACCTTCACAGCTTTCCTTCCAAATAATCCAGGACGAGTTGCAACGCCGCGTCAGCGGAGAGAGCCTTGTTCTGTAACCGGTCGCCCTCCCAGACGTACTTGCGCGCCCAATCGCCCTCGGTCGTGGAAAGGCCGATCCAGGTGGTGCCGACCGGCTTATCGGGCAACCCGCCACCGGGACCGGCAATCCCGCTGACCGATACAGCCAGATCGGCGCCCAGGGCAATACGTGCGCCGCGCGCCATTTCGATCACCGTTTCCTTGCTGACCGCGCCATACGTGCGTAGAGTGTCCCAGGAAACTTGCAATAGTGCCACCTTGGCCTCATAAGCATAGGCAACGATGCCACCGCGAAAATAATCGGAAGAGCCGGGCACGTTCGTGATGCGGTCAGCGATAAGGCCACCTGTGCAAGATTCAGCCGTTGCAAGCCTGAGACGTTTCTCGCGTAACAGGTTACCGAGGATAACTTCTGGCGAATTTTGCATTATCACTCCCTGAAGAATTGAGTTAATTATACTCCTGGCATCTCCCAAGAGAGAACCGCCCGCAGCTGCGGGC
>DAOTXM010000141.1:0-2058 GCA_034435215.1 Anaerolineales bacterium
GCCGGGCTTGGGCGTCGGCAAGATACAGCCAAATGTAGCGGAAGCAGGATGAGGGTCCACGGGCCCGAACGAGGCAACGCCAATCGCAGCGACCGGACCCAAGACTTGAGTCTGCTCCTTGAAGAAGGCCACAGTCCGCGCCAGCGTCTCATCCGGCAAAGTGGTGGGGAAGCGAGTTTCGGCCAGGATCTCACCCGACTCGGTTCCAACCGCACAAACGAATTTCGTGCCGCCGCCTTCGATGCCGCCAAAGAGGAGTCGAGTTTTAATGCTCATTTCAAACCAGCCAGAAATATTGACATGGATTTAATTCCAATGTAAGAGTGTAATCGGTTGTGACATACTCTTTGCCCGTTAGAAGATCAGTCAACGAGCGGGTGCCTTCGGGGATCGAAATGGTGACGACTTGTTTGCTGACGCTCAGGTTGTTGAAAACATAGATAACCTGATCATCATAGGCTCGGGTATACGCTGCAATGGCGTCATTGTTACAATCGAGCCAGTGGAAATCTCCCCGGCCAAAGGCAGGCTGTTCTTTCCGGGTCCAGATCATCTGCCGGATGGAATTCCAGAGGGAGGTTGGATTTGCCCGCTGTGCCTCCACATTGATCTGGCGGTATCCAAACACATCATCAGCGATGACCGGGAGATAGATGCTTTGCAATGGAGCAACGGAAAAGCCTGCATTTGCGTTTGCGTCCCATTGCATAGGCGTGCGCACACCGTTGCGGTCATGCAACCAGATATTGTCACCCATGCCGATCTCATCGCCGTAATAGATGATAGGCGAGCCGGGTAAGGTAAAAAGCAATGAATTGGCGAGCATGATTTTGCAACGGTCATTATCCAGCAACGGCGCCAGCCGCCTGCGGATGCCCAGGTTCAGGCGCATACGCGGAATGGGCGCATAATTTTCCCACATCCATTGGCGCTCTTCGGGTGTCACCATCTCGAGCGTCAGTTCATCGTGGTTGCGCAGGAAGGTACACCACTGGCAATTTTCAGGAATGGCTGGCGTGCGGCGCAGGATATCCAGCATGTCCTCACGACCCCCCTTTTTGAGCGCCATATAAATACGCGGCATGATGGGGAAGTGGAATCCCATATGAAACTCATCGCCATCCCCGAAGTATGGCCGCACATCTTCCGGCCATTGGTTGGCTTCGCACAACAAAACGCGGCCAGGATAATTATCATCCATAAAGGCGCGCAGTTTTTTGAGGTAGGCATGAGTCTCAGGCAGGTTTTCGCAATTGGTCCCTTCGCGCTCGAAGAGATAGGGTACGGCATCGGCGCGGAAACCATCAATCCCTAAATCCAACCAGAAGCGCGCGACGTTGAACATTTCTTCCTGAACCTTGGGATTGTCGAAGTTCAAATCGGGCTGGCTAGCATAAAAACGGTGCCAATAATACTGGCCCGCCACTTCGTCATACGTCCAGTTGGAAAGTTCTGTATCAACGAAAATGATGCGCGCTTCTTTGTATTTCTGGTCTGTATCGCTCCAGACGTAATAATCCCGATAGGGGGATTTGCGATCCGCGCGGGCAGCCTGGAACCAGGAGATTTGATCAGAGGTATGATTTAGTACCAAGTCCATGATGACGCGCAATCCACGGTTGTGGGCTTTCGCAAGCAGCGCTTTGAAATCGTCGAGGTTTCCGTAATCGGGATGGATATCGTAATAATTCGAGATATCGTATCCGTCATCCTTGAGAGGGGAGGGGTAAATTGGCAACAACCACAGGCAATCCACCCCCAGGTCTTTCAGATAGTCCAATTTTTCGATCAAACAGCGCAGGTCTCCATGACCGTCAGCGTTACTGTCGTGAAATGCGCGTATGTAGACTTCATAGAAAACTGCGTCCTTGTACCAGAGCGTATGATCCATAGTTTTTGACTTCTTTCGGCCATCCCTTCTAAATTGAATTTTTCAAGCTTCAGGGTTTGGATCACGAGAACCGTACAGCTTGATAAAACGGTATGGGTAGGGCTCATCCGGTTTGCTGACCTGGTCCAGGCGCACAAGTTCCTGGTCTGTAAGAGTAAGCTGACTGG
>DAOTXM010000142.1:0-13409 GCA_034435215.1 Anaerolineales bacterium
CCCCCCCCCCCCCCCCAACCCCCACAACATTCGTGAAGTACTGATAATCAACAGAGGATTGAACTATGGGCGAAGAAACCACATCTTTAGGCAGCATCCATATCTCACCCAATGCCGTTGCTACCATTGCGTACCATGCCACGCTGGAATCATATGGCGTGGTAGGGCTGGCACCCAAAAACCTGGCGGAAGGTCTGGCGCACACCCTGACGCGTGAGCCGACACGTGGGGTTTCGGTCGAGTACGATGGGGAAAACGTGGATATCGAACTTTACATTGTTGTGGAATACGGCACGCGTATTGCATCCGTTGCGAACAGTGTTGCCAATACGGTGCGCTACCACGTAGAAAAAGCGTTGGGGTTACGCGTCAATACCATCAATGTGCACGTGGCCGGTTTGCGCGTCAGTGACACCGACTAAAGTCAGAGGAGCAGGAGACAGTATGGGTTTGGATATCCCCGACACACAGAAACGGCTGGAGAAATTCCGCAAAGCGCCTGTAGACGGGCAATCGCTCAAACGGCTGGTGGAAGCCGGGTTGACTTGGTTGCGCACCAATCAGCAAACGGTCAATGCGCTGAACGTTTTCCCCGTCCCGGATGGCGATACCGGCACCAACATGGTGTTGACCATGCAGTCGGCATATAACGAGATCAGCACGCTGGGCCATCGCGGCGTGGGTGATATGGCAGCGGCTATCTCTCAGGGCGCCTTGATGGGTGCGCGCGGCAATTCGGGCGTTATCCTGTCACAGTTATGGCGCGGATTTTCGCGCGGCTTGCATGGCCAAGAAGTGCTGGATGGGCCAGGGCTGGTCAGGGCTTTTGCCGAAGCGCGCGATACGGCCTATAAAGGCGTGGTCCGTCCGGTGGAGGGGACGATTCTAACCGTCGCCAAGGATGTCGCTGCGGCAACGGAGGCAGCGTTAGGATCCACGCAGGACCCGATCGAACTACTTGCCCTGGCGGTGAAAGCTGCGGACGAGTCGGTCGAACGGACGCCGGAATTGCTCCCGGTTCTCAAGCAGGCCGGCGTGGTCGACTCAGGCGGGAAAGGTCTGTACTTCATCTTGGAGGGCATGTTGCGTCACATCTACGGTGCACCATTGGATACCCCGCTGGCATCGGTCCAGCCGCTTTCAGCCATGGACTTCGAAAGCGCCATGCAGGAAGTCGAAGAGGGACAGGATTTCGAGGTGGTGGTGGATTTCTACCCTCAAAATGAATTGAATCTACAATCGTTCTACGGCAGGCTGGAGGAGATGGGCACGTCCATCCAGGTGGGGGAGGGCGACGGCATGTACCGCATGCACATCCACGTGCCGTTGGAGAACCGCTACCTGCCGATCGATTACATCATGGGACTGGGAACGATCACCAAAGTGGCAATGGAAAACCTGGTCGCCCAGATGGATGACATCGACCAGAGAGCCAAAGGCGACAAACTCGAATTGGCCAATATCGAGCCGGGACAGATCGCTGTGGTGACCGTTTCGCCGGGACCCGGGTTGAGCCGCATCTTCGCCAGCCTGGGCGTGGCAGCCATCGTCGAAGGCGGGCAAACCATGAACCCCAGCACGCAGGAGATCCTGGCAGCCTTCGAGAACCTGCCGACGGACAAGGTCATCATTTTGCCGAACAACAAGAATATCGTCATGGCGGCCAACCAGGCCAAAGAGGTGACTGTCAAGGATGTTTATGTGGTGCCCAGCCGCACTGTCCCCCAGGGACTCTCGGCCATGCTGGCGCTCAACCCGGATGGTGATCTCAAAGAGGTGGCCGAGAAAATGAACAAATCCCTGGCGCTGGTGAAAACCGGCGAGATTACGGTAGCGACGCGCAGCGTGGAGATCGATGGCGTCAAAGTGGAGCAAGGCCAGGTGATCGCGCTGTTAGATGGCAAGCTGGTCTGCTCTTCGAAATCGGTGGAAGAGGGTTGTTTGTGCATGTTGGGCAAGGCCAAAGCCGAGGAACACGAATTGATCACGCTCTTCTATGGCGAAGATTTGAACATCACAGAAGCCAACCGCATCGCCGATAAGGTGCGCGAAGCCTACCCGGGGCAGGAGATCGAAGTCCAGGATGGCGGGCAGCCGCATTATCAATTTATTATTTCGGTCGAATAGATGATCTTATTCGATTATGCTCGTCCAGCAGTTGAACTGCTGGACGAACCATTTCATAATAGAAAAATAACATGAAACTCGGCATTGTCACCGATTCCACCTCCGACCTCCCGCAGCATATCATCGACGAACACGGGATTGAAATCGTCCCCGCGGTGCTTGTTGTGGATGGCAAATCTTATGCAGACGGCAAAGGTATCTCCCGGGAAGAGTATTACACGCGCCTGCCGTCTATGCAACAGCCGCCCACCACGGCTGCGCCTTCGACCGGCGATTTTGCCGAACGTTTTCAGCGGCTGTTCAATGCTGGCTGCGACCATATTCTTTCCATCCACGCCGCCGTAGAATTGACCGCTATCGTCAGTGTGGCACGCCTGGCTGCGCACGATTTTCGCGAACAGATCACCGTGCTGGATAGCGGTTCATTGACCCTGGGGTTGGGCTTTCAAGTGATGGCAGCCATTCAAGCCAGGTTACAAGGCTTGAGCCTGGAAGGCATCCTGGCTGCCATCCGTTCCACGCGGGAACGGACGAGGGTCATAGCGGCGCTGGATACCATGGAATACCTGCGTCATAGTGGGCGGGTCCCGGGCGCGGTGGCAGCCCTGGGCGGGTTGCTGAAAATCAAACCGATCGTCGAATTGCTAAATGGCGAGGTCAAGCCGCTTGGCGCAGTACGGACGACGCATCAAGCCGGCGAACGTATCTTCGACGCGTTGCGGGAACTCGGCCCGTTGGAGCGCCTGGCGATTCTGCATACCAATGCCGAGCATCGCGCCCGCCAATTGCTGGAACAGCTTATGCAGACCGTCAGCCAGTCCATACCGCGTGATATTTTGATGGTCAATGTAACTACGGTCATTGGTACGCATGTAGGCCCGAATGGATTGGGGTTTGCGGCGGTGAGGGCATGATTCATCCGCAGATTACGCGGACAGCTCTATCTTGACAATGTCACATTCACCATAAAAGCTCCGAAAATGGGGGTGTGGTCGGGGCGAATGCCCCGCCGCACCCCCATTTTCGGGACATTTTTGAAATATGTCATTGCCAAACTACACTATCTGCGGAATCTGCGGACATTTCTTCCCCATGATAAAATACCTCCATGCAGCCATCATTAGAAAAACTTCGCAAATTTTTTCGGCTCGAACATCAAAACGGTTATAACGATACTGCCATCATCGGCGGCCTGGCCAAGATGCTCGATTTCTGGGAGGGGGAAGCCCGTGCAGATGGTCTCACGGAAGAGATCATCCAGGCGGTTGTCCAACGTTTGCAATCCTATGGAAAGTTGACGCCTGAATCTCGCGCCGAATCGCTCAAAGGACTCTGGAAGCGAATCGGCGACCAGTATCCCGAAGCAGCGCAAAAGCCGGCGCGCGCCCCCCGTCCCCAGCCCAGACCCGTCATTCAATCGCAAAGTCAGCCTGTATCATCCCCGGAAGGGGCTCCCCAGAAACCGGCTGAATCCATTCCTGCTGGCGAACCCGTCAAGGAACGCCCTCTCCCTCCAGGACGCGCCGAGACCGCCCCGGGCGGCAAAACCTCCGCCACCCCCGCTGCCCTCAACGCGGACCTGACCGTGCTGCAGGGCGTCGGACCGCGCCACGCGCAGACGCTGGACAGACTCGGCCTGCACACACTGGGCGACATGCTCTACTACTTCCCGCGCCGTTACGAGGATTACAGCCAGCTCAAACCTATCAAGGAACTGTTCTACGGCCAGCAGGTGACCGTCATTGGCGCGGTGCAGTCGGTACACACTCGCCCGATCCGCGGCGGCAAACAGCAACTGGTCGAAGCCATTCTGTCTGACGGCACCGCCTCGTTACGGCTTTCCTGGTTCAATCAGCCCTGGATGGTCAACCGCCTGAAGGCGGGCGATGCCATCGCCGTCTCCGGCAAAGTCGAACAATACCTGGGCCGCCTGGTGATGAATAATCCCGACTTCGAGCCGGTCGAGGCGGAAAGCCTGCACACCAACCGCATTGTCCCGATCTATTCGCTGACCGAGAAAATCACGCAAAAATGGCTGCGCGGATTGATGAACCAGGTGGTCACCTACTGGGCGCCGCGCGTCACCGATCACCTGCCCGCAAGCGTGCGTTCAGCGGCAAAACTGCTGGAGCTTGGCGAGGCGATCTTACAGGCACACTTCCCCGACACACAAGAAAAATTGAAATCCGCCCGCAAACGACTGGCCTTCGATGAAATTTTCTTTCTACAGATGGGTGTGCTGCGTCAGAAGCGCGACTGGCAATCCGTTACCGCGCGCATCTTCGACGTGCAGGATGAATGGCTGGACGCACGCGTCAAAGCGCTGCCGTTCGAACTGACCGGGGCGCAGCAACGCGCGGTCTCGGACATCCTGGTCGACCTGGGATCAGGACGCCCGATGAATCGCCTGTTGCAAGGCGATGTCGGCTCTGGGAAGACCGTGGTAGCTGCTTTGGCGGTCGCTATCATTGCAAACGCGGGAGCACAGGCGGCGGTCATGGCGCCAACGTCCATTTTAGCGGAACAGCATTATCGCAATTTCTCCGGCCTGTTAGCAGGGGAAAATGGGATCCTACCACGGGATGCAGTCCATTTGTTAATCGGGGACACGCCCGAGGCGGAGAAAGAAGCGATCCGCGCCGGTCTACAGTCTGGAACGATCAACGTCATCATCGGGACACACGCGCTGCTGGAAGACCCGGTCCAGTTTGCAGATTTGGAACTGGCCGTCATCGACGAACAGCACCGCTTCGGTGTGGAACAACGGGCTGCCCTGCGCGCCAAAGGCCGGACGCCGCACCTGCTGGTGATGACCGCCACGCCCATCCCGCGCTCGCTGGCACTGACCCTGTACGGCGACCTGGACCTGAGCATCATGGACGAGATGCCCGCCGGGCGGCAGCCGGTAGCAACCTACGTGCTGAGGCCGCAGGAACGCGAGCGCGCATACACATTGATCCGCTCGCAGATCAAGAGCGGACAGCAGGCCTTCATCATCTATCCGCTGATCGAAGAGAGCGAGAAGATCGACTCGCGCGCTGCCGTGGACGATCACGAGACACTCTCGCAGGAAATTTTCCCCGATCTGAAGCTCGGCCTGTTGCACGGGCGCATGCGCCCCGACGAGAAAGATGCGGTCATGCGCAAGTTCCGCGACAAGAAATTCGACATCCTGGTCTCGACCACGGTGGTGGAAGTGGGCGTGGACGTGCCGAACGCCAGCGTTATGCTGGTCGAGGGGGCAAACCGCTTCGGCCTGGCACAGTTGCACCAGTTACGCGGGCGGGTGGGGCGCGGCGCGGAGCAGTCGTACTGCCTGCTCATTCCCGATCACGAAGATGCGATCGAGAACGAACGTTTGCAGGCCATGGCCGAGAGCACTGATGGTTTCGTGCTGGCCGAGCGCGACTTGCAGCAGCGCGGTCCCGGCGAATTCCTGGGTACGCGCCAGTCGGGTTATGCCTCCGGCTTGCGCATGGCCAGCCTGACCGACGTTGGCCTGATCGAAGATGCCCGCGCGCATGCACAGAAATTATTTGCAGAAGATGCTAAACTCGAGAAGCCCGAAAACGCCCTGCTGGCGGAAGCGCTGCAACGTTTCTGGGGCGACGGCAAGGGTGACGTGTCTTGAACACACCGGACACAAAGTTCACCAAGGTTTTTCTATAAATCCTTCGTGTTCTTTGTGTTTGAAAACATGGAGATTTGATGGTTAGAGCCTTATTTCCAGGAACGTTTGACCCCGTACACTACGGCCACATCGACATCGCCGAGCGCGCCTCGCGCCTGTTCGATGAGATCGTGGTGGCGGTTTACGACAAACCGCTCAAAACGTTGTTCTTCTCTCCCGAAGAACGCATCTCGCTGGTCGAACAGGCGGTGGCCAGCAACCCCAAGATCCGCGTGACCGGCTACAGTGGTCTCACAGTGGATTTTGCGCGCAAGGTGGATGCCAAGGTCATTGTACGCGGGTTGCGGGTGTTCTCGGATTTCGAATTCGAGTTCCGCATGGCGCTGGCCAATCATCGCTTGTTACCAGATATAGAATATATGGCGCTCATCACAGCCGAAGAACATACCTTCCTATCGTCTTCTACGGTGCGGGAGATCGCCTCCCTGGGCGGGGACGTGTCGAGCATGGTTCCTCCACATGTGGAGGCGGCTTTAAAACAAAAATTGAGCAGCATGGAAGATCAACATCTTCCCAATGCGCTCAGAGATTAGAATGGTTCGGGGTGTAGGGTGTTGTGGGCGGGCGCAGCCCGCCACAACCCCCCACTTCCCCCTTCTTTTGGTGAAAATACCGGAGAACGATAAAAAATCGGATAGAATAAGGGTATCCGTGGACGGAAAACGGAGGAACCTATGGACATCCTGCAACTGATCGACCGCCTGGAAGAACTTTTCAACGATGGGAAACCCATTCCCTTCACGCACAATGTGGCAGTGGATGAGGACCGCATGCTGGACATCATCGACCAGATGCGTATTGCCATCCCGGAAGAGGTGAAAAAGGCCCAGCAGTTACTCGGTCAGCGTGACCGGGTGATGGCGCAGGCTCAGGAAGAAGCCAATCGCACCCTCGATCTGGCGCGCGAAAAAGCGGATGGGATGGTCAGGAAAGATGCGATTGTCCAGGATGCTGAGCGCCGCGCTGAGCAGATCATCAACCAGGCCCGCGCCGATGCAGAAGCCACCCGGCAGGATGCAGATGATTATGTGATCGACACCCTCGGCCGCCTCCAGGATGAACTCGAACGTTCCCTCAACCAGGTCCGCAACGGGATACGCTCGTTGGAGGAAGAGCGTATGCGCCGTGCGGCTCCTCATTCAGCGGCTGCTGTGCCGGCAGAAAAACAGAGCGAAGAGAAGTAGCAACACAACGCCCCGGAGAATAACGGGGCGTTGACTTTTCATCATCAAAACTAAATCTTCTCCGTCCAGGACGAATGGGCGTACTTCTCGTTAACGAGTTCTTCCGCGCGCGCCAGCTCGGACTCTGATAACGCTCCTGCTTCCAGTTTCAAACCCAATCGCGCTTCGAACGCCCGGACGAAAGCCTGCGCGGCGGTCTCCCAGGCCACTTCCCGCCCCAAAACGGATTCCACCGTCGTCGCGCGCGCCAGCAACCGTCCCATGGCTGCCTGGCGAGTGGGCTCGTCTGGGAAGACCAGCGCCTGGCAGATGCGCGTCAGGTCACCGGTTAGAGGCAGCGACCCGTGCTGGAGCACTCCCTGCTTGCGGCGCGCCTGCGCTGAGCCGATCAACTTCCTGCCATCGACGGTGATCTCATACGTCGAAGGCACCTCGAAACAGACCGGATTGGGTGTCCCGTCCCCATTTGCCTTGCCTGCCTCCATCTCCACCGGCAAGCCCAAATCCCCCACAGCGGCCAGCAGCGCGCTTGCCAGCCGGTTGTAGGAGTCGAGTACCGTACCTGCCAGGCGCGGTTCGTCAGCAGGGCCGGTGACGGAGTAGGTCAATTCGTCCGTGTGCAGGATGGCGCGCCCGCCGGTCATACGGCGTACCACGTCCCAGCCGTGTGTCTGTAAACGGGGGATGTCCACATCCGCGAAAGGCTGGGCGCGGCCAAGCGAAAGGCAGGGCGGGTCCCAGGCATACAAACGCAAAGTTGGGAAGGCTTCGCCGCGTTCCACATGCTCGAGGATGGCCTCGTCCACAGCCATGTTCCATGCACCGCGCGCGGGAGGGGTGGTAATCAATCGCCAGACCGTCACAGGGTGGGTATTGTACTCATGATCAAGCCGTTTGCTGAAGCGAACAATCCCCTGTGCATTCACCTGGGTCAGGAGAAGGCTGACGCTTCTTTGAAGTACCGGGTGGACCAAATCTGGCGCCACGTCCATCAACGGGACGAGCACAAAAGCACGTTCCTGCAAACGCGGGTGCGGGATGATCAGGGGCGGCGTATCGATGACCAGATCATCATAGAACAGGATATCCAGATCGATCGACCGCGGCCCCCAACGGAAACTCTGCTCGCGTCCCAACCGGACTTCGAGCTGCTTCAGGTGTTCGAGCAGCGCTTCCGGCCCCAGACCTGTCTCCGCTTTGATGACCATGTTTAGAAAAGCAGGCTGGTCCTCATATCCCCAGGGCGGCGTCTCGTAGACGTGCGACTTGGCCAACACGATGACTTCCGGCGGCATGGATTCGATCGCCGTGTGCAGGTTGGCAAGGCGGTCACCCAGATTGGTCCCGAGAGCGATGTAGACAATATGGTTCATGAAGTGATTATATTCCAAGTGCCCTTGACATTCCGCTGCTTTTTGCAGATAATCAATCAACCGCGAAATGATTGGGAGAAGCCCGAAAACAGGGGAGTGGAGTGGGCGCACGCCGCTCCACTCCCCTGTTTTCGAGTACTCTTTCGGCTTTCGTGAAGCAATGATACTGAATTTAAATATGCTATAGGCTGCGAAAGAGGAAAGTATGCCAGCGGAAGCCGCCAGAGACGTGTGGAGCATTGGCTGAGACTCCCACCCGGTAGAACTTGGCCGAAGTTCCCTCTTGAGCCGCTCGGGGGAACGTGGGACATGTCCCACAAGTAGTCTGAGCCGCAATCCCAGCGTTAGCGGGGAGGCTGATGATGGTCAGCGCTAAGTGAGCCTGAAAAGGCTAATTTGGGTGGTACCGCGGGAACTCCCTCCCGTCCCATTGTGGATGGGAGGATTTTATTTTGGTGAACAAAATCAGAGAGTAGTCAGGTCGTCCAGAATGAATCCCTGCTTTCCACTCTCTACTCTCTTATCAGGAGGTACAAATGCTGGATAAGCTAATTGAAATCGAGCAGAAAGCATTGGCTGTGCTAGAGTCTGTCAATGACCAGGACACGCTGGAAGCCTGGCGGGTTGCCCACCTGGGACGCAGTTCCCCACTCATGCAGGTCTTTTCCGGGTTAGGTCAACTCTCCAAAGAGGATCGCCCGGCCGTGGGGCAGGCTGCCAACCGCGTGAAACTCTCGCTTGAGACGGCTTTGGCGGAACGGATAGAAGCCGTCAAAGCGGCAGCACTGGCGAGATCGCTGGAAGAGGAACAACTGGATGTGACCCTGCCGGGACGCGGCATACGGGTGGGACGCCTGCATCCGTCTACGCAACAGTTACGCCGCGTGATCCAAATTTTTGCCGAGATGGGCTTTCAGGTCTACACTTCGCGCGAAGTCGAAACCGATGAGATCAACTATCAGGCGCTCAACTTCCCGCCGCATCACCCCGCCCGCGAGATGCAGGACACGCTTTACATCGATGCGGGAGAACGTGGAGACAATCCGATTTTGCTACGCACGCACACCTCACCCGGTCAGATCCGCGCCATGCGCGAGGCCAGTTCGAAGCATCCTGAGGATCCACCACCGATCCGCATCGTGCTGCCGGGGATGTGCTTCCGCAGCGAACAGATTACCGCCCGCTCCGAGGTGCAATTCAACCAGGTGGAGGGACTGGCTGTCGGCGAAAACATCACTTTCGCCGACCTGAAAGGCTCCCTCTCGGATTTTGCCCGGCGCATGTTCGGGCAGAATGTGCGTACACGCTTTCGCGCCTCCTACTTCCCTTTCACAGAGCCGAGCGCCGAGATGGACGTGGAATGCTTTGTCTGCGGCGGAGCGGGTTGCCCGGTCTGCAAGCAGTCCGGCTGGCTGGAAATCCTGGGCTGCGGCATGGTCCATCCGATCGTACTGCAAAACGGCGGTTATGATCCGCGTCGCTATACCGGCTATGCTTTTGGCATGGGACCGGAGCGCCAGTTGATGCTGCGCTACAAAATCAACGACATTCGCTATTTCTGGGGAAACGATATACGTTTCCTGGAACAGTTCTAAGAGGAGGCCTGAATGAAAGTACCTCTCTCCTGGTTACAAGAATTTGTAAATATCGATGGCCTCTCCGTCGAAGAGATAGCCAAAAAACTGACCCTGGCTGGCCTCGAAGTGGACGAAATCCGTTACGTTGGTTGGCCGATGCCCGGAGATGCCCCGCAGGGAATGCACTCCAGCATCCGCCACGAGTTCAAGACCAGCGGTCTCGCATGGGACAAGGAAAAGATCGTCGTAGCCGAGATCCGCGAGGTGATGCCACACCCCAACGCGGACCGGCTGGTGCTATGTGACCTGTTCGACGGTCAGGTCAAGCACACCGTGCTGACCGGCGCGCCCAACCTGTTCGAATACAAGGGCACAGGGAAATTATCCAAGCCCATCAAGGTAGCCTACGCCAAAGAAGGCGCGCAAATCTATGATGGGCATCAGGAAGGCCAGGTACTGGTCACGCTCAAACGCGCCAAGATCCGCGGTGTGGAATCATATTCGATGGCTTGCTCGGAGAAGGAACTCGGCATCTCGGATGAACACGAGGGCATCATCATGCTGGACGACGATGCGCCGGTGGGCATGCCGCTGGCGGATTACATGGGCGATGCGGTGCTCGATATCGCCATCCTGCCGAACATGGCACGCTGCGCCAGCGTTCTGGGCGTCGCGCGGGAATTGGCGGCACTCACAGGTAGAACGCTGAAAAAGCCCGAAATACGGTTGCAGACCGAAGGGAGTCCGATCGATGGGCTGGTCGAAGTGGAAATCACGGACCCTTCGTTGAATCCGCGCTTTATGTTTGGGTTGATTCGGGACGTCAACATCCGGCCCAGTCCATACAAGATACAACGCCGGCTGCGGCTGGCGGGCATGCGTCCTATCAACAGCATCGTGGATGCCACCAACTACGCCATGCTCGAAATCGGGCAGCCTCTGCACGCCTTCGATTATGACGTGTTGAAGAAACGCGCCGGGGAGAAGCCGGTGAAGATCATTACCCGCGCCGCCCGGGACGGCGAAATATTGACCACGCTGGATGGCGAAAAGCGTACCATGACACCCGTCAACGTGCTGGTTTGTGACGAGCAGAGCGCGCTGGCGATGGCGGGCGTGATGGGCGGGCTCGAGTCCGAGGTGACCGATAAAACCCGCAATGTGCTGCTCGAAGCGGCGGCCTGGAACTTCATCAACACGCGCCGTACGGCTTTCGGCCACAACCTGCACAGTGAGGCATCCTTCCGCTTTTCGCGCGGCGTGCACCCGGCCATGACCGAGCCCGGCCTGAAACGCGGCCTGGAATATATGGCCGCCTGGGGCGGCGGGAAGATTGCCCCCGGGTTCATCGATAATTATCCCCTGCCGCCGGCAGACCCTGCCGTGGAAGTCACACCGCGCGATGTCAGGCGCCTGTTGGGCATCGAGCTCAGCGCGCAGGAAATCGCCGATTTGCTCGAACGCGTCGAATTCACGTGCAAAATCGAGGACGAAAAAGTCATTGCCCAAACCCCGCCCCACCGCATGGACATCGGCGAGGACGTGGTCGGGTTGGCGGATGTGCTCGAGGAAGTCGCCCGCCTGTATGGATATGAAAACATCCCCGAAACGCGCATGGCTGACGAACTCCCGCCGCAGGTGGGCAACCCGGTCAATGAGTGGGAGGAGCGCCTGCGCGACCAGCTGGTCGGCCTGGGCCTGCAGGAAGTGGTCAGCTACCGCATGACCTATCCGGAACGCGAAGCCCGCTTGGGCCTCAGCGGCGCGTATGTCCGCGTGGCAAACCCCATCGCGCCTGAAAAGAGCGTGCTGCGTCGTAGCCTGCTCTCGTCGGTACTGGATACGCTCGAGCACAACGTCCGCCTGCGCGAGGGACTGGCGTTGTTCGAGATCGGTCCCATCTTCGAGCCCAGCGGGTCCGACTCTTCGACAGGCTCGGAGCAGGCCTTACCCACCGAAATCACCAAGCTGGCGATTGCGATGACGGGCGCGCGCGGCGAAACGGCCTGGGATGTGAAGGCCAGCCCGAGCATGGATTTCTACGATATCAAAGGCCGCATCGAACGTCTCCTGGCCGGCTTCCGTTTAACGGATGTGTCCTATGTCCCGGCCGATACCGTTATGTATCTCCACCCCGGCAAATCCGCCGAAGTCAAAGTGGGCGGCACTGCCATTGGAGTGTTCGGTGAACTGCACCCGCTGGTCAAGGACAAATACGAATTCACAGACCCGCCTGTGCTGGTGGCCGAATTCGACCTGGCTGCCATGCGCGCGGCGGAATCTCAATATGAGGTGAAACCCGTGCCCGAAGTTCCACCCGTGCTGGAAGATATCGCCCTGATCCTGGACGAGTCCATCCCGGCGGCGCAGGTCGAAGCGCTCATCCGCCAGACGGGCGGTAAAGTGTTGACCGAGGTCAAACTGTTCGACGTCTATCGCGGCGAGCAGATCGGCGCGGGCAAGAAATCCCTGGCCTACAGCCTGACCTACCAGGCCGAAAAGACGTTAACCGACCAGGAAGCTGCGGCGATTCGCAATAAGATCGTCCGCAGGTTGGAGAACGAACTGGGAGCGAAGTTGCGAAGTTAAAAGGTGCCACCACGTATCTACTCAGACCTATGCAAAAAAGTAGGGACGCCATTCTAAAGGCAGGCTGAGTAATTACGCCACCACGATAAAAAGGGAAGGGGTTGTCCAAAAAGGGTGAGGAAAAAAGGGTAAAAGGGGGCAGAAAAAGCAAGGCTAAAAAACTGGCGGTCACTGGATCGCCGGTTTTCGTAAATTGTGCACCATGGAGAGCAAATCCCACTTGATTTCCGCTTTTTCAGTCCCTTGAGCATGAATCTGCGGAAGCCCATGTTGTGTTCGATGTCCCCGAAGACGGTTTCCGGCTCGAGGCTGCGTAGTTGTCGCAAGGCAGGACCTTGCTCAGAGAGCAGATGATCCCTGGCTTGCTGGCGATACCGTTGGAGTTCGAAACTGACCTGAATGCGGTGATTGCCCCTTGCTTGTATGTATCTGGGTTTGATCGAACAGGTGGCGCAATCCGGGCTATGGGCTGTTTTGGTGGAAGGCTTTGTAATAAGGTCCCTGACGGCCTGGATAGTGCGCGCCATTTGGGAGAGAGCCGTTCGGGCGTTGACGTAAAGATCCGGAACTGATAGTTGTTCCCACGATTGTTCTCCTTCCCCAACAATGGAATGGTACCTTTATTTACTCGAACTCCATCGGCGCGCAGCGCGACACCACAAGCGGGCAAGACCAGCCACAGGCACACAAGGATTCCTTTTTTACCGCTATTTGGCAATCCCTGGCAGGCTGGCCAGGTTCAAAACAAGCCTTTGTTCAGATTGTCGGTTGCTAAAGAACGGCTTTTTGCAGAGGATTCACAACTGGAATACTCAGTAGATCACGAAATAGCTTGGAGAAGCCCGAAAATAGGGGTGTGTGGCGGGGG
>DAOTXM010000143.1:0-15713 GCA_034435215.1 Anaerolineales bacterium
TTTCGCCCCCTATCCCGTTATAAACGGGAGCCCCGGCATTTTTATGATTTGATGTTTTCCAGGAGTGGTCATGCAGTACGTCTTTCATCTCAATGGCCGGAGGCTGCCCGGGTCCATCGGCAACAAGGCCCGCAACCTGCGGCGGCTGGCCGGGATCGGTGCGCGCATTCCGGAAACCCATGTGGTGACCTGGGAGGCCTACCGCCGTTACCTGGCGGATGACGTCGGGCTGGTGGAGGCACTGCGGCGCGAACTGGCGCAGGCCCTGGACCCGCAGGCCTGCTACGCGGTGCGCTCCTCGGCCAACATCGAGGACAGCCTGGAGCGCTCCTTCGCCGGGCAGTTCAAATCGGTGCTCGACGTGCGCGGGGTGGATACCGTCTTCCAGGCGGTCTGGTCGATCTGGGCCACGGTCACGGCGCACACGGTGCAGTCCTACCTGGAACGGCACGGCCTGGCGCCGAAGGAACTGCTCATGGCGGTGATTGTTCAAAGGATGATCCCGCCCGCCTGCGCGGGCGTGGCCTTGAGCCGCAACCCCGTCACCGGGGCGGACGAAGTGGTGGTGGAGGCCGTCCAGGGGGCGGGCGATGCGCTGGTGCAGAGCGGGGTCACGCCCTATCGCTGGATCAACAAATGGGGCACCTACCTGCTCAGGCCGGAGGGCGAGGTCATCCCGGCGGCCTTGATCGACCGGATCGTCGCGGAAACGCGCCGGATCGCGGAGAAACTCAAATCCCAGGTGGACCTGGAATGGGTCTACGACGGGCGGGAGTTGTACTGGCTGCAGGTGCGCGAGATCACCAGCCTGAACCGTCACAACGTCTATTCGAACCATATATCGAAGGAAATGGTGCCGGGGCTGATCAAACCCCTGATCGGCTCGGTCAACATTCCCCTGGTGTGTACCATGTGGGTGCGCCTGGTGCGCGAGATGGTGGGCCGAACGGCGGTCAGGCCGGAGGACCTGGCCCGGTCGTTCTATTATCGCGTCTATTTCAACATGGGCACGCTGGGGCAGATCTTCCAGGAAGTGGGCATGCCGGCCGATTCGGTCGAGACGTTGATGGGCCTGGTGCCGCCGGGCGCGCACAAACCGGCCATGCGGCCCACCTTCAAGACCTTCCTGCGCCTGCCCAACCTGGCCTTGTTCCTGCTGGATAAATGGTTCTTTGCGCCCAAGATGCGCAAGGCCCTGGCGCGCATCCGCCAGCAATTCGAGGCCTTCGATTACCGGCGCATCGGCCAGTTGGAGACGCCGGAGCTGCTGGCCGGCATCGACCGGCTGTATGCAATCGTCCAGGAGGCGGCCTACTACAACATCGTCGGCCCGCTCTTGATGATGATGTACAACCGCGTGCTGGAGAGCCAGCTCCGCAAGCTGGGGATCGATCCATCGCGCTTCGACCTGCTGGCCGAAACGCCGGAGGCCAACGAGTACGATCCGAACTTCCACCTGCACGCGCTGCACGAGAAATTCACCCGGCTCGATCCCATCGATCAGGAGGTCATTCGCGGCAGCTCCTATGCGGGCTTCATGAAACTGCCCGGCCTGGCGGACTTCCAGCGGGAGGTGGCGGCGTTCCTGGAGCGCTTTGGCCAGTACAGCGACAACGGCAACGACTTCTCCGCCACGCCCTGGCGCGAGACGCCGGAGCTGGTGCTGGATTTGATCGCGAACTTCACGCCGGCCGCGGCGAACGCGGACGGGAAAATCCGCTTTTCGGATTTACAATTGCGGGGAGCCCAGCGCCTGAAAGTCGGCTTTTTCTACCGCCGCGCGCGGGACTTCCGCCTGTTCCGTGAGCAGATCAGCGCTTCCTACACCTATGGTTACGGCCTGTTCCGCTATTATTATCTGGCCCTGGGGGAGCACCTGGCGCGGTGCGGCCTGCTGGATGAAGCCCGGGATGTCTTTTATTTGCGGGCGGCCGAGGTCCGCCAGCTGGTCACGGACGAGCGCAGCGGCCTGGATGCGCGCGCCATCGTGGCCAAACACAAGGAAGACATCCAGCGTTTCGAGCACATCAGCCTGCCCTCGGTCATTTACGGGGACGAGCCCCCGCCCATCCAGGACCCATCGCAGGAGAAACTGGTGGGCGTGCCGACCTCGATCGGTCACTACACCGGCAGGGTGAGCGTGGTGCGCGGCATCAATGATTTCAACAAAGTCCAGCAGGGCGATGTGCTGGTCATCCCCTATTCCGACGTGGGCTGGACGCCGCTCTTCGCCCGCGCGGGCGCGGTGGTGGCCGAATCGGGCGGCCTGCTGTCGCACAGTTCCATCGTCGCGCGCGAATATAATATCCCTGCGGTGGTTTCGGTGGCCGGCGCAACCCAATTGCAGGACCGCGCGCTCGTCACGGTGAACGGTCACAACGGTGAAGTGTTGATCCATCACGACCAGCTCGATTAGGAGAGAATCAATGCCTGTCTTAGAAGCCAGGGATCTGAAGAAACAATACAAACTGGGGCAACATCTGGTGCATGCGCTGACCGGGGTCAACTTTCAGGTGGAGCAGGGCGAATTCGTGGCCATCATGGGGCCGTCCGGGAGCGGAAAATCGACGTTGTTGCATTTGCTGGGCGGCCTGGATTCCCCCACGGAAGGCAACATCACGCTGGCGGAACAATCCCTGGCGAAACTTTCGGAACACAAAGCCACGCTGGTGCGCCGCCATAACGTCGGGTTCGTGTTCCAGTTTTTCAATCTATTGCCGACGCTGACAGCCGAGGAGAACGTGCTGCTACCGGTCATCATCGATGGCAAGAATCCGCGCAAATATCAAGAAAGGTTGACGCATCTCTTGGAGTTGGTGGGCCTGCTGGACCGCCGCACGCACAAACCGGACCAGCTCTCGGGCGGCGAACAGCAGCGCGTGGCGATTGCACGGGCGCTGATCACCCAGCCGGCCATCCTGCTGGCGGACGAACCGACGGGCAACCTGGACACCAAGACCGGCACCGC
Source organism: Anaerolineales bacterium (assembly GCA_034435215.1). Classification (GTDB taxonomy): domain Bacteria; phylum Chloroflexota; class Anaerolineae; order Anaerolineales; family Villigracilaceae; genus JAABUE01. The sequence goes on from DAOTXM010000143.1 coordinate 2,969, forward strand.
CATCATGGAATTGATCCGCCGTTCATGCGACGAGCTCCACCAGACGGTCATCGTCGTGACGCACGATCCCAAAGCGGCCACCTATGCCGACCGGGTCATCTTTTTGCGGGATGGGGATATCGTCGAGGAGTTGCGCCCGGGGAAAGAGCAGCCCCTGGCGGAACGGTTGCGAACCATCATGAGCACCATGGAGCGGTTGGAGTCCTGAGATGCGCTTGTTCCGCTTGCTGACCCTGCGTTCCATGCGTTCGCGCTCCTTGCGCTTCCTGTTGAGCGCCTTTGGGATCATCCTGGGCGTGGCGGGCATGCTGTCCATCCAGGCCACCAACCAGACGGCGCTGGATTCGATCTTGAACCTGTTCGAGAGCACTTCCGGGCGGGCAAAGCTGGCCATTTCCTCCGCGGATTCGAACAAGGGCGGTTTTTCGAAGAATATCCTGGCCAGGCTCGACGGCGTGGAGGGCGTACTGGTTGCCAATCCCCTGCTGATCGAGAATACAGACCTGGCCGATAAAGAAGCCTCCGACCAGCTGGATATCAGTTTCTTCGGCGCCAGCGGCGGCGGGTTGTTGTTGCACGGGGTGGTGCCCTCGCTGGAAATCCAGACCCGGGATTACACGCTCGTCGCCGGGCGCTTCCTTACGGATGAAGACCCCAAAGTGCGCGAGATCGTCCTGGTGGAGACTTTTGCCGAAGAGGAAGATATCCAGGTGGATGACCTGATCAAGATCATCACCCCCAACGGCACCAGGGAACTCAAGGTGGTCGGCCTGGTTGCGCGCGAGGGGCCGGGAAAAACCAATAATGGCTCGTTCGGCGTGATCCCCCTGGAAACGGCGCAGGGGCTCTTCAACCGCTCGAATGAATTGGACCAGATCGATATCGTGCCAGTCAACCCCAATCCCAGCACGACGGAACTGGCGGGATTGCGGGCAGCGCTGCAGGCCCAGGTGGGGGATGATTACTCTGTCACATACCCCTCCGGCCAGGGGGAGCGCATGACCCAGATGCTCCAGAACTACCAGATCGGACTGAATTTCATGAGCGGCATCGCGCTGTTTGTGGGCGCGTTCCTGATCTATAACGCCTTTGCCATGACCGTTGTGGAACGCACGCGCGAATTTGGCATGCTGCGCACCATCGGGATGACGCGGCGGCAGGTCATCAGCCAGGTGCTGGTCGAGGCGGGCATGTTGGGAGTCCTGGGCTCCGCGCTGGGGGTGGGGCTGGGCATCCTGTTGGCGCGCGGCCTGACGTCCCTGATGGAAACGCTCATGAACCAGGAGCTGGGGGTCGTCCGGGTGACCACGAACGATATGCTCTTCAGCATGTCGATCGGCGTGGGCGTCACGTTTTTGGCAGCCCTGATCCCCGCTTTGCAGGCGGGCCGCATCTCTCCCATCGAAGCGTTGCGCGTCCGCGGCAAGTCGAAGGAAGGCTGGCTGATCCGCTACGGCTGGACGCTGGGCATCCTGCTGCTGGGAGGCTCGGTGGCGCTGCTCATCATCAACCCCTTCCCCTACGATGTGCAATTCCGCCTGGGCAGCCTGACCGTGTTCGGTTTGTTCACGGGAGCCACCCTGCTCATCCCGATCACGGTAGGCATCTGGGAGATCGTTTCCCGGCCGGTCATCAAACTGATCTACGGCTCCAGCGGCAGCCTGGGCAGCCGCAACGTGCAGCGCGCGCGGCTGCGCACCACCCTGACCGTTGCCGCATTGATGGTCGGCGTGGCCATGGTCATCATGGTGCGCGGCATGACCGAGTCATTCGCCGTCGACCTGCGCACCTGGATCCAGGCCTATCTGGGCGGGGATATTTATGTAACCTCCACGGTCCGCCTGCGCAGCGATATGGAAAGGCGGCTGAAAAGCGTGCAGGGGGTCTACGAGGTGGCCCCGCTGCGCTACTTCAACGTGGACTGGAAAACGCCCGCCGGCAAGACCGAGACCATCAACTTCATGGCCATCGATGTGGCCGCCTACGCGCGCGTCACGAATTTCGTGTTCAGCGGCGAGCAGTTGGACCCGGAGCAGGCCTTGAAACGGCTGGAGGCTGGAGGGGCGGTCTTCGTCTCCACCGTGCTGGCGGAAAAATACAACCTGGCGCCGGGGGACGTGGTCAGCTTGAAGACGCGCCGGGGCTACAAGGATTTCGAAGTCGCCGGGGTGGTGGTCGATTTTTACAACCAGGGCCTGGTGGTCCAGGGCAATTGGGAGGATATGCGCCGTTATTTCAACATCAGGGATGCGAACACCCTGCTGGTCAAAGTGGATGAAGAGAGCGCTGCGTCATCCGTGCAGGATCGAATCGATACGCAATATGGAGACCGTTACCACCTGGTTTTGATCTCCAATGAAGTCATCCGTGACCAGGTGCTTACCTTGATGGACCAGGCCTTTCGCATGTTCGACGTGATGGCGCTCATCGCGATCGTGGTCGGTTCCCTGGGAGTCATCAACACCCTGACCATGAGCGTGATCGAACGCACGCGCGAGATCGGCATGCTGCGCGCCATCGGCACCACGCGCGGTCAAATCGTCAAAATGGTGCTGGCCGAGGCCATGCTGATGGGCGTCATTGGCGGGATTCTCGGATTGGGAACCGGGGTCGTCCTGGCGCGCATTCTATTTATTGGGATGACGACCATGTCAGGTTACCGGCTGACCTTCGTCCTGCCAGCCGAAGGCGTGCTTTTGAGCGTGGTGATCGCCCTGGTCATTTCCCAACTGGCAGCCATTGGACCGGCGCGCCGCGCATCCAAAGTGCGCATCCTGGAGGCTGTGCATTACGAATGACCTGACCAACGCCCCTTTCTCGCTCTGTCTGGACAATGGACCTGCTCCCGGTATGGATACAACTGCAAAACCGGGAGCAGGTTCTGTTTTGGATGGACTGGATCTATCGTTTTCGATATAGCAGGGTCAGGAGAAGCGCTCCGGACAACCCCAGGCACATATCCAGGAGGGTGTCGTGCAGTCCGCGCACCATGTGCGTGCCGAAGAGGGCATCGGCGGCGAATTCGAAGAATTCCCAGATTACCACCATCGTGCCGGTGCAGGTGAATGCAAACAGGACCCGGGCGCTATGCGAGAGAGGGCCAAGCAATTTCTGGGAATTCGCCAGCGCCGACCGGAAGAAATACGTGATCGCCACGCCGCCCAAAAAATGAGTCGGGATGTCCAGCGATGGGAAAGCGCGATACGCGCCCAGCAGGAGCCCGATCAAATACCCCCCAAAGACGCTCAAGGGTGCCCAGGCCGATTCGCGCGCAGTATGCAAGGCCCAATCGATCGTATTCTTTTTATGTTCCATAGAAAAGGTCATAACCCGATACCCCCGCAAGGGAGATTGGAGCGACGCAGGTCGCCACGCCGAAGCCGTTTGTCAGGGACGGACGATCAAAACCAGGTTGTCCCCTGGCAACCTGCTGGGCAGGATTATACTTGATTTCGATTTCTTAGCGCGCAGGGACGAAGGTCAGCGCTTCCTCCCCGGACCCGAAGACCTGCAACTGGCCCTCGGTCAGCTCGAACGTTTGGGCGCCCCCCAGGAATTGCAGGTAGATGCTCTCCTGTTCCATCAGGGCCGGGTCGGCGCAGGCCATCAGCGTGGACACCAGCCCCTCGACCTGGAGCGTATTCCCGCGCACGCGATACGAGCCGCCATACGTGTTACAACCGCTGGAGCCGCTGACCTGCCCGGCCTCGAATTGGATGGTGATGGTCGTGCCTTCGACCGGGCGGGTCTTGTCCCAGGCATACAACTCCCAGGAGGAGCCGTCCAGCGGGTCGCTGACCTTGATCCCGCAGGCGGACAGGAGGACCGTGAGCAGGCTGATGATCATGGTGAGTGTCTTGAATCTCATGCTGTTTCCCTTTCGTCTGCCAGAAGGACGCAAAAGCTCCTGGTTTGGTTCCTGAAAATGCTGTATAGTTACCCCATGAAGCCGATCAAAATCTCCCGCCCTCAATTTCCGCCCGGCTACGTGGACCATCCCATCGCTGAAGTCTCCTGGGACGACGTGGCCCGGCAGTTGACCGAAGCCAGGAACTACTGGCTGTGCTCCGTGCGCCCGGACGGGCGTCCGCATTGTGTGCCGCGCTGGGCTGTTTACATCGATGGAAGAATTTATTACGATGGCAGCCCCGAGACCCGTCACGCGCGCAACATTGCGGAGAACCCGCACGTTGCGCTGCATCTCGAAAGCGGCAGCCAGGCCATCATCCTGGAGGGGAAGTCCGAACCCGCCGGGGTACCGCCCGCAGACCTGGCACAGCGCCTGGCGCAAGCCTACCGCGCCAAGTACGCCGACCAGGGCTACGCCCCCCAAGCAGACCAATGGGATGAAGGCGGGCTGTACGTCTTCACGCCCCGCCAGTGTATTGCCTGGACGGTCTTCTTCGAGAACCCGACCAAGTTTGTATTCGCAGATGAGTGACAAGTGATAAATAATAAGGTGAATCTACTCGAGAAGGGGTGGTAGAACACAGCCAGCTGCAAAGCAACGACCAGTATGGCGATGGTAGGCTGCGTGGGAAGGATATCGATGCAGAAACCGCCCATCTAGGACATAACCGGTAGACTGGTACTGAACTTTTTCTTGTCCTTCTTGCAGATCATGCGAATCACCGCCCGACCCGAGTTCGCCACCCCAGGCACGCCGCCGCCTGGGACCACCCACTGCCCGATCATGAAGAAGTCCTTCAGGCCGGGCAGCGTATTGTCCATTCCCTTGCCCATCACCATCTTCTGCATGATGTCGGTCGTGATCATCCAGCCCTCCCCCGAGCCCTGCCAGTTGCCGGTGTAGCGTTCGACCGTTATCGGCGTCGAAACGTCGACCACTTCGATCTGCTCCGAGATGCCCGGCAGCCGGCGCTCCAACTGGGCGATGACTTTGAGGGCAATGGCCTTCTTCTCTGCCTCGTACCGTTCGGGCTCTTTGTAGAGCTCCTTCCAATATGAATGGTCGGACATGAACATCGTGATCACAGCCGACTTGCCGGGAGGTGCCATTGTGGGGTCCTGGCAAAAATGACGAAAGCTGATGTGCGCGACCCTCTCGCCCGCAATGTCGATTGGCTCATCCAGCGCATAACCGACGATGGTTGCCTGATCGGAGAGGTCGCGCGCCACGCCAAGCGAGACTTGGATCCAGGAGGGATAAACGGGTAGATTTTCATAGTAACCACGCACCTTGTCGTTGACATATTTGCCTTTGAGCATATCGAAGATGGTGGCGTGGCCATCGGCGGCGGAGATGACGATATCGGTGCGATGCTCGCTGCCATCGGCGAGGCGGACACCGACGACGCGATCGCCCGGGCCAGCGGGGTCGTTTTCCACCAGGATCCTTTCGACGCGCGACCGGTAATGGATCTCGCCGCCGAGGTCGAGATAGCGGCGTTCGATGGCGCGTGCGAACTCGAGCGATCCACCGACGGGATAGCCGCCGTCACGGTTGTGCATAAAGGCCAGGATCATCATCAGGGTCACCGCCGGAAAATCCAATGCGTCGACCGCCATGCAAAGTGCGTGGCGCAGGAGTGGATCGCTGAAGCGCGCAGAGAACTCTTTCATCGAGATCTTGCTATACTTGCGTAAGATGCCCATAAATGGCAGCAGTCTTACAACCATCTTGATCCCGTCCAGTATGCCGGACGGGCCGTCAGGATCGTCTATCACCTTGAGGAACCGGGTAAAGCGGCGCGCGTTGTTGCAGAACTCCTCAATCACGTCGGTATCGGCGGGGGCCAGCTCCTTCATGTGCTGCTCCAGTCGATCGAGGTCCGTATAGATGGATAGGGCCCGGTCATCGCTCGTCTCGACGCGCTGGTACACATCGTGTTGGATGAACCGCCGGTCCTGTGCCGCGCCCAGTTCCTGCCAGATGCGGTACATGGGGGTTCCTGCCTTTGTGCCGATCAGCCAGTGAATGCAGCCGTCAAATGTGTATCCCTGGCGCTTCCAGGCGGTGCACAGTCCGCCGGGTTTGTCGTGCATCTCGAAAATCCCGGTTTTGTAGCCGTTCATTTGGGCATAACAACCAGCAGACAATCCCGCTATCCCTCCGCCAATAATTATGATTTCTTTCATTTGTCCATCATTCCTTTCCAAGGATATTTTTGGCTCTACCGTTTTTAACGGGAAAGGGTAAAAATTCACCACAGATAAACACAGATGAAAGGGATTATTCAGGATCATTTATCAAGAATCGGTGTTTATCTGCGTTTATCTGTGGATAAATCCCGCCAGAAACGGGAGAGCCATATTTTTTCATATAGGTTTCCCGGTGTTGCGTAATAAATTCGTGAACATATCGGGAGTGATTTTTTTCTTCAATTCATCGTCATAGAGCAAAATCAGCGTATATCCCTGAAACAAGGCAAAATATGTAGACGCCAACACTTCCGGATCGCCCTGTGCCGCTTCTCCCGATTTTTGTGCTTCGCTGATGAGGCGCGGGAGTTCATCATAATGCGTTGTGCGTTGATAGATATATTCCATAAGCCCGGGTATGCCCCTGCCCTGAATCATGGCCTGTACCATGATGAGAAAATAAAGTGATGATTCTTCAGTAAATGCAGTATTCACCAAACGATCTGAAAGCTTTTCGATCTTTTCCCAGGCAGTTCCGGGAGAGTCTAAAGCTTCCTTCCAGGTGTTTCTCGATATCTCAAGCGCAGAGTCAACGAGATGGAAAAATACTTTCTCCTTGGAAGGGAAGTAATGGTATACCAGGCCTTTACTTAATCCCGAAACCTGCATGATCTGTTCCATTTTGGCGCCATAGTAACCATATTCCGCAAATACTTCTAAAGCCGCTCTTGTTATTCTGGCCATCGCTTCGGCGCGCATTCGTTCATTCAGTTTTTTCCCGCGTGGGGACATAGTTATCTCCTAAATTAATTGGTTGAACATTTAGTCAATGAATTATATATCATCATTTCCCCGATGTCAATGTCCCGCCGCCTACTCAATCAACGGTAATTATTTATTGATAATTTTCTCCACCTCCATCGCCAGGAACACCAGCGCCCCCGCGCCCGCGGCAATGGACAGGTCGCATAAACTCAAGGGCAGCACGCCGAAGAAACCACTCAGGAAGGGGATGTAGAGCACGGCCAGTTGCAGGGCGATCACCAGCAGGGCGAGGGCGGCCAGGGTGGGATTGCTCAAAACGCCCATCTTGAACAATGAATCCTTGCTGGAACGGCTGGCCAGCGCCTGGAAGACCTGCGCAAAGGCCAGGAAGGTGAAGACCATCGTCTGCCATTCAGCACGGCCAGTGAAGAAATAGTACGCGCCCAGCGCCAGGGCCAGCGCGCCGATCAGGGCGCCGACCCAGGTCACTTGCATCAATCCACCGCGGGAAAACACTCCTTCGCGCGGTGAATACGGCGGGCGCTGCATCGTATCGCGCTCGGGGCTTTCCACGCCCATCCCCAACCCGAGCAGGCCGTCGGTCAGTAGGTTGAGCCACAACAGTTGCAGCGGCAGCAGCGGGATGGGCTTGCCCAGGAAGGGCGCCAGCAACATGACCAGCACCTTGCCGATGTTGCCCGCCACCGAGAAGCGCACGAACTTGCGGATGTTGTCGTAGATGGTGCGGCCTTCACCCACGGCGGCCACGATGGTGGCGAAGTTGTCGTCCAGCAGCACCAGGTCGGAGGCTTCCTTCGAGACGTCCGTGCCAGTGATGCCCATGGCCACGCCGATGTCGGCCCGGCGCAGGGCGGGGGCATCGTTGACGCCGTCGCCGGTCATGGAGACGATGTGTCCGCGTGCCTGCAGGGCCTGCACGATCTTGAGTTTGTGCTCGGGGGAGACGCGCGCGAAGACGCTGATCTCTTCCACTAAACCTTTGAGTTCGTCGAAGGATAGTTTTTCGAGTTCCGCGCCGGTGATAACTTGTTTGCTCCCAGTGCCGTACCCTTTTCGGGCACTTTCCCCGGCGCTGGATTTGCTGCTGAAATCGCCGCCGAGGACGGCGGCTGGAGCATTCCCGCTAACGATGCCCAACTGCCTTGCAATCTCCAGCGCGGTCAGCGGGTGGTCGCCGGTGATCATCACCGGGCGGATGCCGGCCGTCCTGCAGGTGGCGACGGCGTCCTTCACTTCGTCCCGCGGCGGGTCGATCATGCCGAACAGCCCCACCAGCGTCAGGGACGATTCGATCGTCTCATCGATGGCCGCAGGCAGATCGTCCAGGAGACGAAGCGCAAGGCCCAGCACGCGCATGCCTTTCGAGGCCAGCTCGTCATTGGCTTTCTGGATGCGCCTGCGCCAGCCATCGTCCAAATCCTGGAATCCGCCCCCCACCCAGACGCGGTTGGAAACCTCCAGCAGGCCGTCCACCGAACCTTTGGTGAAGGCAAGATAGCCCGAACCACCCACGGGCAGGCCGACCAGCAGGTTTGGATCATGACTGGCCAGGGAATGGATGGTGGTCATGCGCTTGCGCTCTGAATCGAAGGGCACTTCGGCGACGCGCTGGAAAGAGGCGTCGAGCGCATCTTTCCAGTAGCCCAGGCGGGCGGCGGCGACCAGCAGCGCGCCCTCGGTGGGGTCGCCAAGCGTGTGATACTCGCCGTCGTTGAGCGGCAACAGGCTGGCATCGTTGCACAGCGCCCCGCCGATGGCGCTGAGCGAAATGGCGCTCTCGGCCCTCACCCCCGGCCCCTCTCCCACAGGGAGAGGGGAGAATTTGACCGAACCGCCCCGACGCACTTCTTCGGTCAGATCCAGGCGGTGGTCGGCCACATCCAGTACCATGACCGTCATGCGGTTCTCGGTCAGCGTGCCGGTCTTGTCGGAGCAGATGACGGTCACCGATCCGAGTGTCTCGACGGCGGGCAGTTTGCGGATGAGCGCCTGGCGTTTGAGCATGCGTTGCGCGCCGAGCGCCAGCGTGATGGTGACCACGGCGGGCAGGCCCTCGGGCACGATAGCGACGGCGACGGAGACGGCCGTGAGCAGCATGTGACGGAGATCGTCCCCGCGCAACAGTCCCAGGCCAAAGATCAGCACCGCGATCCCGATCCCGACCCCGGCCAGCAGCTTGCCCAATTGATCCAGCCGGCGCTGGAGGGGGGTACTCTCCGAGCCGACCTGCTGGATCAGGTCGGCAATGCGGCCCAGTTCGGTCCCCATGCCGGTGGCGATGACCAGTCCCTGCCCGCGCCCGCCAGTGACGACCGTGCCCAGATAGGCCATGTTGCGGCGGTCACCGAGGGGCAGGTCGTCGCCTGTCAACGCGTGCGTCACCTTGCTGGCGGGTTCGGATTCGCCCGTCAACGCCGCTTCCTGGATTTGCAGGTTGACCGCTTCCAGCAGGCGCAAATCCGCAGGGATGAGGTTACCCGTCTCGAGCTGGACGATATCGCCGGGGACGAGATCACGGGCGGAGAGTTCGGTCAATACCCCATCGCGGACCACCTTGACCTGCGGTACGGCCATCTTCTTGAGCGCGGCAATCGCCTGCTCGGCGCGGTATTCCTGGACAAATCCCAGCAGGGCGTACAGGATGACGATGGCGATGATCGCAATTGCGTCTTTCGTATCACCCAGGGCGGCCGCAGCAATGGCAGCGACGATGAGAATCAGCACCATGGTGGCGGTCAACTGCTCCCACAGGATCTGGAGCGGCGTGCGACCGCCCTTTTCGATCAGTTCGTTGGGGCCGTGTTCGAGTAGCCGTGCCTGCGCTTCGGAGGCGGTCAGGCCGTTCGTTTTATCTGTATTTAATTTATCTAAAGCAACGGTGAAACCGTTTGTATGCCAGTCCATATTATTTTTTGGCTCTTTCGGAATCTTAGACCCCGAAAGAGCACATATCCTTTGTTCAGTTTGTGAAGTGACATTATATGTAATATCAGTAGATCACGAAATGGTTGGGAGAAGAACTTTCGTGAAGTACTGAATATCCACAAAAAAGACTACCGCCAACCTGGCGATAGTCTTGCCTTTTATTGGACAACCGGGAACTACTTCCGGATTGACGGCCGTCCATCCCGCATGCGGGCAGCTACTCCCTATCGATTGTATTCGCGCTGAGCGGAGGGGTCGAGTGGGACGAAGCCCGGATCGAGACCCGAAGTCGAAGGGCAATCACCAAGTAAAATAGACTTCGGCTACGACCTGCGACCTCCGCTCAGGGAAAAGTTATTTTACATACCGTAAGCCACACTACCAGCCGCCCTCAGTGCAGAGCGGATCATCAGATACTCGGTAATGTTTTCGGCTGTGATCAGGCCAACCAGTTGTCCGTTGTGCATGACCGGCAGGGTCTTGGAACCGTTCTCCTGTAAGCGCATCAGCGCTGTTTCCACCATATCGTGCGAGTCGACCTCGGTCACCTCCCGGCGCATCACTTCGACCACCGAGGTGCTTTGTCCACGTTGGGAGAGCGCCGACATGAACGTATCGCGATCGAGGATGCCAACCACCCTATCGTCCTGGATAACGGGAAAGTCATGCTGCGAACCAGCCAGGATCAGCCCAACTACGCGCGCCAGTGTATCCCGTGGCGAGAGAGCCTGGAAATCGGTCATCATCGCGCGCGTGACCGGGATGCCGCTGATCGAGGATTTCATCTGCACCATGCTGGCTTCCTGTGCCGCGCCGATCCAGACGAAGAGGGCGATAAAAATCAAGAAGGGGTTGCTGAACAAGCCGATGAAACCGAACAGGAAGGCAAAACCCTGTCCTACTGTAGCGGCAATCTGCGTCGCCTGGACATATTCGAGACGAAGACCAAGCAGGGCGCGCAGCACACGTCCGCCGTCCATGGGGAAGGCCGGGATCAGGTTGAAACCGACCAGCCACAGGTTGACCACCATCAAACGCTCGATGAACGAACCGGTCGAAACAGTTAAACTGGCAAGCGGTTCAAAGGTGCGGGTGAAGACCAGATAGCCGAACAATACAGCGGCGATCACCACATTGACCGCGGGTCCTGCCAGCGCTACCCACAGCTCTTCGATCGGTTTCTCGGGCATACGCTCCAGGCGGGCTACACCACCGATGGGATAGAGTGTGATGTCGCGCGTTTTGATACCATATTTTCGAGCGGTCAGGGCATGTCCATACTCATGCATCACCACGAAGGCGAACAGAAGCAGGATGAATAGTATTCCCGAAAGAACAGCCTGCAACGTGCCCTGTTCTGTCCAATAACTGAAAGCCACCCAGCCGATCAAGAGCAGAAAGGTAGTGTGAATATATACATCAATGCCCGCGATGCGAGCGAGTTTCCATTGCCATTTCATTGTTTCAAACTCCTAATTTTGTCCATGTTATGCCGAGATTCTAGCAAGAATATGTTAGAAATTTATTATAAAAATTGTTCAAAAACTATCAGAAATTAGGAGGAATCCGAAAACAAGTGTGGCGTGCTGCACACGCCACCCTTGTTTTCGGATGCTTTTGTAAATAAAAATCTAGATAATCCCGATCTTCTTTCCTGCCTCGCCGATCACTTCCATTGCATAGGCAATTTCATCGCTTTCGTGCGCCGCTGTGATGGTGGCGCGCAGGCGGGCCAGCCCCTCGGGTACGGCCGGCGAAACCACCGGCAGAACAAAGACGTCATGGTGCTGGGCTTCGCGGGTCAATGCGAAGGCGCGCTCATCCGAGCCGCACAACACCGGGACGATGGCCGTCTCGGTCAACATGGTGTCGAAGCCCATGCCCTTCAAGCCGCTGATATATTGCCGGGTATTGGCATTCAGTTTCTCGATGCGCCAGGGTTCATCCAGAATGACCTTGAAGGCTTCGTTGGCCGCCGCGGCCTGCGCAGGCGGAAGCGCCGCGGAGAAAATGTAGGCGCGGCTGGCATGGCGCAAGTAGGTAATGATTTCCTTTTTGGCTGCTACGTAACCGCCCACCGAAGGGATGGTCTTGCTGAGCGTGCCCATTTTGATATCGATCACATCATCCAGGCCGAAATGCTCCTCGATCCCGCGCCCGGTCTTGCCAAGCACACCGACCGAGTGGGCCTCGTCGATCATCAGCCAGGCGCCGTACTTCCGGCAGAGCTTGACCATGGCGGGCAGGTCGATGATGTCGCCGTCCATGCTGAAGACCGCGTCTGCAATCACCAGGGTGGAACGGTCCGGCGGCACCTGTTCCAGGCGTTTTTCCAGGTCGGCCATGTCGTTGTGGCGGAAGCGGCGGAACTCAGCTCCAGACATGAGACAACCGTCCACAATGGAAGCATGATTGAGCTTGTCGGAGAGAACGAAATCGCCGCGGCCCATCAGGGTGGAGACGACCGTCAGGTTCGTCGCATACCCCGATGAGTACGTAATGGCCGCCTCGGCATGTTTGAACCCGGCGATGGTCTCTTCCAGCTCGTTGTGGATCTTCAGCGTCCCGGCCAATGTGCGGACGCCGTGTGTGCCGGTTCCATACATATCGATTGCGGCTTTGGCCGCTGCCCCGATGCGCGGGTGGCCGAGCAACCCCAGGTAACCGTACGATGCGTACATACCCATTTCACGGCCGTTGACCAGCACCCGGGCGCCTCCGCGGATTTCCGTGACCGGCTGGTTGTAGAAGTACAGGTCATTCTCTTTGAGCATGTTCACGCGGTCATTGATCGCCTGAATGCGACGCATGACAGTATCATCTGTTTTTTTTGAGTCCATCGGGAGTTCCTCCAGGAAAGTGCTCCGCCAAGTTTAGTCGAGGCGGAGGGAACTGTCAAATAAAGAAGTTGTGGGGGTTTTTTTTGGGGGGG
>DAOTXM010000144.1:0-1652 GCA_034435215.1 Anaerolineales bacterium
CCGAGCAGAAGGTAGAATTCTCCATCGAGGATGGCCCGAAAGGCCTGCAAGCCGCCAATGTGGTGGTACTCTCGTAAGACCTAAAGCCTGCTGGCTGAACGTTTTGCGAAATCGACAGGGTTGCCGGGAGGCAACCCTGTTTTTTTGTTCTGTGTGCAAAAATCCCCGCAATTTCCGCGGGGATTTTTGGTTGTTTTGTAGTTTTGTCGGCGCCTCAACCGGCGGTTCTAATTTTTTCCGCCGCCACCGCCGTTCCCCCCGTCACAGTTGGCTCCGCTGCAGCCGCCTCCGTCGTTGTTGCTGCCATCGCAGCCTGAGCCGATGCAGCTTCCACCTTGGGGTTTATCTGGGTTCGGGCCACCTGGCGCTTCGTTGCCCGAGCCGCTCCCACCATTCCCGCTTTGCGGACTGTCGGGGTTCGGTCCGCCCGGGGTAGCGTTGCCGTTTCCAATTCCGGTGCCTGGTGCTTCGCTCGGCTGCCCGGCCTGGTCGTTCTGATGGATACCGGGCTCGCCTTGCTGGTTGGGTTCGGGGGTTGCTTCTTCATCCTGGCCGTATCGCATCTGGTTGCTCATCGTGTAACGAAAACCCTGTGGATCGGCCAGTCCTTCATCCACCAGCCGCAGTTGGGTTTGCAGCATCTGGCGCGTCTGCGTCAGCAGGGGCTCGGTTTGTGCATTGGCATGGGTTTGCAATTGCTCCATGATGCGGTCCTGCGTTTGCAGCCGGTCGCGCAGTTGCAGGAGTGTCTGGGTCAGGGCTGCGTCATCCATGTTGGCAGCCAGCATCAGGGTCTGCTGAATATGCTGTTGCAACCGATCGCGGACCTGGTCGGGCGGGGTGAGGCCCATTTCGGCCAGGGCAGCCATTTCTTCCGCGCGAGTCTGTGCCATGTTCATCAGCAGGCTGGCCTGCTCCTGCGGATCGCCGTTCATGGCTAAATTCGCATTTTCTGTCCACAGCTTGAGCTGGTAGAGCGGCTGGTTGGGCAGGTCATCCTGCGCAGCGACCGCGGTGGCTCCGCCTCCCAGGATCAAGGCAGCAGCCAAAACGAGGGATACCAGTACGTTCATAGTGAATTTCTCCTTTCGAATTGGAAATATCCACCCACTTTGACGCACTTGTGTCCCGCGAGATACGGCCTGCCGGTATGCTGCTGCTTCGCGCAAGAAGCGTGCCCGTCCGCTGGCTGCCCGCAACGGGTCCCGTGCCGGGACGTCCTTGAGTTCATCGAGACGGCGTTCGACGAAAGATTCGGTCATGGGATCAGGGTTGTTGTTCATTCGGTCTTCTCTTTCTCGAGAATTTTCTTCAAGCTTGCCAGGGCGCGGTGCTGGAGAGACTTCACAGCACCCACGGGTTTATGCAAGGCTTGCGCGATTTCCTCGTTATTCCAATCTTCCAAATACTTCAATCCGATCACGCGTTGCTGATCGGGCGTCAATTGCAGGAGCGCTTGGCGCATTTGCGCCTGCCGGGCGCGAAGCGCGGCCTCGTGTTCGGGCAAATCCTCGTTGCCCGCTTGTGTTTCCTTGAGCTCGGCGAAATCCGGAGCGCGGCGATTATGGTCCGCGATCCAATTGTGGGCGATACGGTAAAGATACGCTCTTAGATAATCCTTTGGGCCGCGGTTCGCTTGAACGGCCTTTAGA